>CAWISY010000266.1:0-17864 GCA_963838455.1 Bryobacterales bacterium
GGTATATTATTCCGCGCAGGTTCTTTATCTGGGCGCCGAGTTCACCCGCGCTTACGCCTGCCGCTTCGGCTCCATGCGCGCACCTAAGGACGCGCGCACTTAAAAAGGACCACCTCGGCCAGGCAGCGGCTAAAGGTTCGAATCTTGACGAGCCTTTCCGCCTTGCTTCTCCCGATCTGCCATGCAGTAGGGCGTCCAAGGAACAGCTTCCAGACGCGCCTGCTCAATCGGGCGTCCACACACCGTGCACCTGCCGTAGCTACCGTCGTGGAGACGGCGCAGCGCGTCCCGCACCTGCTCCAGCGTCCCGGACACCAAGGCGCCCTCATCGAGAGATTCCGAGGTCTCTTCCGAGGAGGTGGCGTCGTCGGTAGCATCTCTGACTTCAGACTCTCCCGAAGCGCGCGCCTCGCCTTCCAGTCCCGCGAGACTGGATTGAAGTTCACGTTCTTTCTCGCGCAGCCGCTCTTTGAAGTGTTCGACGTTCATACCTAGCTGAGTATACGATGTTATAACCCGGTGTGAAGGCGCGATCTGCACCGGGCAGACGACATTCCGAGATGGGACACTACCACTATGCCTTGCCTGCTCCTGTTCGCCATTCTGTTGTTCCCGCGCATCGCGCTGGCCTTGCTGTGGTTTTTCTCGACCTACCTGCAGCACGCATTCCACAATGGTCTGCTGGTGCCGGTACTCGGCTTCCTTTTCCTGCCGCTCACCACGCTGGTTTATGCATGGGAACTGAACAGCGGCATGCCCACGGCGGGAATCAACTTGGTCTGGCTGCTGCTCGCGGTGATTATCGATCTCGGCGGACTGGGCGGCAGTGCGCATCGCCAATCGCGGCGCTGACGCTCGCAGCCGACGGCAGACCTGGACGCCCGTTGGGTCCAAGCGATCTGCAAGCCATGCTCTACCTCGTCAGCAGCTTGCGGATGGATTCCAATTCCCTCCGGCGTTTCGGGCTGGTCTTGGGATAGGCCATTTTCAGATCGCCGAGCGTGTCCAGGATAATTTGGGAAACAATCAATCGGGCATTCTCTTTGTCATCGGCTGGGACGGCGTACCAGGGCGCGTGATGGGTGCTGGTCGCGCTCAGGCACTCCTCATAAGCCTGCATGTAATCTTTCCAATATTTCCGTTCGTGAATATCCGCAAGGCTGAATTTCCAGTTATGGTCAGGCTCATCTATGCGTGCGAGGAACCGCTTTTTTTGCTCGTCCTTCGAAAGGTGGAGGAAGACTTTAATGATCCGCGTTCCGTTGTGATAGAGGTGGCTCTCCAGGTCGACGATGGAACGATAACGCTCCTTCCAAACGGTTTTCTCGTCGCGCAGTTCCTCCGGCAGTCCCTGGTTGCGGAGAATTTCCGGATGCACGCGAACGACCAGCACTTCCTCGTAATAAGAACGGTTGAAGATGCCGATCCGCCCGCGTTCCGGCAGACAGCGCGTCGTGCGCCAGAGAAAATCGTGTTCCAGTTCGTCAGCGCTGGGCTGTTTGAAACTGAAAACCTGGCAGCCTTGCGGGTTGACGCCGGACATGACGTGACGGATAGCGCCATCTTTGCCGCCGGCGTCCATCCCCTGAAAAATCAGCAGCAGCGCATAGCGGTTGGACGCGTAGTGAAGCTGTTGCAATGCGCTCAGCTTCTCAACGTGTTCTCCCAGGAGCTTTTGATAGTCCTCCTTCGACTTGCAAAAGGGCTTCACGATCGTCGGCCATCTGTTGAGGTTGACCGCTTTTCCCGGCGGGACACGGAAGTCTTTAGAATTGATTTTCATCTTGATCCCTTCGGTCCCGCCCGTTCGGTTCGAATTTCCCGCTCCGCCTCAAGCCAGTCTTGATCTTCCTGGCCTTCGCCCCGGACCCGTTTCTCGTAAAGTTCATAGGCCCGCGCGGCGATCCGTGAAGTAAGGTCCTCCTCCTTCTTGGCCAGTTTCTTGGCCAACAACGGGGGTTCCGTGGGGTCAAAAATCCGATAGGCGAGCAGCTTCACGCGGTCGTTGACCAGGAACCAAACTAGAGCGTAGCCCCAAACGAACGCCGCCCAGCCCCAGCCGAGGGGAGTCATAAACAGCCCATACACGGCGATCAGAGTCGCAACTGTTTGCGTGCCGAGGACGGCTGCCCAAAGAATCCGCGCAGGGCGGATGGACCAAAACGGGCCGCGCGTGCGCGTCAGGAAAATCGTGAGATGTCCGGCCACGGACAGCTTCAAGTACATCAGCGTCTGGATGTGCGCACGGTCGAGGTGGAATACGCGCTCGCCAAGATAGAACAGGCCAAACGCGGCTATGACGCCGATAACGCCCAGCACCGTGGAAATTCCCAGCACCAGGCGCATGTTCCAGGCCTCGGGCTTGTCCTTGTAATGAACGTTGTCGTAGGCAATCGACAGGATGGCCCCGTCATTGAGCAACGCCAGCATCACGATCATCACCGCTGTCAGCGGATAAAAGTTGAACACCAGGATCGCCAGCGTCATGAAGAACAGCACGCGCAGCGTTTCGGCGATGCGGTAGATCGCGTAGCTGTTCATCCGCTGGAAGATGCGCCGGCTCTCCTTAATGGCGTCGATGATCACCGATAGGCCCGGCGCCAGCAGCACGATGGAGGCCGCAGCACGCGCCGCGTCCGTCGCGCCCGAAACGGCGATGCCGCAGTCGGCTTTCTTCAGAGCGGGGGCGTCGTTCACGCCGTCACCGGTCATCCCGACAATGTGGCCGCGCTGTTGGAGCACATCCACAATATGAAACTTATGTTCGGGGAATACCTGGGCGAATCCATCTGCTTTTTCGATGGCCTCCGCCGACTCCGCCGTCTCGCGACGCTTGGTGTCGCCCAATCCGCTGGCATCCAGGATGTTCGTGCCCATTCCCAGTTGCCGGGCCGTTTCCCGGGCAATAGCGGTTTGATCGCCCGTGACCATTTTGACGCTGACACCCATCTCCCGCGCCTTCGCAATGGTTGCCTTGGCCTGCTCGCGCGGAGGATCGAACAACGGCAAGACGCCCACAAACTGCCACTTGCCTTCCTGATCCGCCCGGGCCACTCCCAAGGAACGGAAGCCGCGCCCCGCAAATTCATTGACCGCGCGTTCGACGGCGGGCTTTACTTCTCCCACGTTTGTCGAGATCTCCAGAATGACCTGTGGCGCTCCCTTGGCCACGAAAAACTGTTTTCCATCCGCGCCTTTGACGGTGGCTTCGGTGCGTTTATGCACCGGGTCGAACGGCTGGAAATGGAGCACCTGACAGCTCTTCAGCGCCTTGTCGTCCTTCACGCCGCCGATCACCGCGAGGTCGATGGTGTCCTTGTCTTCCGCGCGCGAAGCGAGTGCCGCCCAGAGAATGACTTGATCGGCGGGAATCCCATTCACGGTGAATGGATCGCCCAGGGTCAGCTTGTTCTGGGTCAGAGTGCCGGTCTTGTCCGAGCAGAGAATGTCCACGCCGGCTAGCTCCTCGATAGCAGACAGACGGGTCACGATCGCTTCTTTTTTTGCCAGTAGACGCGCGCCGACCGCCATGGTCACGGACAGCACCGTGGGCATGGCCACAGGAATCGCGGCCACGGTCAGGACTAAGGCGAACTGCAACGTGGAGAGGATCGGGTCGCCGCGGAAGAGCGCGACCATAATAATCACCGCCACCAGAGCCACCGCGAGGATGATCAAGTAATCGCCAATCTTGAGCACGGCGCGCTGGAAATGGCTGACGGTGTGCGCCTCCTGCACCAGTTGCGCCGTCTTCCCGAAGTACGTCTTCGCACCGGTGGCGTACACCATCGCCTCGATTTCGCCCCGGCGCACAATCGATCCCGAAAACACCGCCTCGCCGGGTTTACGCTCGGCGGGCAAGGATTCGCCGGTCAAAGCGGATTGATCAACCTCTAGCGGGTCGCCTGCCAGCAAGCGCGCATCGGCCGGGACAATGTCACCCAGGCGCAGGCGGATGACGTCGCCCGGCACCAACTCACGCGCCGCCGGATCGGTCCACTTACCATCGCGCTTGACCTTGGCTTTGATCGCCAGCTTGGCCTTCAGGGCAGCGATGGCGTTGCCCGCCTGCCGTTCTTCCCAGAATCCGACCACGGCGTTGGAAAGCAGCAAAACCAGGATAATGAAGAAATCCGGCCAGTGCCGGACCACGCCCGACAGGATCACCGCCACTTCGATCATCCACGGAATGGGGCCCCAGAAATAGGTGAGGAATTTCAGAAATGGATTGATCTTCTTCTCGGTGATCTCGTTGGGCCCATATTGGGCCAGCCGTTTCTGCGCCTCGGCTTGAGTGAGGCCTTCGGCCGACGATCCCAACCGCTTCTCCACTTCCGGCATGGGCAGGGTTTTCAGATCGTCCTTGGGTTCAGGCTTGGGCTCTGGCTTGGTTTCGGGCTTTGGGGACTTCGCCTCAGCCTTGTCTGCAGTTGGTGTCATGATGACTTTCTCCTGTTACTGTCGCCCCACGGGGCGTCTTAGATGTGCGGCAGAAACCTCAAATCGTCGCTCAGCACATAGATCGCTATCGCCGCGAACATAAAAACCAAGCCGACCCACACACGCCAGTCATGATGCGCTCGCCTCCAGTAGGGACGCGGGTCGTCATGGGCATTAGGATGAGCGCCGCCTGTATCCGGCCCTTCGTTCCCATGGTGACGGTAGTTGCTCTCATTCATTTTTTCAGTTGCCTTCTTATCCCTCGCTCTTTGCTAGGCCGCAGGTTTCGCGAATTGTGCGATGGTCTCCGGTATTGCATCGCGGCGTTATATTCACCCCAGCGCGCGGCCCGATTGCGGTTCCTCGCGGTATCCACAAGCTCTTGCGTATTCATTTGGCGGCGCTCCATTTCCAGTTGCGGATTTCCGGCAAGTCCTCACCGTGCTTGTCGATGTAGTGCTTGTGCTCGATGAGTTTGTCCTGCATCATCTGCTTCAGGTACGCCCCCTTGGAGCCCAAGTGCGGCAAGCGATCCACCACGTCTTGCACCAGGTGGAAGCGGTCGAGGTCGTTCTGCACTCTCATGTCAAACGCCGTGGTGATTGTGCCCTCTTCTTTGTAGCCGCGGACGTGGAGATTTTGGTTGGTCCGGCGGTAGGTCAAGCGGTGTACCAGCCATGGGTATCCGTGGAAGCCAAAGATGATGTGTTTGTCTTTGGTGAACAGCGAATCATAATCCGTGTCGCTAAGCCCGTGGGGGTGCTCGCTCTCCGACTGAAGCTTCATCAGATCGACGACATTGATCACGCGGATCTTCAGTTGGAGCAAATGTTCGCGGAGGATGGAAACGGCGGCCAGAATCTCCAGCGTCGGCGTGTCTCCGCAGGAAGCCATCACAACGTCTGGTTCGGCGGCGTCCTGATCGTTGCTGGCCCATTGCCAGATTCCAATTCCTTCCGTGCAATGCACCACCGCGGCGTCCATGGACAGCCATTGTGGCAGCGCGTGTTTGCCGGCAACCACCACGTTTACGTAATGCCGGCTGCGCAGGCAGTGGTCAAACACCGACAGCAGACAGTTGGCGTCCGGAGGCAGATAAATCCGCACGATGTCGGCCTTCTTGTTGATCACGTGGTCGAGAAAACCAGGATCCTGGTGCGTGAAGCCGTTGTGATCCTGCTGCCAGACGTGGGAGGCGAGCAGATAGTTCAGCGAGGCAATCTTGCGACGCCACGGCAGCTCCAACGTTACCTTCAGCCATTTCGCGTGCTGGCTGAACATCGAGTCGACGATGCGAATGAAAGCCTCATAGCTGTTGAACAGCCCGTGCCGCCCGGTCAGCAGATATCCTTCCAACCAACCCTCGCACTGGTGCTCGCTGAGCATTGAGTCCAGCACACGTCCGGCGGGCGCGAGGAATTCATCGTTCTTAACTTTCCGTGCGTCCCACTGACGGTTGGTGACTTCAAAAACCGCGCCCAGGAGGTTCGAGACAGTCTCATCGGGACCGAAGATACGGAAATTACGCTGATCCTGATTCAGCTTGGCCACGTCGCGCAGAAAGCTGCCCAGCACAAGCGTGTCTTGTGCGTTGACGGCGCCGGGCGAAGGCACACTCACCGCGTGGTCGTGGAAATCCGGCATGCGCAGGTCGTGCAGCAAAACGCCGCCGTTGGCGTGTGGATTGGCGCCCATGCGCCGGTTGCCTTTCGGCGCCAGCTCAGCCAATTCCGGCATGAGCCGGCCGTTCGCATCGAACAGCTCCTCAGCCTTGTAGCTTTTCATCCAGCTTTCAAGCTGCTGGACATGATCGGGATGCTCGGAGTCCACCAGCAGCGGCACTTGGTGCGCCCGGAACGTGCCTTCGATTTGCAGGCCGTCGACTACTTTCGGTCCCGTCCAGCCTTTGGGCGATCTGAGGACGATCATGGGCCAGCGCGCCCGAGTGGTGTCGTTATTGTCCCGCGCATTCTTTTGGATGTGCCGGATGTCTTCGATAACCGTTTCCATAGTAGCGGCCATGAGTTGATGCATGGTTTCCGGGTCGTCGCCCTCGACAAAGTGGGGCGTCCAGCCGCAGCCTCGCAAGAATTGCTCCAATTCCTCATGCTCGATGCGGGCGAGCACGGTCGGGTTGCTGATCTTGTAGCCATTCAGGTGCAGGATCGGCAGCACCGCTCCGTCGCTAATCGGGTTGAGCAGCTTGTTGGACTGCCAGGCGGTCGCCAAGGGACCCGTTTCCGCTTCGCCATCTCCAACCACGCACGCAACAATCAGCCCGGGATTGTCGAACGCGGCGCCGAAGGCATGACTGATCGAGTACCCGAGTTCACCGCCTTCGTGAATCGACCCCGGAGTCGTGGGCGCAACGTGGCTGGAAATCCCTCCGGGAAACGAGAACTGCTTGAAAAGCTTCTTGAGGCCGGCTTCGTCCTGCGTGACGTTCGGATAAATTTCGCTCCAGGTGCCTTCGAGGTAAACATTGCCCACAATCGCAGGGCCGCCGTGACCGGGACCGGCGATATAGAACATGTCCAGGTCGTACTTCTTGATGACCCGGTTCAGATGCACGTAGATAAAGTTCTGGCCCGGCGTCGTGCCCCAGTGCCCGACCACCAAAGGCTTCACATGTGACAGCTTGAGCGGCTCCTTCAGCAGCGGGTTGTCGTAGAGGTAAATCTGGCCGACTGACAGATAGTTGGCGGCGCGCCAGTAGGCGTTGATCCTCTGGAGCAGTTCCGGAGTGAGCGTATTGGTTTTGCTGGTTAGCTCCTTTTCGTTCACTGCGTCGTGCTTCTTGTGGAGCGGTTCAGACGTGAGTGTGTTCGCTTTCATGGTTCAATCCTTTGTTCAATGTGTCGGTTTTGAGAATGCGGCGCACTGAGCCGCCATTGATCGTGAGAATGCTCGTCAGGATGTTTGGCTTAGTCATGCTGCAATCCGAAGGAAGCCAGCTTCGCGCAGGTGGACTTGTAATCCGTGTGAAGGATACTTCGAATCCCCAAACCTTCCGCGATCTGGACGAACATTGGTGTGTTTTCGATATACACGACCTGCCGGGCTGGCGCCTGGGCGATGTCCAGCGCAAGCCGAAAGATTTCCGAGTCGGGTTTGCGGAGGTGGACGAAGCAGGAGGAAATGAAACAATCCACGAACCCATCCAGCTTGAAGTTGCGAATCCGGTATGCATTCACTTCGCGCGATTCGTTGCTGACCACGACGATCTTCAGCCGATGCCGGGCCTTGAGCTGGGCAATCAGGTCGATCATCTCGACGTAAGGTTTCGATTGGGCGAACATAAAGCGCCGAAACTGGGCGCGTGTGAACCGCCGCTTTTCGTAAAAGACGACCAGGCTTAGGTATTCCTCGAAAGTGAGCTTACCCTCTTCGTGGATTTCGAACGTGAGGCGATGCCGTTCTTCCATTGCGGCCCAATCCAGGTTGAAATTCTTCACGGCACGTCTGCGGGCGTGGTGGTCCCATCCGTTGGTGAGCAGGACCCCACCGACATCCAGAAACAACGTGGTGATTGGCATTGTCATGCCGTTGCGGGTGATCAGGCGCCACTCAATGAAAATGCGGTTTTG
The DNA here is from genome assembly GCA_963838455.1 of Bryobacterales bacterium. Lineage (GTDB taxonomy): Bacteria > Acidobacteriota > Terriglobia > Bryobacterales > Bryobacteraceae > Palsa-187. Next base: position 8,028 of record CAWISY010000266.1, read on the forward strand.
TGTTCGGCTTCGTGCAGCCAATACGGCGGCCGGCCGTAGTGCAAATGGAGGCGGTGTTCATAATCCCGGGTAATCGGCCTGGACAGGAGGTACTCCGGCGCGCTTTTGATGGCTTCTCGGGAAAGTGCGACGCACACTTTAGATTCGGGCCAACTGACCCGTTCAATCCACCCGGGTGAAACCAGTACCTTCTTGCCGGGCAACCAGTTCCGCGTTGTCACCTGAATGTAGCGGATAGCCCAAGCTTCATCGTCCAAGACAAACCCGTCCACATGCCCGATTTCCCCGTCCGTCGCTTCCACGCGATAGCCGCTGATGCCTTCGGTGCTGCGGAGATGCGAATCCGGAGACTGATCGGGAATACTGCCCGCCACTGCCTCGGTGGAAGGAGCTAGAAAGGCCAAGCCCGACGGGAAGTACGATGGGCCCCACATGTAGGGACCACCCCAATAATAGGGGTACCCGTAGTATCGGTTGTATTCGGCCTCATGCTGCCGGGAGACTGGCTGATGCGTGTTGATGTCGGGGCTGTTCTCGACCTGCTTTTTCGTCAGCGCCACATCCAATCGCTTGGCTGGCCAGTCGGTATGGAGGATAGAGAATGGCGAGATCAACACTTGCCGGCCGCTAAGCCAGCCACCTGTTTCGACCACGAGATACCGGATGGCCCAGGTCTCATCGTCGAAGTAGAATTGATCTACAGTTCCAAGCTCTCCGTCCGTGGCCTGGATCACAAGACCCTTCAAAAATGTGAGATTCGTCAGCATTGTCTTCGCCCTCCCCGGCCGTTCTGTTCGTGACATTGGATCTGGTGCATGCGTGGGTCCAGATGGTTTACCGACCCCCACACTTCGTCCTGCTCTTGCCACTGGATTTGTTGAGGGGTCAGCCGGAGAATGACACCTGCGGATCGATGGTTAGGAATGATGACCATTAGCGGTCAATCGACCGTGTTTGGTCAAGCCAAAGGGTGGACCTGCACGCTGTTGACGAAAAGCCGCGCAGGGATGCTCACGCCTCGACGTAACGCTCAGCGGGAGTGAACGTGAACGGATCTTTGATTGCAGTTGCGGAAATCGACAGGGAGCGGGAAAGATGGCCAGTCTAAAAACGTGGATGCTGCAGTTGGCGACAAACCCGGCAGCAGAGCGGAGTGGCGAAACCCTGATCGAGAAACCACTACACGTCGAGCCGTCAAGGCCACTTGCGGACGAAACGCCGAGTGGCAACGGGAGTCAGCACCCGATCCAGATAGGCCCGCCAAGGGTGGGGCGCCCAATGATACTCGGGATTATTGGAACGATCTCGGCGATCACTATCCTGGCGTTCATCCCCAGCGTGATACAGAAATGGCTGTGGATGCGGCAAGTCGGCTACGCCGGCATCTTCTGGACACTCTTCTCGGTGCAGTGGGAGCTGTTTTGTGCGGCTTTCGTTGCCGTGTCCCTGTACCTCTGGATCAATCTTCGCCTGGCCGCGAAAAACGGCGCGAGTTTTCGTGCCGGTGGTTCGAAAAGCGAGTCTGCCCTTGCTACGAGACTCGGTACCGACATCTCTCCCACAGTTTTGAAACTGGTCATGGGAGCGGTGGCCGCCTTCGCCGCTCTGTTCTTCGCGGTCACCTTCTATACGCAGTGGGACACCTATCTTCGCTTTCGTTACGGCGGATCTTTTGGGTTGTCCGATCCTCTCTTCGGAGCCGATGCCGGGTTCTATGTATTCCGGCTGCCATTTTACGAGCTCCTGCAAAGCAGCGTGACCACGTTGGCGGCGGTCGCGCTCCTGGCCGTCCTGGTCTTCTACGCGTACTTCGGCGTGCTGGAGTTCAGCCGCCGCAGACCGTTGCAGGGCTGGAGCGCGAAGGCTGTTCCCCATCTGTCCAGTCTGCTCTTCTTCCTGGTCGCCAGTTGGGGATGGGGCTTCTATCTGGACCACTTCGAACTCCTCTACTCGACTCAGGGAGTTGTTTACGGCGCCGGCTACACAGCGGATCATGTGACCCGGACCGCCTACTGGATCATGACAAGCGCCGCGGCGGCGCTATGCGTGCTGCTGGTGCTTAATATCTTCCGGCCGCGACTCAGAGCGGTCGTGATTGCATCTGGAATTTACGTTGGCTTGTATTTCGTCGCCGTTTGGATGGCTCCGACCCTCTTTCAGAGATTCATGGTGCAGCCGAACGAGCTGGCGCGCGAGACTCCGTATCTCAAAAACAACATAGAGTTCACCCGGAAGGCCTTTAACCTCGACACGATTCAGGAAACGTCCTATCCGGCATTGGCCGACCTGACGCCGGAGGTAATTGCCAGAAATCAAGACACCATCCAGAACATCCGTCTGTGGGACTGGCGCCCGCTGCTGCAGATGTACCAACAGGCCCAGGAAATACGGCTCTATTATCAGTTTTACCAGGCGGATGTGGACCGCTACCACTTGCCGGATGGTTATCACCAGGTGATGCTTTCGACGCGCGAGCTCTCCGCGGAGCTTCCCGCGGAAGCCCAAACCTGGGTCAATCAGAAGTTGCAGTTCACCCACGGCTACGGCTTGGTCATGAGCTTCGTCTCGAAGACCATGGGGGACGGCTTTCCGCAGTACGTGCTTGAGAATATCCCGCCGGAGTCCGCGTACGGCCTAACCGTAAACCAGCCGGCCATCTATTACGGCGAGGCGATGCCTGGCTATCGGATCGTCGCGACGGGCGCTAAAGAGTTCGACTACCCGAAAGGGAATCAGAATGTGTACACCAGTTACGCTGGAACCGGTGGCATCCCGCTGGACAGCTTGTCGAAGCGGCTCTTGTTCGCCTGGACGCAGACCGACGTCAACATTCTGTTTACCTCCTATCTTCAGCCACAGAGCAGAATTCAGATCTGGAGGAACGTCCAGGAGCGCGTGCAGCAGATCGCTCCGTTCTTGCAACTCGACCAGGATCCCTACGCCGTGGTGAGCGAGGGCAAACAATACTGGATTCAGGATGCCTACACGGTCTCCGATCACTTCCCTTACTCCAGTCCCCACGCGGGGGCCGTCGAAGACGGGTTGAACTACATTCGAAACTCAGTCAAGGTCGTCGTGGACATGTACAACGGAACGGTCCGGTTCTACGTCATGGATCCGAACGACCCGGTCATGGCAGTCTACCGGCGTGCGTTTCCGGGCGTCTTCCTGGACCTGAATCAGCTTTCGCCGGACTTGAAAGCACATCTGCGGTATCCGGAGGACCTCTTTTCCATCCAGGCCGACCAGTACAGAACATTTCACATGACGGTTCCGCAGGTCTTCTATAACCGCGAGGACCTGTGGGTGCTCCCCCAAGAGAACTATGCGGGCACGGTCGCGCCCATGAAGCCCTACTACATTCTGATGAAGCTCCCCGGAAGCGATCAGCTCGAATACCTCCTCATGACGCCGTTCACGCCTCAGAAGCGAAACAACATGATCTCCTGGCTCGCCGCCAGGAGCGATTTCCCGGACTACGGGAAGATGCTCTTTTACCAACTTCCCAAAGAGAAACTGATCTACGGCCCAATGCAAATCGAGGCGATGATCGATCAAAACACCGCCATCGCGGCGCAACTGACCCTCTGGGACCAAAAGGGGTCGAAAGTCATTCGCGGAAATCTGATCGCGGTGCCGATCGAAAACTCCTTTATGTATGTGGTCCCGCTGTACCTCACTGCGGAAGGAACGGACTTCCCCCAACTCAAACGCGTCATCGTGATCTCGGGGGACAAGGTGGCGATGGAGCCAACCCTCGATGAAGCCATCCAAGCCGTCTTCGGCACGGAGCAACCCCAAGTTTCCGCGCAGACGCCTGGCGCGCAACCGGAATTGGGCCAGGCGAGAGCGCAGTTCGAAGATGCTCAGAAAGCAATGCAGCAGGGGAATTGGGCAGACTTCGGCAAATCGATGGATGCGCTCAAGCGCCTGCTGAACGGGCCGGCGCCATCCGGGGTCCAACAATGAGGAGAGAATCGCACACCAGGGGCTAAGGTCACGGGAGGTGACGATAGTGACACTCACAAGTGTTTTTGAAAAACAAGTTTTCGTTCGGCTCGCCGAGGACCATGCCGGCTTCATCTGCACCACGAAATGGTCGTTACTCTCGAAAATCAGGTGGGTCAGGGTTGACCGGATCGGAACCGTCCCGGACTCGCCCAACGGCCCGGTTCGAGAGGCGGACTCAGGAGTTGTCGTGCGCGTTTCGAGCCGGAGAAATGCGGTTGAATTTCGCAAGGGAAGGATTTAATATGCCGAAAACAGCAGTTGGATTATTTGAGAACCCTGGCGTCGTGGACGACGTCGTCCACGAGATCGAGACCTTGGGTTTTCCGCGCAATGAGGTTCGCAGACTGGACGAGCCGGCGACTTTTGAGGTCACCGGAGTCATGAGCTTTCCGCGCCTGGACTTCGAAGTAGCCTTGCTCCGGGAACTTACCAGGATCGGGGCGGGTAAAGCCGAGGCGGAAGCTCACGTCCAGGGCCTGCGGCGCGGCGGCGCCCTGGTTTTTGCGACCGGTACCGATGAAAAAGTGGACGCCGCCGCGGGGATCATGAACCGGCGCGGCGCAGTGGAGGTCCGCGAGAACAGTGGTCCGGAGCCGCAATTGCCCCACGTGGTGCTTGGTAGCATGACGCCGATGCACGACCGTCCGGTCCAGGCCGGGCGCATCCGCGAGCCGGGTAGTGGCGCCTGCGTGTTCGTGTGGTAGCGCTATTACGCTCGCGCGGCGATAGATCAAGTCAGCGGAATGAAAGGAACGGAACTGTGTCTGAAACGAACTCGGTTGTAGCCATTTACGGAACCCACTCTCAAGCAGAGGAAGCGGTGAAGGAACTGCAGAGATCTGGGTTTGATATGAAAAAAATGTCCATCGTCGGTAAGGATTACCATACCGACGAGCAGGTCGTCGGGTATTACAACACCGGCGACCGCATGAAGTACTGGGGCAAGCAGGGCGCCTTCTGGGGTGGTCTCTGGGGGATGTTGTTCGGAGCCGCTTTCTTCGTCATTCCAGGCTTGGGGCCGATCTTGGTAGCCGGCCCATTGGTCGCCTGGATCGTGGGCGCGCTGGAAGGTGCGGTTGTGGTGGGCGGATTGAGCGCGCTCGGGGCGGGTCTGTACAGCATCGGCATCCCCAAGGACAGCGTCGTGAAATACGAGACGGCTCTCAAGTCCGACAAGTTCCTCCTTCTGGCCCATGGCACAGCGGACGAGGTGGCCAAGGCCAAGAACATCCTGCAGACGAAGCACCCAGTGGAAATTGCACTGCACGCAGCGAAACGCGAGGAACTCGCTGGGGTTAGCGCCAGATAGTCCTGCTGTAGGCTGGTGAAGCGCCTCGGCGTCGGCCGTCGAGACTGGATAACCAGAGTTTCACCTTGCCTGGGGTCGACAAGCGTCGCCGGATCGGAGCGGCAGATCATGAGCCAAGACACACGTGTCAGTCACCCAATCTACAGCCTTCTACCTACCGAAATCGAAGGGTTCGGTTCGCTGGCCGAACTCGCCTTGGATGTGCGCTGGTCGTGGAATCACTCGACTGACGAAGTGTGGCGGCAGCTCGATCCCAAACTGTGGGAGATCACGCATAACCCCTGGGTTGTCTTGCAGACGGTCTCGCGCGACCAGATTGAGCGCGTGCTGGCCGATCCCGTTTTCCGGAAGAGCGTCGATGGTTTGGTCGAAGCCAGCCGCCAAGCGGCGAAGACGCCGGCTTGGTTTCAGAAGAGCCATCCGCAGACCGCTCTGACCTGCGCTGCCTATTTCAGCATGGAATTCATGCTGAGCGAAGCTCTGCCTATCTACTCGGGCGGACTTGGCAATGTCGCCGGAGATCAACTCAAAGCCGCCAGCGATTTGGGTGTGCCCGTGGTGGGCGTGGGGCTGCTCTACCAGCAAGGCTATTTTCGCCAGGTGATCGATAAAGACGGAGCGCAAGAAGCACTCTTTCCGTACAACGATCCCGGACAGTTGCCGATCACACCGCTGCGCCAACCGAACGGGGAGTGGTTGCGGTTGGAAATCGCGTTGCCGGGATACTCGGTCTGGCTGCGCGCCTGGCAGGTCCAGGTTGGCAGAGTGAAGCTCTACCTGCTGGACAGCAATGACGCAGCGAACATCCCGGCTCATCGAGCGATCACCAGCGAGCTCTATGGCGGCGGCCCGGAACTCCGCCTCAAGCAGGAACTGCTGCTTGGGGTCGGCGGATGGCGGTTGCTCCACGCGCTCGGAATCCGGCCAGAGGTCTGTCACCTGAACGAAGGGCATGCGGCCTTCGCCGTGTTGGAGCGGGCACGCGACTTCATGGAAGATGCCGGGCAGCCCTTCGAAGTGGCGCTCGCCGCGACCCGAGCCGGCAATCTCTTCACCACGCACACTGCGGTAGCCGCCGGATTTGACCGCTTTGCGCCAGCCCTCATCGAGCAATACCTGGGCGGATACGCCCAGCAGAAGCTCGGCATCACCCTTGATGACTTGCTGGCTCTTGGCCGACAAAATCCTGACGACTCTTCGGAGCCTTTCAATATGGCGTATCTGGCAATTCGCGGGAGCGGGCAGGTCAATGGCGTAAGCCGCTTGCATGGCAAGGTGAGCCGGCACATCTTTCTGCCTCTCTTTCCGCAATGGCCGGAGGACGAAGTCCCGGTCGGACACGTGACCAACGGGGTTCACATGCCCACCTGGGACTCGGCACCGGCCGATGACCTGTGGACGGAAGCCTGTGGCAAGGGGCGTTGGCTGGGGGCCGCAGAAAATCTTGAGCAGGACATTCGCCGCGTCTCCGATGCCAAGCTCTGGCAATTTCGCACCGCCACCAGCAAGTCTCTGGTTGAATGCGCTCGCGAACGGCTATCCCGGCAACTGGATGCCTCGGGCGCGTCGACCGAGGCGGTCGAGGCTGCCAAGCACCTCTTTGATCCCAACACCTTGACGCTGGGCTTTGCGCGGCGCTTCGCAACCTACAAGCGACCGAACCTATTGCTACATGACCCGCCGCGGCTGCTTCGTCTGTTGACCAATCCTCAGCGTCCGGTACAACTTATCATCGCCGGAAAAGCGCATCCGGCGGACCAGGCGGGGCAAGCCCTGATTCAGGAATGGATTCATTTCATCCGCCGGACCGAAACACGCCCCCATGTGATCTTTCTCAGTGACTACGACATGCTTCTGACCGAGGAGCTGGTGCAGGGGGTGGATGTCTGGATCAACACGCCACGGCGCCCCTGGGAGGCTTGCGGCACCAGCGGCATGAAGGTGCTGGTCAATGGAGGCATCAATCTATCCGAGTTGGATGGGTGGTGGGCGGAAGCTTATACGCCTGAAGTCGGGTGGGCGTTGGGAGATGGCCAGGAACATGGCGAGGACCCGGCCTGGGACGCTGTCGAAGCCAACGCGCTCTACGACCTGCTGGAGCGGGAGGTGATTCCGGAGTTTTATTCCCGAGACGCGAGCGGCATTCCCACCGCATGGGTCAAGCGGATGCGGGAAAGCATGGCGCAGTTGACGCCGCGCTTTTCCGCCAGCCGCGCGGTGCAGGAATATGCGGAGCAACACTATCTCCCGGCTGCAGCAGCCTACCGGGAGCGCACGGCGGACAAAGGCGCACTGGGCAGGCAAGTGGTCGATTGGCGGCATGCGCTCGATCGGACGTGGGGTTCCTTGCGCTTCGGAGACTTGCGGGTCGAAACTGACGCGGACCGCCACGTGTTTGAAGTCGAAATCTTTCTGAACGATCTCGATCCGAATGCGGTGCGAATAGAGCTTTATGCAGACGGAATCAACGGCGAACCCGTTCGGATCGAAATGAAGTGCGCGGGACCAGTAGCTGGCGCATCCGGGGGCTGCCTTCATCGCGCCACGGTGTCCGCGACTCGTCCAGCCAAAGACTACACGGCGCGAGTGATCCCTCAGCGCGCCGGGGTGGCGGTTCCGCTGGAATCCGCTCGAATCCTATGGCAACGATAGTCAAAACGTCCGAACGCGCGTTGGCCGATTACGTCTCGGAGGTCTCCGAGCGCGCTGATGTTCGGGCGGGCTCTCCTCTGCCTTTGGGAACCCTGGAAAGAGGAGGAGGAGTTAATTTCGCCATTTTCAGCCGTGCCGCCACCCGTGTTCGACTCGAGTTGTTCGACCATCCCGAGGACGCAGCGCCAGCCCGGGTCATCGATCTGGATTCAGCGCGCAACCGCACCGGTGACGTATGGCACGTTTGGGTGAAGGGGATCGGTCCCGGTCAACTCTATGCTTACCGCGTGGATGGCCCTTACCAACCCAGCGAAGGACATCGTTTCAATTTCAACAGGCTTCTTCTCGATCCCTTTGCTGCCGCGATTTCGCGCCTACCGCCGTGGGACTTTGCCTCGGCACGTGGATACGACCCGTCGGCTCCGCAGCAAGACCTGGCTTTTTCGAAGCTGGACAATTCCAGTTCGATGCCGAAATGCGTATTCGTGAATGAGCCCTTCGATTGGCAAGGAGACCGGCCGCCCCGGCATCCATGGTCGAAGACCGTGATCTACGAAATGCATGTCCGCGGCTTTACCATTCACCCCAAGTCAGGAGTAGAGCATCCGGGAACCTATCGGGGCCTGATGGAAAAACTCCCCTATCTCAAAACGCTGGGGGCGACCGCTGTGGAATTGATGCCAGTCCAGGAGTTCAATGAAACTTCTGTCACGCGCAAGAATCCGCAAACAGCTCAAACGCTCCGTAATTACTGGGGATACGATCCCGTGGCCTTCTTTGCGCCCAAAGCTTCCTACAGCAGTTCCGGAGGTTTGGGCCAACAGAAACTGGAATTCAAGGAAATGGTCCGTGCCTTCCACCAAGCTGGAATCGAAGTGATTCTGGATGTGGTGTTCAATCACACGGCGGAGGCAGACGAACTGGGACCAACGCTCTGCTTCCGCGGGATGGACAACGCGATCTTCTACACGTTGGCCGGCGACAAACGCTACTACAAGGACTACACCGGAACGGGCAACACCATCAACGCCAACCATCCCGTGGTGCGGGACCACATCCTGGCCGCCCTTCGTTATTGGATGGTCGAGATGCACGTCGATGGATTCCGGTTTGACCTGGCGTCGGTTCTGGGCCGGGGCCGTTCCGGCAACTTGCTGTCCAATCCCCCGCTTCTTGAGCGGATCGCCGAGGACCCGATCTTGAGAGACGTGAAAATCATCGCCGAAGCCTGGGATGCCGCCGGAGCGTATGAGGTCGGGAGTTTCTCGGAACGCCGTTGGGCAGAGTGGAACGGCCGGTACCGGGACGATGTCCGGCGGTTCTGGCGCGGCGACGATGGAATGCTCGGTTTGTTTGCCAGCCGCATCTGCGGCAGCGCCGACATCTACACTAAGTCGGGCAAAGGCCCCGACGGCAGCATCAACTTCGTCACCTGCCACGACGGCTTTACGCTGAACGACCTGGTGAGCTATCGCGATAAGCACAATGAAGCCAACGGTGAAAACAACCACGATGGCGCCGGCGCCAACTACAGCGAGAACTACGGGGCGGAGGGCGAGACAACGGATGCCGGCATCGAGACCTTGCGGAAACGCCAGATCAAGAACTTCCTCCTGACTCTGTTCATCTCGCGAGGGGTGCCGATGCTGCTCGGCGGCGACGAATTTCGCCGCACGCAAGGCGGCAACAACAACGCCTACTGTCAGGACAACGAAACGAGCTGGGTTGACTGGGGCGATCTTGAACAGCATCGGGAGATCTACCAGTTTGCTCGTGGCATGATCGCCTTTCGCTACGCGCATCCGGTTTTAAGCAAGGAGCAATTCTACACGGACGTAGAGATCCATTGGTTTGGCCCGCACGGA
>CAWISY010000267.1:0-8924 GCA_963838455.1 Bryobacterales bacterium
GAGATGCTCGGCACCGAGCCCTATATCTGCGCGAACCTCGGAACCGGGACGTGGGAGGAAGCGCAGCAGTGGGTTGAGTACGTTAACTCCCCGCAGGACACCGCGATGACGAGGCTGCGCAAGGAGAACGGCCGGCGAGATCCCTGGAAGGTGACCTATTGGGGGCTAGGCAATGAGATGGACGGTCCCTGGCAGATGGGTCATAAGAGCGCCGAAGATTATGGCAAGTTCGCTCTGGAAGCAGCCAAGTTGATGAAATGGACCGATCCGAACATCAAACTGATCGCGGCCGGGTCTTCGAACTACAACAACGGCATCGATTGGGTTGGCTGGAACCGGACCGTGCTCGATTTTCTGAAGACCCATGCCGATTACTTGTCGCTGCATATGTACGTGGGCAACGCCGCGAATGACTTTGGCGAATTCCTGACCAGTTCATTGACGCTGCGCGACCGGATCAAGACCACCGAAGGCGTCATCAACGCCGTCATGTCCGGACAGCCGCGCAGCCGCAAGGTTTACATCGCGTGGGATGAATGGAACGTATGGTATCGGGCTCGAGGGGATTCGCAGCGAGGACGCCGCATCCTGGAGGAACGCTACAACCTGGAAGACGCGCTGGTGGTCGCTACGTTCCTGAACACCTTCGTGAACAATGCGCACATCGTCAAGATCGCTAACATGGCGCAACTGGTGAACGTAATCGCTCCGATCTTTACCGACGAAAAGCGCATGTTCCTGCAAACGATTTATTACCCGCTTGCACTGTTCGCGAACAACACCAAAGGCCAGGCTTTGGATCTGCTGGTGAAGAGTCCGTCCTATAAGAGCCACGACTTCGACGAAGTGCCGCATCTGGATACTTCGGCCGCGCTGGATGGCAAGAACCTTGTGGTGAATATTGTCAATCGCCACCGGAACGATGCAGTCGAAACTGAGATCCAGCTCGAAGATCGGGAGTTTGCGGGGCCAGTGGAGATTTTCGAGGTAAACGCGGCGGACATCAAGGCCGAGAACAGCTTCGAAACAACGGTTGTGAAAACGGTTCAGCGTTCGGCGAGGGCGGAAAAGAACCGGCTGCGTTACAGCGTCCCGGCGCATTCATATACGGTGTTGAAGACAACTCTGACGTAGTTACGGCGTCGGGACGAAGTCGTAATCCGTCCGGTCCGCGCGCTCGAAGACCTTGCCGGCGGGGTCGAAGATCGAGTTGCACAAAAGCCCCGCAAAGAGCAGCGTCGCGAAGCCGGTGGCGAGAAGGAACCCGTAGCGCGGGCCGCCCAGGGCATCACTCACGAATCCCATAGCGAGCGGCGCCAGCACGGCGGAGAGACAAGTAAAGAAGAGGATCACTCCGGCGCCGGCACCGTGCTCGGATTTCGGGAGGCAGCTGATGCCTTTGGAGTTGATGGTCGGATAGATCACCGACATGAACAGACCCGAAAGGGGAAGACTGTACACGGCCCAAGCCATTCCGCCGGCCATTCCAACGACGAAGCACGCCAGAATCAAGCCGCTAGCAAGCGTGAGAACGCCAGTCCAGCGAAAACGATCCAGCATCCAGGCTCCCAGAAATCGTCCCGCGGCGCGTAGCAGAAAGAAAATCGAGATGCTGTAGGCAGCAACCCACGCAGCCGGACCACGGTACCCGGCAAGCAAAGTGGGCATCCAGACATAGATTGCCGACTCCACGGCAACGTAAAGAAACGCCCCCAGCGAAAACCCCAGGACAAAACGGTTCTTCACGACCCCGCCCAGAACCTTCCCGCTGGCGTGTTCGACTGAGGTCACTGTCCGTGACGGATAGTGAACGCCCAAGGCGGTAACGATCAAGAGCACGCACACGCTGCCTGCGAGTACATACAGCCACTGCCAGGAAATGCCCCGGCCTAATAGTTGCGCCAGAATAGCGGGACCGGCAATCGAACCGACTCCAAAAAATCCCTCGACGGTGTTCATGAGCGATGTGTGTTCGACGGTGGACTTTGCAATGTCTCCGACCAGCGCTAGAGCTCCAGTCTTAAACACTCCGATGGCGATTCCCGAGAGCGCCATCAGTGCGCAGAAATAAGGGAAAGAGGTGCCCGCGATGAACAGATAGGACGTCAGGGCAAAGAGAGTCAGGCCCGCGACGATTGTCGATTTTCGTCCGAGACGGTCAGCCATATGACCAAGGAAGAAGCCCGCCATGGCAATTCCGCTCATCGTGGCGTACTGAAATGCTCCCGCGGCAGTGAGGCTCAAGCGAAAAGCTTTGACGATTTGCGGAATGATGATGCCGACCGAATCGGTAGTCATCGCGAACATCGAGAACATTATGAACGTCAGTCCTTTGATCGCCGTCAGGTTTGGATGTGCGCGCACTCGATCGCTCATTGTGTAACCTTCGCGGCCGTGCGAGGCGCGACAGCGAACCGCCCCTCGCCGCTGCTTGTTGAGTACGCGATTGCTCCAGTCATGCTCCTAAGATCAACGTCGAGGCGAGCCCAATCGCTCTGGTTTCGCCATTCGATGCCGATGGCGTGATCGTCGCCTTCAGCCAGATGGAACTCGCCGGCGAAAGCGGGATGGGAATTACGGAACCGGATCAAATCGAGGAGAGCCTTCACAACGGGACGACCGAGATTGGCCTGAACCTCCGCCTGCGTGTAGTAGTGGCGGTTGATATCGCGCCCGGCGCCGGTGCGGCTTAGTAGATCCATATCATTCGTGCCGGCAAGAAGGCCGACATAGTACACCTGCGGCACGCCCGGGACAAAGAACTGCAGAGCGCGAGCGACCAAGTACTCCTCATCGCGCCGGCCGAGCGCGTCGTAGTAAGTGCAATTGACTTGATACAAGTCCAGATTGTTTGCAGCGGCTCCCGTCGCCTGGCGGCTCTGCCCGTTGCTGCGTTGGTGAATCGTTCCCACCAGGCTGTCGATCTCCTCGGAAGTCAGCAACCCCGGCACCAGTTCCGCGCCTTTGCGGCCCGGCCCGGCATCGATTACGCCGATTCCGTCGTGGGTGTCGAGCACGGTGACGCAGTTCCGAGGGCTCACCGCAAGCCACTGTTTGAGACGTGCCGCATTGCGCGTGAACAGCGTGTGCAGCACGACTGGAGGAAGTGCGAAATCGTAAACCCAATCGACATGTCGCGCGATGTCGATCTGATCCTGGTGGTGCGTGTGAATCTCAACCAGTACTTCGATTCCCAATGCCTGAGCCCGTGCCGTGAGCCCCGCAATGAACTCGAACGTCTCCGGGATCATGAAGCAGCTGGTGCCGGCTTGCTTGATCGCGTACCCGGCGGCATCCAGCCGGATCGCACGAATGCCTGAGGCGGCGAACTCGCGCAGGATTTGTTCCAAGTAGGCTTGCCCGGCGCGGGACCTCACATCGATATCGAGCTGGTCCGACGTGAATGTTGTCCACAGCAGGTGTTCCGTACCGTCATCGCATCGGGTCTTGGTGAAGGGGAGGCCGGGCCGGGGACGATAAATCCTGAGCAAGTCCGCCTCGGAGGCTCCCTCAGAGAAGACGCGGCCGAGCGTTAGAAAGAGATCCGCGAACGCGGATGAGGTCCCTTTTTTTCGAAACTCTTCAAATTGCGGCGAGCGGCTGGAGATATGATTGACGATCAGGTCGGCCATCAGGTCTCGACCGTTCGCCATCGCGCGCACGTCTTCCCAGGAACCCAAACGAGGGTCGACCTTCGTGTGATCGATCGGATCGAAGCCCGCATCGGCGCCATCAATGGGCCAATAAAAAGGCAGCAGATGTGCGCCGCCAAACAAGCCTTCCAGTGGTCCGTCGAGCACAGCTTGCAGTTCGCGCAATCCTTCGCTGGAAAGGCGGTCGACATACGTGATGAGCTGGACTTGATTCCGCACGGCCCCTCAGAACTTCAAGGCGTCTTCTGACGTCCAGTCGGGAATTGCACCGTGGCGGCTCGCGACAAGAGCGCCCACTCGGTTTGCAAGCTGTGCCATCTTGCCCACGGGCCATCTTGAACGAACTCCGTTCAGGAACGCCGCGGCGAATGCATCGCCCGCGCCAACCGGATCGGCAACTTCGACTGCGTATCCGGGAGCCTCTATATACTCGTCTTCAAGAAGCATGGCGCATCCCCGTGCGCCTAAGGTGACGGCAACGGCCCTCCAGCCATATCGATTTGCCGCCTCACGGCAAAAGGATTCAGAAGTTCCAGGCAGGCCGGTGAACTGGCGTACCGCTTCAAGTTCCTCCTCGTTAAGTTTGACGACATCAGCGCGTGCGAGAAGTCGGGCCACAAGTTCCGGGGAGTCGTATCCGGAGCGGAGATTCAAATCGTAGAACTTCAGGGTCGAGGGAAGCGCTGCCAGCAAGTGGTCAAGAACGGCCTTGCCCTGAGGAAAGGCTGCGAAAAGTGTCCCGTAGTAGAACCAGCTTGGTTCCCACTCCTGGAGCAGTTTCAAGTATTCGTCAGAGATGGTGACGCAATCGTAGGCGGCTGGACGGGGGATAACAAAGCGCGTCTGCTCGCCAGGACCGACGTGGACCTGGGCCGTGCCCGTTTTGAACCGGCACGCCCTCTGAATCAGCGCGGTGTCGAGCTCAAGAGACGCGATATGTGTGATCGTGCATTCGCCCAGTTCGTCATTGCCGACAGCGCTGATCAAGCGAGGGTCGCAACCCAAGCGTTTGGCATGCGCGGCGAAACTCAACGGCGCGCCACCCAAGCGCTTTGATCGCTCGTAGATGTCCCAAAGAACTTCACCCACGACTATGATGCGTCGGGAAGCCTCATTCGCCCCCGGATTGATCCCATCCTGTAAAGACAAATCTGCGTCTTTGAGAATGTCAGTCATCGGCAAACGCTAGTATTGGTGGTGATCGCACCTGCTGTCAAACTCTTTCTTTGCGGGTTCCGCAGGAAACGCGGATTACCAGATGGAAATTGAGCAGAATGTCGCGAGCCGGAAGCGAGGGGTTCCGGAGCCGCTCCAGCATCGCACCGACGGCCGCTGCCCCCATTGCCGGACAAGGCTGGTGAATGGTGGTGAGCGGCACCGAAAGGAGACTCGCGTACTTGACGTCGTCGATTCCCGCCAGCCGGACCCCGCCCGGCACGCTAACACCGAGCTCGTTGAGGGTCTTGAGGAGATGCCCTGCGGTGAAATCGTTGGCGCAGACGATACCGTCGGGACGATGTTTCGCGAGCGCCGTTTTCAACTGTTTTCGATCCTGAGGCTCGATCCGACTGACGCTCGGTTCCAGGCCACGGCCCGAGTTCGCAAGAGCCTGGAGATATCCCTCGATCCGCGCATCGACAGTAGGCGCGGAACCCGGACGGCCGACGAACATAACCCGGCGGCAACCGGAGCGGATGAGATGGGAGGTGATGACATAACCCGCTCTGTGGTTATCGATGCCAACCAGATCATACTCGCTTCGCTCCGGGTAAGAGAACAAATCGCGATCGAGAAGAACCACCGGGATCCCGGCTCTATCGAGCGCCTCTGCGATGCTGCGATTGATCGCGTCCTTTTGCGGCGTCAGTTCCAGCGGCGCGAAAAACACCCCGGACACCTTCTTCGCCACTAATTGACGGCAAGCTTGGGCGGCCTGCTGCTCCAGGTTTGCTTCGGAACTGAGCGAACTTCCCCAGAGCAGCACGTGCTGGCTGCCGTGTTGGGCCTCCGCCATGCCGCGGCAGATTGGCTCGAAGATCTCGGTACGCCCGAGTTCCGGGATCAGCAGGCCGAAGGTGTAGCCGCGCGCCGCGGCATCGGCACGCACAAAGCTTCCGGAGCCTGCGCGGCGCTCAATCAAGCCCGCCAGTTGTAGTTCCCGCAAGGCGCGATTCACCGTGGGCCGGGAAGCGTTAAAGTCCTTAACCAGCTGTGATTCGCTGGGAAGGCGATCTCCCGGCGAACACTGTCCGGATATGATCCCGTCTGCCAGCGCTTGCCGGATGACCTCGTACTTCGGCGGAGATCCCTGCTGAGTCACAAACTTGATAATACAGGTTGCGCTGTAGCCGGGCAACCGCCTTGACTTGCCGATGGTCCCGTTTTATATTGCCATCTGCTGGGTCAAACTGACTGCATTGCTTTTGAACGACTTGTCAATACAGGTTGTGGCAAAATTTCCGGTTTTTGAATGGTCCAATCATGAGAAGCCAAGCGATATTGTTTGTCGTCGGCGTGCTGCTTGCCAGTAGCGGCGCGCACGCGCAAGTCGCCGAGGAGTTTAATACTCCGCGCGCGGCCTGCTGTCTCATTAACAATGCGCAAGCGCTCGCCGGCCAACTGCAGGACTGGAATCAACTCAGCCGTTATCATCAGGCCGACCAGCATCTGAAGAAGCAGCCGGTGCCTACCGGACGCGTTGTTTTCATGGGCGACTCGATCACTGATTTCTGGAACCTGGAGCAGTATTTTCCGGGTAAGCCATACGTGAACCGCGGAATCGGCGGCCAGACGACGCCGCAGATGCTGGTCCGCCTGTATCCCGATGTCATCGAGCTGAAGCCCGCCGCAATGGTGGTTCTGGCCGGCACCAATGACATTGCCAGGAACACCGGGCCGGAGACCGCCGAGATGATCCATCAGAACATCATGGCGATGACTGAATTAGCGCAGCACCACGGAATCAAAGTGGTTCTCTGCTCGGTTCTGCCGGTGAGTGACTATCCCTACCAGCGGTCGCAAAACGCGCCGGCTGCACCGGCAGGCGGCGGCAGGGGCGGTACTCCGCGCGTTGCCGCTAAGATGACCGACAGTCATCCGGCGGGCGACATCCTGAAACTGAACGCCTGGATGAAGGATTACGCCGCGAAAGTTGGCGCCGTCAATGCGGACTATTTCAGTGGGACCGTCGATGAGCGGGGCTGGCTGAAAGATGCCTTCTCGACGGATGGCCTGCACCCGAATGCCGAAGGCTACAAGGTAATGGCCGGAATCGTTGCGGAAGCGATCCAGAAAGCGTTGGCGAAATGACACGGCGGGCGGGCTTGGCGGCGGCCGCACCGTGCGCCGGGGCGATCCTTCCCGCGCAGAGCGGGCTGGATGGTTGGGTTACCACGTGGACAACGGCACAGCAACTGGTGGCGCCTACAGGTCCTCCGAGGGCCGCCAGGCAGAGAGGCCCGGAAGCGTCGGCGTCGTTCGCGGATCAAACCGTCCGGATGGTAGCGTATGTCAGTTTAGGCGGCCGTCGTGTTCGGGTCGAGCTTTCGAACATGCTGAACGCGCAGCCGCTCGAAATCGGCGCCGGGGAAGAGGCTCGCTGATTTGCTGAAGGAAAAGGGGATCAACGTGGCATGGGCCGACTATCCCGGTGGCCATGTCTTCAGCGTGTGGCGTAACGATCTCCATGACAGTGTACCGATGTTATTCCGGAAATGAGGGTGTGCCCGATGAAAATGAAATGGTTCTTGCTCCTGTTCCCAGCCGCAATGGGCTTCGCTCAATCGGCGAATAAATGTGCGGATCTATCGCGGTTCCAGATGCCCGGCTCGACCATTGAGATCACTCGGGCTGAGACGGTGGCCGCGGGACCGGCTCGTGGCGGGCGCGGCGCGGTTGGTCCGATGCTGCCGGCGCATTGCCGCGTGGACGGAATCGTCGACAAGCGCACTGGATCGGACGGGAAGACCTACGGTATTCGCTTTGCGGTCGCGTTGCCCGAGAACTGGAACAGCGATTATCTCCAGCAGGGCGGAGGCGGCTTGAACGGCACCGTGGGCGAGCCGATCGGGAATCAGGCAACCGGCGATAAGCCAGCGCTCGCTCGCGGCTTTGCGGTCGCTAGCAGCGACACGGGACACCAGAGCTCCGGCGGAGGCTTCGACGGGAGTTTCATGAGCGACCAACAGGCCGCGCTCGATTTCGAATTCGTGGCCATAGGGCGGCTGACCGTCATCGCTAAACAGATCATCGCCACCTACTACGGCAAGCCGGTGGCGCATTCTTATTACGTCGGCTGCTCCACCGGGGGCCGCGAGGCGATGCTGATGTCGCAGCGCTATCCGCTGTACTTCGACGGCATCGTGGCGGGCTCGCCGGCGCAGCGCACGGGCTACTCGGGTCTGGCGACACGCGCGATCACCGTGGCGCTCAATACAGCTGCGCCCAAGGACGCGAGTGGCAAGCCGGGGCAGGCGCTTTCAGAGAGCGATAAGAAAGCGTTCATCGTCAAGCTGCTGGATGAATGCGACGCTCGTGACGGCGCCAAGGACGGCATGATTTTCGACGCAACAGGCTGTACCTTCCGGCCTCGCGATATGCAGTGCTCTGGCGCGAAGACGGAAGGATGTCTGTCAGCGGATCAGGTCGCCGCGATCGAGAAAGGCTTCGAGGGGCCAAAGGATTCGCGCGGCAAGCAGGTCTACCCCGGGTTCTTCTATGACACAGGCATCACGGCCCAGGGCGGAGGAATTCCCGGACTGTTGAGTCCCGGGCCGAGCCCCTTAGGCTCCCCCACTACCGCAACAACCCTGGACATTGATGCACAGGAGGAGACTCTCAACAACAATCCGACCGCGCGCATCGGGGACAGCAACACGTGGGTAAACCTGGGCAGCTTCTCTTCCCACGGAGGCAAGCTGATCTTCTATCACGGCTTGAGCGATCCGTGGTTCTCCGCCAAAGACACGATCGATTATTATCAGCGCATGACGGCTGCCAACGGTGGCTCATCGAAAGTGACAGATTGGAGCCGTCTTTTCCTTTCACCCGGCATGGGGCACTGCTCGGGAGGCAGCGCGACTCTCGACAACTTCGACATGTTGACCGCGTCAGTGAATTGGGTGGAGAAGGGTCAGGCTCCTGAATCGGTGATGGCCACCGGACGAGCCTTCCCGGGACGGAGCCGTCCGCTGTGCGCATTCCCCGCGCATGCGCAATACAACGGCTCGGGCAATCCAGCAATACGTACGCGAAGGTGTGCAGAAACATAAG
>CAWISY010000268.1:0-40863 GCA_963838455.1 Bryobacterales bacterium
CGGCCAGCGCTTCCTTCACCGGTACGTCCACGATCATGGCGCTGAACCAGTTGGGGTACATCGGCGTGGGCGCGGAGATTTCGTCGAGCTCGCGCAGGTCCTGCTCACTCAATCGCAGCTTCAGCGCGCCCAAATTGTCGTCGAGCTGCTCCATCTTATTGGCGCCGACCAGCACGGAGCACACCGCGCGCCGCGTCAGCAGCCATGCCAGTGCGATCTGGGCTGGTGTTGCCGCATGCCCGGCGCCGATCTCGCGCAATTTGTCCACGATCTTGTGGCCCTTTTCGCGATCGTAAGGCAGCATGTCAAAACCGGTCAGCCTTCCGCCGTCACCTTGGGGATTTTCGCGCGTGTATTTGCCGCTCAGGAAGCCGCCGGCCAAGGGACTCCACACCAGCATCCCGATTCCGGCGTGCTCGGCAAACGGGACCACTTCGTGCTCCACGTCGCGCCCGACCAGGGAGTAATACATCTCCGCGGCGCGAAAACGCGCGAGGCTATTTTTGTTTTGGATCCCGACGGCGGTCGCCGCAAACCAAGCGGGCCAGTTGGAGAAGCCGACATAGCGCACCTTCCCCTGCTTCACCAGGGCATCCAGCGCTTCCACGGTCTCCTCCACCGGAGTGTGCTGGTCGAAGCGGTGCACCAGGTAGACGTCGATGTAATCGGTGCCCAGACGGCGCAGGCTGCCCTCGGCCGATTCCAGAATGTGATGCCGCGACAAGCCCTGATGCACCAGCGCAGCCCCGGCGCGCGCCCCGACTTTGGTCGCAATCACCACGTCCTTGCGCCTCGCTCCCAAAGCCTTCCCCAGCATCTCTTCCGATTGGCCGCCGGTATAGACGTCGGCGGAGTTGAAGAAATTGATCCCCGCATCCAGCGCTTTATTCACCAGCTCATCGGCCAGCGCCGGGCCAACCTTCGCCACAGCCGCAAAAATGCCGGAGCTCGACCCGAAGGTCATCGCTCCGAACGCCAGCCGCGAAACGATCAGGCCGGTGTCGCCCATACGCGTATATTGCATCTGTCTTCCTCCCGCGAAAAGTATTTGTGCCGATTACAGTGTCGCAAAGTTATCCCATCACGGTTAACATGGAAAAATGGACTCAGTTGTTACTCCCGCCGCCGCAGCGGCGCCCGGCTCCGCCGTGATGGAGCTTGAAAAGCAGTATCTGTTGCAGAACTACGCGCGCTACCCTCTGGTGCTGGCGCGCGGCAAGGGCTGCTACGTCTATGACACTGCCGGCAAACGCTATCTGGATTTGATCGCCGGCATTGGCGTCAACGCTCTGGGGCATGCGCACCCGCGGCTGATGAAAGTGATCCGCGAGCAGGCCGCGCGCATGATTCATTGCTCGAATCTGTACTATCACGAATATCAAGGCCCGCTTGCCGAGCGCATCGCCAAGGCTAGCGGCCTGGATCGCGTGTTCTTCTGCAACTCCGGCACGGAATCGGTGGAGGGGGCTCTCAAAATGATCCGCTCCCACGGCCGCCAGCTCAGCCCCGATAAGTTCGAAACCGTGGCGCTGCTCGATTCTTTCCACGGCCGGACATTCGGCGCTTTGTCCATCACCGGCCAGGAAACCTACCGCCGCGATTTTGAGCCGATGCTGCCCGGAGCGCGCTTCACCAAGCGCAACGACATCGCGGCTCTGGAGCAGACCGTGGGCGCGAACACCGCGGGCATCGTGCTGGAGCTGGTGCAGGGCGAGGGCGGGATTCATGCGATGGACCCTGCTTTCGTCCGCAAGGCTCGCGAACTGGCCGACCGCTTCAACGCGCTGCTGGTTTTCGATGAGACGCAGTGCGGCGTGGGCCGGCCCGGGACCTATTTCTCCTACCAATTGCTGGAGCCAGTGGTGATGCCGGATATCATCGTCGCGGCCAAGCCTCTGGCCTGCGGAATTCCGTTGGGCTTCGTGGCGTGTTCGGAAAAAGCCGCGGGCACCATCAGCCCTGGCATGCACGGCACCACGTTCGGCGGAGGGCCGCTGGCCTGCCGCATCGCCCTGGAGTTCTTCGATATCTTAGACTCGCTGCTGCCCAACATCACGCAGACCGGCAGTTATTTCCGCATGCGGCTGACCGAGCTCGCCAAGAAATACTCGTTCATCAAGGATGTCCGCGGCTGCGGGCTGATGATCGGCATGGAGCTGGAATTTTCCGGAAAGCAAACCGTGCTGGATGCGATGGCGGAGGGTCTGCTGATCAACTGCACGCACAACACGGTGCTGCGCGCGCTGCCGCCCTACATTCTGACCGAGCAGGAAGTGGACCGCGCTGTTCGTGTGCTGGACAAGGTGCTGAAGAAGGCCAAGCCGCCCGAAGCCGCGGTGTAGTCCTATGTTGAATGTCCGCTCCCTTCGGTCACGGCTCCGTTGAACACTGAGCCGCGACCGGGGTGCCCCCTGGGCCGAGCGGAATTACTCCTTCGCGTCGGCGCCGATGTAGTTCTGATAGTCGATCGGCGAGAGCAGTTGCGGCAACTCCTCCGGCGCGGACATGCGGATTTTCAGCAACCAAGCCGTGCCGTAGGGGTCGACGTTGAGGTTTTCCGGCGCGGCCCCCAGCGTGTCATTGACCTCGATCACCTCGCCCGACACCGGCGCGAAAATATCGCTGACTGCCTTTACAGACTCGACCGAGCCCATCGCCCGGCCGCGTTCCAGAATCGTGCCGGGCTTCGGGAGATCCACGTACACCACGTCCCCCAACTCTTTCTGGGCGTAGAAGGTAATGCCTACGGTTGCGCTGGAACCCTCGGCGCGAACCCATTGGTGCTCCTTGGTGTAACGCAGATTTTCCGGGACCATTTGTGAAGGGTTAGGGTACCACACGGCGGCCGGCCGCGCGGCACTGACCAAGGTTCTCGTGACGAAAGTTTTCGTTGACAATGACGAAGAGCTTCGTCATAATGACGGCATGAAGAACGCGATTGCGGCGTTAGTGCTCAGCGGGGCGATGTTTGCGGAGCCGCCGGCGTTCGAAGTGGTCTCCGTGCGGCCGTACGTTTACGGCGTGCGCGGCAGGGCCGAGGTCAGTTGCGCGAACGGACACTTTCTGTCGTTCGGGTCTTCGATGGATGAAACGATTCAGTTCGCTTACGACCTGAAGAATTACCAGCGCCCCAAGCTGCCTGGGTGGGCCGAAGACCGCAACGGCTATTACGACATAGAGGCCAGGGCCGCGACGCCGGTCAGCGAATCCGAATGCAAGCTGATGGTACGGACGCTGCTGGCCGATCGATTCAAGCTGGCGGCGCGCTGGGAGACGAAGCTGAGCTCGGTGTACGAACTGGTGGTTGTCAAGAACGGTCCGAAGATGCCAAGAGTGGCCGACGCGGATCGTGCGCGAGGGGTCTTCATAAGTCTGAACGGGAATCAAATGCAATCGTTGGCCGCGGAGCCTCTCAGGGGCTTGACGATGCCGGAGCTGGCGGGGTGGCTCGCGGCTTTCGGCGCGCAACGGCCGGTGATCGATAAGACCGGGCTCGAAGGCTTGTACAAGATCACGCTGTCGTTCGGTATCACCCCGCGCGGAGCGACGACGCCCAGCGAATATCCCGATCTGTTCACCGCTGTGCAGGAACAGCTCGGACTCAAAATGCAGGACGCCAAAGACCCGGTGGACACGCTGATCGTGGATCATATGGAAAAACCCGATGCCAATTAAAAATCGCCGGCCTACCGAAGCCGAGCTGACCATTCTGCGAGTGCTGTGGCAACATGGGCCGCAGCCGGTGCGGGAGATTCATCGCGTGATGAATGAGGTGAAGGCCACCGGCTACACCACGGTGCTGAAGCTGCTCCAGATTATGACCCAGAAAGGGCTGGTGGAGCGCGACGAAACCGTCCGCCCGCAAATCTACCGGCCGCGCTTTTCCGAGGAGCATACGCAGCGCCAACTGCTGCGCGATCTGCTCTATCGGGCTTTCGGCGGCTCCGTACACACACTGGTGATGCAGGCTCTGTCGACGCATAAGTCAACGCCTGAGGAGTTGGAGGCGATCGAGAAATTGCTGAAGAAGTTTGAGGGAGGTGCGAAATGACGGCTCCATTTTCGACAATGATTTCGGCTCTCGATTCAGCCCTGCTGGCCTTGCTGTGGCAAGGCGTAGTGGTGGCGCTGCTGCTATGGTTCGCGCTCATTGTGCTGCGGCAAGCCTCGGCCAACGCACGCTACCTGGCTGGCTGCATCGCGCTGGGCGCGCTCGCGCTGCTGCCTTTGGCAACGGGGTGGCTTGCCTGGGAATCACCGGCTCCGGCAACGCGCTACGCCACGATTGTGTGGGTGGTGGCAATTGATTCCAGATCGGCGCCGCCAGCCGATTGGCTGGCCCTCGCGCGAGCATGCATGTTGCCCGCCTGGGCCGGCGGCGTGCTCCTTTTGTCGATTCGATTACTGTGGGGCTGCGCGAAAATCTCGCGACTCAAGCGCAGGGGAGAAGCGGCGGATGCCGCGACTCTCGCGACCGTCAGCCAGCTCACCGCGCGCCTTCGCGTCTCGCGGCCTGTGCGCGTGCTCATCTCCTCGATTGCCGATGGTCCAAGTGTGGTGGGCTGGCTGCGTCCGGTTCTGCTGCTGCCCGCGGCGACGGTCCTGGGGCTGAGCCCGGAACAGCTCGAAGCCGTGCTGGCGCATGAGCTGGCGCACGTCCGCCGCTATGACTATCTGGTCAACATGGTGCAAATGTTGATCGAGACGCTGTTTTTCTACCATCCCGCGGTGTGGTGGATTTCGCGGCGCATCCGCCTGGAACGCGAGCTGTGCTGTGACGACATTGCCGTCGGCATTTCGGGCGACGCAGTGGGTTACGCCCGCGCGCTGGTGTCGCTGGAGCGGATGCGCGTGGCTTCGCCCCGTGTCGCTCTGGGCGCCGCACTGGGAGCGAAAGACGGCCCGCTGCTGTATCGCATCGAACGATTGCTGGGCGTGGCGCGGCGCGAGCCGGCGCCTTCGCGTCTTCCCGGCATCGTCGCGATTTGTCTCGGCCTGGCGTGCTTCACGCCCGCGGTGAATCCGGTGAAGGCGCAGACTCCTCTTCCGCCCGCGCCGGTGCCGCACGCGCCCACGCTCTCCGCGCCGCGAACCGCCATACAGTCTTCCTCGAAGCAGGCGAAGCGTCCGCTGATGCAGGTGATCGAGACAAATACGCAACCGGTTCCTTTGACCAACGCGACCGATGTGCTGGTGGAAGTCAGCATCGATCAGAGCGGCTCTGTCAACGACGCTCGCGTCATCAGTGGGCCGCTGGCGCAACGGCGTGAGGCCCTGATCAGGGCTCTGAACCAGCGCTATCCTGCAGGAAGCGGGCCAAGCACACGCTACGTGACCGTGCCGCCGGGTCCGCCGTTTGTTGTGACGCCCGCGGGCACCCTGATCCATCCGCCCATGTTCACACAGCCCTTGGATGTCCAGCCGGTCCTCACTCAGTCCGCGGCGCAGGAGCGCGTTGCTCAGGCAAGCGCGAGCATTGCACGACTGAGGGCTTTACAAGCAGACGCATCCGAGAAGGGCGCGGCACAGCTCCAGGAGGCCATTGATCGCAGTCTTGGGGGCCTTGCGGAGGCGCAGGCCATCGCCGACGGGAAAGACCCTCTGGCAGGCGCGAAACTCGGCTATATCAGCATTACCGGCGGCGGCGCGACTGAAGAAGCCGTGCGGCAGGTGCTGGCGCGACTGCCGTTCCGCACCGGCGATGTACTCACGAATTCCGAGATGCAAGCGGCGGTCGACATCATTCAACAGAACTATTCGGGCGCGACTGCGTACTTCGGCATCGTTCGCCGATCGGGCGAAGGGGCGTTCGTGGTTAGGCTGCCGTCTTCGCCGCCCGTGCGATAGACTGAGCTTCATGAATTTGAAGAACTCGGTCGCCCTGGTTACTGGCGGCAGCAGCGGCATCGGATACGGAATCGCGAAAGCGCTGGTCGAAAGCGGCGCGAAGGTCGCCATCACGGCGCGAGGAAAAGACCGCCTGATGAAGGCTGCTGCGGAGTTGGGCGCGCATCCCATCCATGCCGACGTCAGCAAAGAAGCCGACGTCGAGCGCACTTATAAAGAAGTGCTCGACCAATTCGGCGATCTGGACATTCTGGTCAACAACGCTGGCCGCGGCGTGTTCAAGCCGCTGATCGAGATGGATCTGGCCGGCTTCGAGGACACCTTCTCGACCAACGTCACCGGGGTCATGCTGATGACCAAGGCCGCGGCTAAGATTTTCATCGGGCGCAATCGCGGCAACGTGGTGAACATTTCCTCCACCGCTTCGCTGCGTGGAGCTCCCGGCGGCACGGCGTACTATGCCAGCAAGTTCGCTTTGCGCGGCATGAGCGAATGCTGGCGCGCGGAGCTGCGCAAGCACAACATCCGCGTGTTCCTGATCAACCCCAGTGAGGTGATCACTAATTTCGGTGCGGCTTCCGGATTCAGCCAGAAAGACAATCCCAGCAAGCTGCGGCCGGAAGACATCGCGCACATGGTGAAGGCGGTGCTCGAAATGAACGATCGCGGCTTCACGCCGGAGCTTTCTGTGTTCGGCACCAATCCCATCGATTAAACTGACGAATAAACGGGAAGAAGACGCGGCCGTCGCGCGTCTCATGTTCGAAAGGATGAAGGACATGAGACTCCTGACGGCTACGCTCGCAATTACGCTGACCAGTCCGCTGTTTGCGGCCGAGCTTGGCAATGTAGCGAACCCCGTGGTGGCGCATGAATGGGGAACCTTCACCTCCGTCGCCGGGGCAGATGGCGATCCGGTCGCCTGGAATGCACTCACTGGGCCTCCGGAGCTGCCTTGCTTCGTGAACACGAGCCACACGGTTTACAAATCCGTGTTATCGGGCCTGGTTCGCATGGAAACGCCGGTGCTTTATTTCTATTCCTCGCGCCCGGCTAAGGTTTCCGTGGACGTACAGTTCCCGTTGGGCGCGATCACGGAGTGGTATCCGTCCAGCAGCACAGAAGGCGGCAGCCGGCTGCACTACGACTCTGTCGAGCTGATGCCCGGACCCGATCCCGCGTACCCTGTGACCACCGGTCAGAGCCGCTACTTCGCCGCACGCAATACCGATGCCACGCCGCTCAAGATCGGTAATCAGGCGGAAAAGATGATCTTCTATCGTGGAGTCGGCGGGCTCTCCGTTCCGCTGCGGCCTAAGTTTACCGCTGACGGAAAGATTCAGATCCGCAATGTAAGTCAGGACCGCATTCCGCTGGTTATTTGAGAACCGCGGCGGAAAGGTGGGCTATCGCATCGGCACCAACGTGCTGGAGACAGCGATGGACCCTCCGCAATTGAATGGGACCGTTAGCGCGGTCAAGGACGCGATCCTCAAAACGCTGATCCAACCCGGCGGCCTCTACGTCAGGGAAGCGCAAGCGATGCTGGACACCTGGCAGGATTCGTGGTTTGAAGAAGGCATGCGCGTAATCTACATCCTGCCGCAGCGGCCGGTGGACGCGGTCTTGCCGCTCACGATCGAACCGAGGCCCTTGGAAACGGTCCTCGCCTTTGTGGGCCGAATTGAGATGTTGTCTCCCGCAATGAAGCAGGACATGGAAACCGCGATGGCTTCCGGCGACACGGCCGCTCTGGAAAGGTACGGCCGCTTCCTGGGCGCGTTCGCCCCGCGCGTTGGCGGCGCGTTCAATGGAGAGTTAAACGCCGTTTATCGCCAAGCCATCGCGAACGTCCAGAGCAAGTTCAATTCTGGCGGGTGCGTTCGGTAGCAGATCAACGGCGTTTGCGCGAGCGCACCGCGTCCACAATCGAAAATTGCAGCTTCTTTTCGACGCCGTCCACGCGGTCCAGCCGAACCTTGACGCTGTCGCCGATCGAAAACTGGCGCCGGTTGCGCTCGCCGATAATCTTGCGCGTGTTCTCGTGGTAGTTGTAACGGTCGCCGGGAAGAGTGTCCATCGGCACCAGGCCTTCGATGAACATTTCTTCGAGCTCAACAAAGAACCCGAAACGAGTGGTCGAGATCACCAGGGCAGGGAACTCGTCGCCCACGCGGTTCATCATGAACTTGACCTTCTTCCACTCCACCAGCTCGCGTTCGGCTTCGGCGGCGCGGCGCTCGGTGTCGGAGGAAGTCTGGGAAATCGCGTGCAGATCCGCCTCATACAGCGTGCCATCTAAGTGCGCGGCCAGAATCCGGTGCACAATCAGATCCGGATAACGGCGGATGGGCGAAGTGAAATGCGTGTAGCTGGGAGCGGCCAGGGCGAAATGCCCCACGTTCTGCTCGCTGTAACGAGCCTGTTTGAGCGACCGCAACATCAGGTAGCTCAAAATCCGCTCCTCCGGCTTGCCTTCGATCTTCTGCACCAGCCTTTGGTAACTGCGCGAGGTCAGGTTGGGATTGTCCAGCGCGACGGCCATGGTCCCGCCGGTTTTATCGCGGAAGCGTTTGACCGGCGCAGCGCCGGGCGCGAGCTGATAGCCGAAGTGTGAGGCGACTTCCTCAAACTCCAGCACCCGCTTCGGGTCCGGGCGTTCGTGAATGCGGAAGATGGAAGGAATCCCGGCGGTTTCCAGGTGCGAGGCCACCGCTTCGTTGGCCGCCAGCATGAACTCCTCGATGAGCCTGTGCGCGATGTTTCGCGGCGCGCGTTGGACCCCGGTCATCTCGCCGAATTCGTCGAATTCGAGCAGCGGTTCGGGTAAATCGAAATCGATGGAGCCGCGGCGGACGCGTTTGCGATTGAGGATCAGCGCCAGCTCCTGCATCAAGTGGAACCGCTGGACCAGGGGCGCATAGCGCTGGCGCAGCTCGGCATCGTTTTCCAGGATTCCGTGCACCGCGGTGTAGGTCATGCGCTCCGCGCTGCGCATCACTCCGCGGCAGAACTCCTGCGCCACAACATCGCCGTGCACATCGATTTCGAGCAGCGCGGACAGCACCAGCCGGTCCTCGTGCGGGCGCAGCGAGCATTGGTCGGTGGAAAGCTCCAGCGGCAACATGGGCACGGCGCGATCCGGAAAATAGACGCTAGTGCCGCGCAGCCGCGCTTCTCGATCAATAGGAGATCCTGGCCGGACGTAAAAGCCGACGTCGGCGATGTGCACCTGCAGCGCGAAGCGGCCGTTCTCCAGGCGTTCCACCAGCACGGCGTCATCGAAGTCGCGCGCCGTTTCTCCATCGATAGTGACGATATCGAGGGCGCGGAAATCGCGCCGCCGCGCGAGCTCGGCTTCGGGAATCGGAACAGGGAGCGATCGCGCCTGCGCCAGCACCGCGTCGGGAAATTGGTGCGGGATGTGATGCGAGCGAATCAGAATCTCGACGTCGATCCCGAAGTCGTCCGGCCGTCCCAGGATCTCGGCCACGCGTCCCACGGGACGGTCGTCTTCATCGCCGAAATCGAGGATCTCCGCGGTCACGATCATCCCGTCGAGGTCTGCGACGGAGTTGACTTCGACGGGCCGTGCGCCCACGCGATCCAGGCTGCCGGCGCGAGGGATAGGAGAGTCCTCTGGGATCTCGATCCATTGCCGGATGCGGTCATCGTGCGGGATCACGAAATTGCCGGAGCGGCGGATGCGGAACTCGCCCACCACGGTGGGATGGGCGCGCTTGAGCACGCGCAGGATTTCGCCATGCGCGCGGCCGTCGGCCTCCACACGGCCAATGTGCACCACCACGCGGTCGCCATGCATGGCGCGCCCGGCGCTTTCCTTGGGAATGTAGACGTCGCCGCGCAGGCCGGCGATGGGGACGTCCGGAGTGACGAAGGCGAAGCCGTCGCGATGCGCGCTGAACCTTCCGGCGGCGAATTCGCGGCTGGAGCCGGTTGCAACATATTGCCCGGAACGTGTTTCGACGATAGCGCCTTGCGCGATAAGTTTGTCCAGTTCAGCTTCCACCGCGGCGCGCGTCATGCCTTTGCGCGCGAGCCCCCGCAGCAGTTGTTTCAGCGTCGCGCGGCCGTGCGGCAGCTTGCGGATATGGGCCAGGACCACACTTGATTATAGTGACCTCGATATAGTTAGAAGTCATGGAACTGAAGGCGATTCGTTTGCAAATTCCCGAAAACGGCAACATCATCCTGGGCCACAGCCATTTCATCAAGACCGTGGAGGATTTGTACGAGGCCATCGTCAACACCGTGCCGGCGATGAAGTTCGGCATCGCCTTCAATGAAGCCTCCGGCGCGTGCCTGACGCGCGTGGATGGCAACGACGATGAGTTGAAAGCCAACGCCACGCGCAATGCGCAGGCGGTTGCGGCGGGACATGCCTTCGTCATCGCTATGCGCGACGGCTATCCCATCAACGTGCTGGGGCGCATTCGCGACATCCCCGAAATGTGCACTATTTTCTGCGCCACGGCAAATCCCGTGGAGGTGATCGTGGCTGAGACCGAGCAGGGCTGCGGGATTCTCGGCGTAGTCGACGGTGCATCGCCCAAGGGCCTGGAAACGGCCGCGGATATCGAGTGGCGGCACAACCTGCTGCGCAAGATCGGCTACAAGCGGTAGCGCTTTCCTAAGCACGCGCAAGTTCCAACGGCCGAACGGCATGCCGGTTTCACGCTGTCAGGAAGCTGCGCCGCGGCGCGTAAGCTTGCCTCCGCGATGCAGCAGGAAATTCGCTTCGCGGTGGTCCTCTACGGAGGCGTCTCGCTGGCCGTGTACATGAACGGCGTCGTGCAGGAGTTCTTCCACCTGGTGCGCGCGACTGCTGCTGACGGCCCTGCAGCGCCAGTGAAGGGCACCGAAGCCGTCTATCGCGAATTGGGAGAGCTGTCCGGCTCGCGCTTCGTGGTCGACATTCTGTCCGGAAGCTCTGCGGGCGGCATCAATGCGATCTTTCTGGCCAAGGCGCTCGCCAACGGCCAGAGCCTGGAGGGCTTGAGCCGGTTGTGGCTGGAGGAGGCGGATCTGGCGCGGCTGTGGAACAAGTCCGCGCGGCCCAAGAGTCTGCTCAGCGGGCAAACCATGTTCGCGATGCTGCGCGACGCACTGGACGGAATGGAGTCGGGTGGCGAGGGCGTTCCTTTGCAATCGGAGATCGACGTTTTCATCACCTCCACCGATATTCAGGGGCTGGAATTACCTTTGCCGTTGGCAGGCGGGCTGGTGGAAAAACGTCACCAGAACGTTTTTCATCTTCGCTATTCGCATGGGCGGGACAGCCATTTTTCCCGCGACTTGAATCCTTTCCTGGCCTTCGCCGCACGCGCGACCTCTTCTTTTCCCCTGGCCTTTGAACCGGCGCGGCTGGCGGATTATCTTCCTCAGAGGTCCATTCCCCATGCTTTGGCCAAAACATTTTTCCCGGACTACGTGCGGGCTGGCGCCGACTACGCTCAGCGGGCGTTCGGCGACGGGGGATACTTGAACAACAAGCCGTTCAACCATGCGATCGGGGAAATCCCTCGCCGCTCCAGCGATCTGCCTGTCCGCCGCATGCTGGTGTACGTGGAGCCCGTACCGGACGGATCGAACGGCAATGCGCCGCGGCGCGCGCCCGGTCCCTTGCGGAACTCGATTGAAGCGCTGATTACGCTGCATCAATACGAGACTATCCGCGAAGATCTGCGCCAGGTGCTGGACCGCAACCGCCTCGTGGAGCGCGTTCGTGAGGTCACTGCGCAGGTGGATCGAGATGTCGATCATTGGCGCGCCCGCGGGATCGAGGCCACACCCAGGCTGGCCGGTGACGATTATGCGCGCCGTACTCTTTCCGATGAGATCCACGCGCGCGGGCCCGGCTATGCCGGCTACCATCGGCTCAAAGTCCGTGCGGTTACCGAGGAACTGGCTCGCAGAACCAAACTTCCTCAGGACGCATTGGAGGAGTGGCGAGCGAAGAACTATCGCGAAGAAGATCCCGCCTCGAGTGAGAGCCTGTTCCTTTTACACTTCGATCTGGGTTACCGGCAGCGGCGTCTGCGCTTTCTACTGGCGAAAGTGGAGGAGGATGCCGAAGGCCGCTCGTTGCGCCCAGAGCTGAGCAGGATTGCCTGGGGTCTTGAGATTCTGAACCATTGCGACTGCGGCTCTGGAGACATCGAGTGCGTCACCGCGGCGATCCGCAACCACTTTCGCGAGGTCCTGATTCCGGCGGCCGAGGCCGTGGAACGCTGCCTGGCCGGCCATCCGCTCAAGCGCTATTTCGACCATTACGAAGAGTACGACCAGGTGACCTTTCCCATCTCGTACGAAACGCAGGTGGGTGAAACCGAGCCCGTGGAAGTGTTCCGCGTCAGTCCGTTGGACGCTCCCAGCATCCTCGACGAAGGCTCGCCCACCGAGCGCCGGCGCAAATTGGCCGGAGCGGCTTTCTTCCGCTTCGGGGCGTTTCTCAAACAGGATTGGCGAGTCAACGACATGTTGTGGGGACGGCTGGACGGAACCGAGCGCATCATCACCGCGGTTCTAGCTCAAGGCTCGCCCGAGAGCTTGTCGGAAGCCCCGCGTCTGGTGCGGCAGGCCCATCTCGCGATCCTGCGCGAGACCTACGGCGATCGAGCCGAAGCGATGTACCAGCACCTGAAATCCGGCTATGAGGTCGATCGCCGCGTGGGCCTCTGGCGGGCCGCGCGGACGCTGCTTCGCCTGCTTTGGGTATCGCTCAAAATGCTTGCCAGCGCTTGATGGACTACACTGAAATTGTGCGCCCTTCGGCAGGGCAGCGCGTGAATGGAGCATCCTTCCCGGATCGGAAAATACGAGCTGGAAAAATTTCTGGGCGGGGGCATGTCGCATGTCTACCGCGCCAAGGATAGCGTGCTGGGCCGGCGTGTCGCATTGAAGATCCTGACCGACGCAGGCACCGCCGATGCCGAGGCTAAAGCTCGATTCCTGCTGGAAGCGCGGATGGCCTCCAGCATCAACCACGAAAACATTATCAGCGTTTATGATTTTGGCGAGGATCAGGGCCGGCCGTTCCTCGTCATGGAGTTTCTGGAGGGCGAAAGCCTCCGCGACGCCATCAAGAACAACCACCTGGGCAGCTTTCAACGGCGCCTCCGGATCGCCCTGCAAGTGGCGCGCGCGCTGGATTATATTCACGCGCGCAAGATCATTCATCGCGACGTCAAGCCGGAAAATATTCACCTGGACTCGGCGGCGCGAATCAAGCTGGTGGATTTCGGCATCGCCAAGACCGAAGGCATGCAGTTGACCGGCGCGGGGTTCACCATGGGGACCCCTTACTACATGGCGCCGGAGCAGGTGTTGGGCAAGCCGCTCACGCCGCAGGCCGATGTCTACGCCTTCGGCATCCTGTTGTTCGAGCTGCTGACCGGGTCGAAGGCGGTGAACGGGGACACGGTCGAGAAAATTTTCCAGCAGATCCTGTATGAGCCGCTGAACCTGGAGCCGCTGAACCGGCTGGAGACTCCGCCGCGGCTGGTGGAATTGATCGCGCGTTGCAGCTCCAAGCCGCTGGCGCAGAGGCCGGTAAATCTATCTGCGGTTTGTGACGAGCTGGAAGGCATGCTGGAGGCGGCTCGTCCGATTGCTCCACCGCCGGCGCCTGCGCCCATGTTGCCTGGGGGGACGCAACCCGCGGCGGCGCGGCCAGCGGACTCCCTTCCTGAGGCTCCGCGAAGCCAAGGCGGTTTGATCTTCCTCTCGGCAGCGGCTGTGGTGCTTCTGGCTGGCCTGGTTTACGCGGCGCTGGTGCTCGCGCATGTCGTTTAGGTAAGGATGCAACTTCCCTCCAACTTCGGCAAATTCAAATTACTGGAATTCCTGAATAAAGACGTGGCGGAGGTCTACCGCGCGCACGACACCGTGATGGACCGTCCCGTAGTGATGATGATCCTGACCGTCGAGAGCGCGGCCGATGCCGGGACTAAGGCGTGGTTCCTTGAGGAAGCTCGCGTGGCGGGCGACATCCGGCACGACAACATCGTCAGCATCTTCGAGTACGGCGAGCAGGAAGGCCGCCCCTACTTGGCGATGGAGTATGTGACGGGCACGGACTTGGCTTCTGCGTTACAGGACGGGGCGTTGCATGATGCGGCGCTCCTCGATCGGGCCGGCGCCGGCCTGATTCCGCGCCTGCGGATCGCCGCACAGATTGCGGCGGCGCTTCAGTCCATGCACCAGCGCGGTGTGGCGCATGGCGATGTCAAGCCGGAGAACATTCGCCTCGATGCTTCGGGCAAAGCCAAGCTGATGAATTTCGGCGTCGCCAAAACATCCGCTTCGCCGCTCGACGATATTTACGCGTGGGGCATGCTGGCGTCGAAGCTGCTGGAGGGCCGCGGCGATGTTCCCGCGAATCTCCGCGCACTGGTGACGCAGGCGACGGCCCAGGACCCCTCAGCGCGGCCGCAGAGCTTCGGCGTGATCCTGGCGGCGCTTGAGGGTTTCCTTGGCGGCGATTTGCAGCAGAAGGCCGCGCGTCCGGTGCGGCAACCCGAATCGCCGGCTCGCCCGCTTTTTCAGCTTTCGGTGATCGTGTACAGCGCGGTCACTGTGGTCACGCTGGCGGCCATCGGCACATGGTTCTGGATCGTGCGTCCGGCCTCCTCCGGCAAATTCGCCGCGCCCTCCTCCGAGCAGTCCTTCGCCAAAGCGATGGCCGAGGGCATGATCGACATCCCGGCGGGAACCTTTCTGGCCGGCCCGGACAAGCGTCCGGTCATGCTCAAGCAGTTTCTGATCGACGCGACCGAAGTAACGTCCGGCGATTTCTGCGATCTCATGCCCTGCGACAAGCCGCCCGCCGACCGCGACCTGCCCATAGTCAACATCACCATCGCGCAGGCGCGAATGTTTGCGATGCGCGTGGGCAAGCGGCTGCCGACGCCGCTTGAATGGGAGCGCGCCGCGCGCGGCCCCAACGGCAACCTGTTCCCGTGGGGCGACTCCCCGGACCCGACGCTCGCCAACGTCGCCAACAATCCTTCCTTTGGCGGGCACGGACTGGTGGACGTCAAATCGTTTCAAGCCTACAGGGACGGCAAAGCGAGCCCGGACGGCGCGTATCAAATGATGGGCAATGCCTGGGAATTCGTCGAGGGCCGCGTCATGCCGAGCAACGAAGCCGTCGCGCGATTCGCGCGGCTCGGTCTGCTCAAACCCGCGCCCACCGCGGATGAGCCGTGGGTTTCCGTGCGCGGAGGCTCCTTCAAGCAGGCGCTGGCGCCCGACTTGGTCTACGGCTCGCTGCTGGTCCCGGAGCGTTACTCGGCGCCGGACACCGGATTTCGCTGCGTCAAAGACCCTCTCACGGACTGACATACAATCGTTGGAATGAGAATCACGCTGCTGCTGGCGGTCTTGCTGCCTTTGGTGCACGCCCAAAACAAGGTTGAGTCGAGCGCTGTTGAATCAAGCGCTGTTGAATCAAGTATGGAGGCGCGCTTCCAGCTCGACTTGGCCGTTCCCGCCTCCGCGCTGGCCGCATACTTTCCTCCCGGTTTTGCGCCGAATGTCGCCGCGCAGGGCGCAGCCAAGGATTGCAATCTGCGGGCGGTCTTCATTGACCGCATGACCATCAACGCGCCCGGCGGCAAGCCGGCGGGGAAAGGGTCGAACCGCCTGGTGTACCTGGTGGCCCCGGTCAAAGATCCCAGCGGCGCGAATGCACAGTTGGTGATCGGCGGAATCACCGAGGATGCGGGGGATGCGCCGGGACCGTTCGGAGTCTATCTACTTGGGACGACACATGCGATGCGCCGCACGCTCGAAAACACGAGCGAATCGCAGGACTGGGATTTTCGAGCCGCGGGCGGCGAGCATCTGGAACTGCATATCAAGTTCGAGCGCGGAGTCGGCAATCGCACCATGCCCACCGATACGCGGTTTTATTCGGCAAAGAAGCCGGGCTTTTTCCAGATCTCGCGGCAGGAGCAGGTGCTGGACATTCTTCGCAACGTCACCACCACCCCGCCGGACCGCGTCAAGGAGTTTTCGTTCAAGGCTTCCGGCGGAAGCTATGGCAAGCTGTTTGACGGCCCGCCCAAAGTTTTGAGTTGGGACAACATCATCTGGATCAACCGCACGGTGTCCCTACCGTAGGGTCAGTTAATCCGCTTGGCGGGAACGTTGTTGCCGTTCTGATGCATCACCAGCGACTTGGCCTTGCCTTGATCGTCGGTCTCAAAGGTGAGCTGCGCGTCTACAGCCTTCAGGAAAAAGTCCTTGGGACCCTCGGGAAAGATCGGGAATTTCGGCTGGCCGTTGGCCTGCAGGAAGAGCTGATTGCCGTCGCGCGAAACGACCAGGACAAAGTTCGGACCTAGTTGATAATTGCCCACGTAGCCGTCAAAGAGCTTGGTGTCCACGGCGACCTCTTTATGCTCCTTGGGCGGGGCGAACGCCGCGTCGGTCAGCAGCGGACTCTTGGGGTCCATCAAATGCAGCCCGATATCCACGACTCCGGCATTGTTGGCGGCGTTGGCCAGCACCACCACGCCGGTTCTGGCCTTGGGATCGAAAGCCACGAAGGACCGATATCCGCCGGTGCCGCCGTCGTGCGAAACAATCTCCCGTCCATTGCTGGTCACGATGTGCCAGCCCAGGGCGACTTCCATCCCCGGAGTCCCGGTGGGGCGCCGTAGCGCAAGCTGAGCCGCCATCGCCGGCGCCAGCGGCGTCTTGGTGTAGCCCAAGGCCGCCGACAGGAAGGTCAGCATGTCGTTGGTGCTGGATTTCAGGGCGCCGGCGCCGGCTAGCGTCGGCATGTCCCAGTTGTCGACCGCCTCCAGATTGGCGTCGTGCCCTACCGCCAGCCGCGCCTCCATCTCCGGCGATAGACCGATGCTGGTGTCCTTCATGCCCAGCACGCCGGTGACGCGATTGATGATCAGCGCGCCGAAATCCATCCCCGCGCGCAAAGCCAGCACGTGCCCCAGCAGGCCGCCGCCCAGGTTGGAGTACTCATACTGCGCGCCGATCTCGCGCGGAAGCTGGTAGGTGGCCAGGAACTCGTACAACTGCGCGACGGTGTAATCCGCATAAGGATTGGCCGGATCTTTGGGCTTGAGATTGGTGGGCAGGCGCGGCAGGCCGGAGGTGTGCGTGGCCAGGTCCACCAACGTAATCTGCCGCCCGTTGCGCTCCGGAACCTTGGTGCCTGGCGGAAGGTATTTCGAGATCGGGTCCGTGAGCGCGACCTCGCCCTTCTGCACCATGTCGGCCAGCAGCAGGGAAGTGAAGACCTTGGTCACCGATCCGATTTCAAACAGCGTATCGCCGTTGAGCACGCGCGGGCTGCCGACATCCAGCCCTCCGAAAGTGATTACCCGGCGGCCTTCCGGGCCGATCACGCCCACCGCGATGCCCACGCTCTGCTTCTGCCTGAGCACGCGCTGTTCCAGCACGGCTCGGATTTCCGCGTCGGGAGGGAAGGATTGGGCGAAACTACATTGCGCCGCGAGAATGATTCCGAGAGTAAGGGGAGTAATGCAGGTTTTCAAAGGATTTCGCAACTTCACTTGCCCACTGTAGCTGGGTGAAAACCGATCGTCAACCTTGGCCTGGGCGATTACTCGCTGGCCAGCTTCGGCCCAAATCCCCGGTACACCTCCCGCCTGAGGTATCTGAGCCCGCGGCACGGGAATGGGAGTATTGCCGTTCAAATACATCAGTTCTCGGTAGCCCGTTCGGCCGAATCAATTACAAGAACTTCAACTGGCTCCCTCCTCGGTTCCAATTTCAGCCCGAGCTGCTCCTGAATCGCGGTGAACAGGGAGGGACTAGCCGGGTCCCTGGGTGTCTGCTGTGTAGACGGTGGCGGACTCGCCGGGGTCGTACCGAGTGGGGTACGCGGTGCAGTTTCCGGATCGAATTGCAGCCTAATATTGAAGCGACCTACCAGACCTGTCCTGTCGAGGATCGGCCGGTCCGTTAGCCGCCCTAAAAGGGTGACAATCTGATCCATGGGTACGCCCGTCGCGAGGATGGTTCCTCCGCCTGCCACGACCGCACCGGGAGGCGGCGCGAAGTTTGGGAGCAGCTTTCCATCTGGATCAACGGGTGGCTGAGTTCCCGGGGGCAAGGCAGATGTTTGCGCGGCGGCCGAAGGATCGAAAGGCTTGAGTTTGGGGCCGCCCTTGTCGACGGTTAATGTATACACCTGCATCTCCTTTGTCTCGCGATGGCTCTTTAGCTCGAAGCGATCCTCAAGCAGCGCCTGGAGTCTGACAGCCATCATGTCAGGGACGTTCAAATAGGGAGGCGTGGTGGGAGGGGGACCGACCGTACCCGACGCGGTCCTGGCTTCAATGTTCCACAGATCCTTCATCATCCAGCCTTGCGCGCCTATGATCTGATAGTCTCGAACGCGATAGGCCGCGGCGATCATCAGCACGAAGGAGACGCCATTGACGGCGAACCGCCCGCCCGGTGGAACCATAAGTTGCGTGCGTGTTCCGGGCGCGCTGGGCTTGATCGACGCAACTTCAAACGATGGCTTCGCCGCGGGAGGCGCTTGGGAAAAACTCGGAGGCGCTACGCCTAAGATCCCAACTATGATCTGCACTGCATTCGCCGATCTCATGATTTGTTCTCCTGGAGGGTTTTCAAAAGTCCCGGTTTTGCACGACCTTCATGGACGCGAACATGAAAAGCGCCGCGGCGCATACGTTGGCCGCAAGGCGTGCCCACGGTATGGGTCCGGCCAGCATGTCGGGGCGGGCCATGTAGTCTCGGCCGGACATGAATACCAGCGGATTTACGGAATTCAGGGATCTGGGGGCATTTGCGCAAACAAGAAGCACGCCCAGCACCACCATTGGGGCTGTGTATTGACCATCGACAAGCGAAGAGATCAGTACCGCCACGCCGGCAAATACTATTCCGCCGCCGGCCAACAGAAGGAGGTAAAAGCGGACCTGGAAGAAGGAGATCGGCCACCCAGCCACGTTGAACACGGCTGATATGGCGATCCACGGAAGGACTGCCAGAACGGCGGCCTGAGTCAGGCCCGCCCAGATGCGGACGCCCATCAGCCGGGCGCGGCTAACCGGTAGCGCCAGCGTGAACGAGGAAACGCCGGCCGCCTTTTCCTGCACCAATCCGCCCATCATCAGGAGGGTCATCGCTACAAGCCACATGATGGCGATCAGCCGATGACCTGAGTGCAACGTGGAATAGTAGTAGTCAAGCGTCGACCGTGGCGCCACGTCCCCACCCAGTTCGTAGACCGCGTATGAGCAAAGTCCAGTAATCCCCGCAAGAGCAATCAGGAACCGTGTCCGCGTCTCCAGCCACGCTTTGTACCAGAGCATTTCAGTTCTCCTCCACCGTCTGCAGAAAAATCTCCCGGAGACCAACCGGAGTTACGTCGACGGCGCTCGCCTGAAAATCTCTGGCCCGCTCCACGATTGCTTCCACGTTACGGCTCGCAAAGATGCTCATTTGTTGCCCGCGTGTGCGGATGCGCTCAACCCCAACCATTTGAAAATCGGCCTGGTCGGGAATAGAAGTGAACACCATATCGACCTGCCGCCAAGACTGGCGCAAGGCGTCCAGAGATGCGTTCATGACCAGGCCTCCCTTATGGATGACGCACACCTGATCCGAAATTCGCTCCACTTCGGCAATCTGATGCGAGGAGAAAAACACCGTGGTGCCGTCAGCGCACTCAGTGACCAGGGTTTCCAGCAATTGCTCGATGCCAAGCGGATCGAGGCCTTCGCTCGGTTCGTCGAGTATCAGAAGAGCCGGGTGCCGCGAAACCGCCAGCAGCAAATCCAGCTTCGTGCGCATCCCTTTAGAAAGATGCCGGACCTTCCGGCCCGGCGGCAGCTCGTACTTCCGCATGAGAGCGGCGGCAAGATCAGAACGCCAGCCGGGGAAAAAGCCGCTGGTGAACCTGACGATCTGCTCCACCGTCATGTAGCTGTAAAGGCGCTTATCCTCGCTTACGAAAGCCACAGCCCGGCGTATGGCCACACTATCCGCGGGATTGTCGATTCGTCTGCCCAGGACGGCGCCGCTGCCCGCAGTCGGCTTTACCATTCCCAAAAGCATCTTGATCGTTGTGCTCTTGCCCGCGCCGTTCAAGCCAAGAAACGCTGTGATCCGATTGGGTTGTACCGTCAGGTTGAGGTCTCGGACTGCGTGGGTTGACCCATAGGATTTGCAGAGTCCGGCTGTCTCGATCGCTGTTGTACAGGTCATCGTTTTCCCACCGTCTCAACCCTCGGCAGCAGCAGGCCGGCTTCGAACAGCCTCCTGATTTCGTCATCCAGCAAGCCCTCATCGCGCAGGCTTTGGATCAGATCGTCCACGCGCTCCCGCGCTGCCTGAACACGGTCGCCAAAACGTCGAGTCCGACGATTCACACAAACGAATGCTCCCGCCCCGTGATGGAGTGCCAGGACACCTTCGTGCTCCAGTTCCGAATATGCCTTTGCAATGGTGCCGGGGCTGACCACCAGTTCCTCGGCGAGCGTCCGAATGCCTGGAAGCTGGTCGCCGTCGCGCAAGGCGCCGGTTTCGATGGCATGGCGGATCTGCTGCATCAACTGCAGGTACAGAGGCTGGCCGGCGGAGGTTGTGAGCTTGATGAGCATTGCTCAAACTGTACTCCTGTTATAGTACAGTATCACGTCACCCAGCGTCAACCTTGCGTAGTAACTTGGCCTGCGTGATACGCTCGAATCATGGGGTTTTCCCGATCTTTTTTTGCGGCTCGCTTCGGCGTCACCGAGCGCGATCTCGAGTCTTACCTCGGTGAAGCGCTCTCCGCCGGGGGCGAATACGCCGACTTGTATTTCGAGTATCTGGCCACCAGCTCCATCGGTATCGACGAAGGCATCATCAAGAGCGCTTCGCAGGGCGTGGAGCTCGGCGTGGGCGTCCGGGTGCTGATCGGAGAGCGCACCGGCTACGCCTATAGCGACGATTTGAGCCCGGAGAGGATCCGCAAGGCGGCGCGCGTGGCCGCACGCATCGCGCAGGGACCCTCCACCATCCTGAAGACCGGCTTCGAGGAGTCCCGCAAACATAATCTTTACCCGATGTTGCGCAGTCCCCATGAAACCGGCCTGGAGGAGCGCGTCGATCTGGTGAAGCGGGCCGATGCCGCCGCTCGGGCCGCCGATGCGCGGGTGTTTCAGGTGCAGGCTTCCTACGGCGACAGCCTGCGCGAGATCCTGATCGCCTCCAGCGACGGCCGCCTCAGCTACGACCGCCAGCCCATGGCCCGTCTCAACGTGTCGGTTCTGGCGCGCCAGGGCGACGGAGCTCCGCAGCATGGATACTCCGGCGGGGGCGGGCGCGTCTCGCTCGACTTTTTCACCGATTCCAAGTCCCCGGAAAGCTTCGCGCGCGAGGCGGTGCGGCAGGCGATCGTGCAACTGGATGCGGTGGATTCGCCCGCCGGCGAGATGACGGTGGTGCTTGGCCCCGGCTGGCCCGGGATTCTGCTGCATGAAGCGGTGGGCCACGGTCTGGAGGCGGATTTCAATCGCAAGGGCGTCTCGGCGTTCGCTGGACGCGTGGGCCAGCCGGTGGCCAGCCCCTTGTGCACGGTGATCGACGACGGCTCCATCGGCAGCCGCAGCGGCTCGCTCAACGTGGATGACGAAGGTACGCCCACGCAGCAGAATGTTTTAATCGAAAACGGCATCCTGCGCGGATATCTGCAGGATCAGCTCTCGGCGCGGCTCAGCCGGTCGCACTCCACCGGCAGCGGCCGCCGCGAAAGCTACCAGCACATCCCCATGCCGCGCATGACCAATACGTACATGCTGGCCGGCGAGAGCGATCCGGAGGAGATTATCCGCAGCGTTCCCAAAGGCATCTACTGCACTACTTTCGGAGGCGGCTCGGTGGATATCACCAGCGGCAATTTCGTGTTCAGCGCCACCGAAAGCTACCTGATCGAGGACGGCAAAATCACCCGCCCGGT
Organism: Bryobacterales bacterium; assembly: GCA_963838455.1. GTDB lineage: Bacteria > Acidobacteriota > Terriglobia > Bryobacterales > Bryobacteraceae > Palsa-187. The sequence continues at coordinate 21,836 of CAWISY010000268.1, forward strand.
GCGGGGGGCGTCGCTGATCGGCAACGGACCGGAGGCGCTCAAGTACGTCAGCATGGTGGGCAACGATCTGAAGCTGGATGAAGGCGTCGGCATCTGCTGCAAAGAGGGGCAAAACGTTCCGGTGGGCGTCGGCATCCCGACGGTCAAGATCGACCGCATGACTGTGGGAGGCACCGCAGCGTGAGCGAACTCGAAGAAATGGCTCGCGGCGCGGTGTCCCGCGCATTGGCGTTGGGCGCGACCGGCGCGGAGTGCACCGTGGCTGAGGGCGAGGAGTTTTCCGCCGGTGTGCGCATGCGCGAAGTGGAGAGCCTCAAGCAAGCCGGCTCGCGCGGGGCCGGCATCCGCGTGCTGGTGGGGCGCAACACCGGCTCCTCCCGAACCTCCGATCTTTCGCCGAAGGGAATGGAGGAGATGGTGCGCTCCGCACTCGACCTGGCTCGAGTCACCACCGAGGATCCCCACGCCGGCTTGCCCGATCCGGAAGAGCTGGGAATATTTTCCGGGCCGCTTTCGCTCTACGACCCCGCCATCGCGGAGCTGGAGACGGATTGGAAGATCGAGCAAGCGCGCCGGGCCGAAGACGTCGCCTTGACCGCCGACCCGCGCATTCAAAACTCGGAAGGCGCGTCGTTCGACTCCTATACCGGCACGCGTGCCTTCGCCAATTCCAGTGGATTCTCCGGCTCCTACCGGACTTCGAGCTGCGGCTTGAGCGTGGTCCCGGTGGCCAAGGACGAAAACGGGGCCATGGAACGCGACTACTGGCAAAGTTCCTCGCGCCGTGCCTCGGGGATTGAGAGCGCGGAAGAGGTCGGCCGCCGGGCCGCGGAACGCGCGCTGCGCCGCTTGAACGCGCGCAAAGCCACCACGCAGAGAGCGCCCGTGATCTTTGAGCCGCGCACGGCCCGCTCCCTGCTGGGAGAAATCTTCGATGCCGTGCACGGAGGCGCGATTTACCGGCACGCTTCGTTTCTGGCCGGCAAGCTGGGAGAAAAGATCGCGTCCGAGGCACTGACCGTCATCGACGACGCCACCATGCCGGGCCTGTTCGGCTCCTCGCCGTTTGACGATGAAGGCGTGCGCACGCGGCGCACGGTGGTCATCGAGCGCGGCGTTCTCAAAAACTACCTGCTCAACAGCTACTACGCGCGCAAACTCGCGCTCAAGACCACGGGCAACGCTTCACGCGGCTTGGGCGGAAACGCGGGCGTCGGCAACGGGAACTTTTACATCGACGCCGGTGTCGTAACCGAGGAAGCGATGATCGGGCAGGTGCGCCAAGGTCTCTACGTCACCGAATTGATCGGAGCCACGGCCAACACCGTGACCGGCGATTATTCCAGCGGAGCGGCGGGCGTGTGGATCGAAAACGGCGAGCTGGCCTATCCGGTGTCGGAGATCACCATTGCCGGGAATCTCAAGCACATGCTGATGGAGATGAGCCAGATCGGCTCCAACCTGGAATTCCGCGGCTCCATTGCATCGCCTACCATCATGATTCAGGAGATGACCATCAGTGGCCGTTGAACAAACCGCGGCCCCGAAGCGTCCGCCGATCGGCATCCCGGTCTACGTGGCCGGCGCCATCGCGCTGATCGGCGTTGGGGTTTTCGCCTACCTCGCCCTGAAACCTGCGCCTCCGGCCGCCGAGATTCCGCTCTCGGCCGAAGGCAAGGCCTACGTCAGGAATCTGCAACTGAGCGACGTCAATATGAAAGCCACCGGCAGCTACGCCAGCCAGATGCTGGTGGAGATCGAGGGCAAAATCGCCAACACCGGGGAACGCCCCGTAGACGCCATCGAGATCTACTGCGTGTTCCGCGATCCCGGCGGGCAGATCATCTACAAGCCGCGGCTGGCCATCGTCAGCCCTAAGACCGGCGGGCTCAAGCCGGGAGAAACCAAATCCTTCCGCCTGCCCTTTGATGAGATTCCGGATAGCTGGAACAACGCGATGCCGCAGCTTGTGGTCGCCGGCGTGAAATTTTCTTAGCGTCCGCCCATACCGTCCGCTTCCTCCGGTCGCGGCTCAGTTGCCGCCGACATTGGAATCGAGTTCCCCTTATAGCGGCCTGTCGTGAAGTCCGAACACGACAGATTCTCGCTTGACAAAGATGGTGCCTGGGTTCACACGGGTTATCCAATGGCGAACACGGCTATCTGATTCTTCTGGCGCTCAGCGCCCGTGAGACGTATTCGCACAACGCCGGCAGCGTCGGTGATGAAACTACCCTGACCGGCGGACCTGTCTGAGTTGGCCAACGCGACGTGACACTTGTCGCCGTAAGGCTGTTGCAGGAAAGGCAGCCGATTACCAGGGACGGCGCCTCCGAACCAACCATTTTCCTCGTACATGGCCGCAGGAATACAAACAATATTGCATGCCCTGTTCGCGGTCACGGCGGTCTCCGCAAGCCTATCGCAGCGTCCAGAGCAACTCACGTCCCGACAAATGACTGCGACAATGGCAGTGTCCACAAGAAATAATGGGTTCTCTTGGTCTGGTTCAATCGGACAAGCCTCGTAATCTGCTCCATCCGCCGTCTCTTTGTGACACATCAATCGTGGTTTTTCGCCGCCCACAAAATATGCAGAATTGCGCGGCTTCGATCCCGCCACAGCTGGCTGTAAGAGGCCGACAACAAAGCTGATCTTCCGTGTCTGCCAAATCTGCACGAGGGTCTTCAGAATCTCATCGCGGTGAATGGTCGGACTGCCATGGTCGGCGTATGGGCGTCCGAGGTTAAATGCTTCTGGCAACACGAGTAGTGCGTTGCTTAGATCCGGGTGACTGTCGAGTTCAGTATTGAGCGCAAGGACGGGATCGCGATGCCCCTGGACCAGATGAAAGAAGGCAATGCTGGAGAACATGACTAAATTATCTGCCTCGCTCAATTCTGCTGCATCTGGTGGGACAGATGGAACAGTTGGGAACTACTGCCAGGGGCTGCGCTAACGATGTTTCTAAGCCGGGTTCTCCCGCTCCGCCGGCTCCGCCCCCAGAACCACGCTTTCCAGGTAATTCGCCAGCCGCATGAGCTGCTTGTCGATCGCTTCTTTGTCGCCATGCTTGGCGCTGCGTTCGAGCGCGGCGCCGATCTCGGTCAGATCGGGAAAGCCGTAAGAACGTCCGGTGCCTTTCATGTTGTGGGCGCGGGAGCAGATCTGGTCGAAATCGGAAGCCGCCAGCAGCGCCACCATCTCCGGCACCTCTTTCTGGCGCGCCGAGAGATACTTCGGCGCCAGATGTTCCAGACCTTCGGGAACCGTGACCTGAACCGCCGCCGCGGGATCGGCCGAAACCGGCGCAGCCGCCAGCAGTTCCTTGAGCGCGCGGAGCATCCCCGCCTTCGACACCGGTTTTGCCAGATGCCCGTTGCAGCCCGCCGTCAGGCACTGCTGGACGGCCTCGCGGTGCGCGTTAGCGGTCAGAGCCAGAATCGGAACCGGCCGGCGAGTCATCTGCCTTTCGATCTCCCGAATCGCGCGCGTCGCCGACAGACCATCCATCACCGGCATCTGCATGTCCATCAGAACGGCGTCGAAGACCGCGTCTCGAACCTGCTTGACCGCGGCTTTGCCATCGGAGACGAATGTCACCGTGTAAGGCGCACCCTTGAGATACTCCTGGATCAGGAATTGATTGTCGAGCGAGTCTTCGGCAACTAGAATCCGTGCCGCTGGCTCCGCATTTCGCACGCCGTTTAGCGGCGCCGATTCGGCCGGCGCAGGTCCGTCAAGCAGGCCAGTGCGGTTTTCTTCGAGGCTTACGGGCGCCAGCTCGAACTTCACGGTGAAGTGGAACGTGCTGCCGCGCCCCGGTTCGCTTTCGACGCGCAGAACTCCGCCCATGCACTCCACCAGTTTGCGCGAAATCGGCAGGCCCAGGCCGGTGCCGCCATATTTTCGAGTGGTCGAGGCATCCACCTGCTCGAAAGCTTCAAAAATGGTGGCGAGCTTGTTTTGGGGAATGCCGATTCCGGTATCGGATACCAGGAACACCAGTTCACCCGGCGCATCGTCCAAAGGAGCCTCCAGAGCCGCCACCACTTCTCCCGAACTGGTGAACTTGATGGCGTTGCCCACCAGATTCATCAGCACCTGGCGCAGCCGGGCCGGGTCGCCCACCACCCGCGTGGCCAGTCCCGGCGACACCCGCGCGCGCAGTCCGATGCTTTTGTCCAGCGCTTTCGGCGCCAGCAGCTCGATCACATCGAAGACCACCTGCTGCGCATCGAACGCGGTTTTCTCCAGCTCCAGCTTCCCGGACTCGATCTTGGAAAGATCCAGGATGTCGTTGATCAAGCCCATTAGGTTCGCGCCCGCGCTACGGAAGATCTCGACGTAATGGCGCTGGTCCTCGTCGAGGTCGGTATCCCACAGCAGATCGGTCATGCCCAGGATCGCGTTCATGGGCGTGCGGATTTCGTGGCTCATCGAAGCCAGAAAGCGGCTCTTAGCTTTGTTGGCTTCTTCAGCCTGGCGGCGCTGCTCCTCCAGCATCTCGTTGGTGCGTTTTCTTTCCGTGATGTCGCGCACCAGCTTGGAGAAACCGCACAAGTCGCCCGCCTCGTCGTAGACCGCGGTCACCAGCACGTGCGCCCAGAAGCGCTGGCCGTCGCGGGCTACGCGCCAACCCGATTCTTCGTGCTGTCCGTGCTCGGCCGCCAGTTGCAGTTGTGCCTCCGGATGGCCCCGCGCGATGTCTTCCTCGGTGCACAAAATCGAAAATTGCTTACCGACGATCTCCTCGCTCCGGTAGCCGTGGATTCGCTCCGCGCCCAGGTTCCAGCTCACCACTTTGCCCGCGGTGTCGAGCATGAAGAACGCGTAGTCGCGGAGGCCCTCGACCATGTGGCGGAAACGCCGTTCCGATTCCACCAGTTCACGAGTTTGAATGCGAATCCGCCGTTCCAGCGCTTCGTTGAGTTTGCGCACAGCGGCCTCGCTCGACTGCAGCGCGCTTTCCACTTTCTTGAGCCGCGTGATGTCCAGGCTGATGCCGGTCAAGCACACCGGTTTGCCGTCCACCGTCTTGGAGACAGCTCCGCGAGCCAGCACCCAGTGCTCCGAACGGTCCGGCCAGATCACGCGAAACTCCACGTCGATGCTGTCCCCTTCGCTCGCGCGCCGCTCCGCTTCGCGCAGCTTGATGCGGTCCTCCGGATGGACGGCTTCCAGCAACTCGCGGAAGAGGCGCTCGGGCTCCTCCGGGGGCAACCCAAAAATGCGGTTGTGCTGGCCCTGATGCGTGACCGAATGGGTGATCAAGTCGTGGGTCCAGGTGCCCACCGTCACCAATTCAAAGATCGCGTCCAGTTGAGCCGTTCGCTCGGCGACTTTGCCCTGCAGGTCGGTATTGAGGACTTCGGCCGTTTTGAGGCTCTGGCGGTTGTTGCGCCAGAGAAACACCACGATCGCCGCCAGACAGGCGCGCGAGATGCCAGTAAACAGGAGCAGATCGGGCACCACTTGCGGCGCGCCCATCTTGCGGTAATCGGCCGCCACGGCCAGCCAGGTCACCACCGAAGTGCCGGCGACGCCCCCGGCGGTCAACAGCGTGAGCCACAGAGTGCGGTCCAGGTCCAGGCGCCGCCAACCGAGCATCGCCAGACCCGCTCCCACCAGTGCGAATGCCGCCGCGGCCAGAATCGACATGCGCGTCTGCGAGGCCCAGCGGTAGGCGATCTCGATCCCCAGGGCGTAGCCCGTCATCGCGGAGGAGGAGACGATCAACAGACCGACGCCGCCGCTGAGGGCGAACTTACCTAAGGCTCGTGGGAACAGGCCGGCCAGAGCCAGCGCCGTGCCGGCCATCATGAAGCACGCCGTCGCGTTCAAGGCCATGCGCGAGGGAACTTCCGCGGCCAGCCAGGGGTGATACAAAAGACTGTCGATGTGCAGGTCGATTCGCAGCGCGTACTCTGCAAACGTCGCCGCTCCCAGGAGTGCCGCCAACGCTCCGCATGCAGCGGCAATCCGCCGGCGAGTTTCCACCAGCGCCAGACCCGCTCCCACCAGCACCAGACCCAGCGCGGCGTTGAACTGCATCGCGCCAAAGCCCGGCGCCCCTTGAATCAAGCGCGGGATGTGCAGCAGCCAACCCGCCACGCCGCACACGCCGGCTAGGACTGCGGCTGCTCCGCATAACACGGGGGTTCGCTTTTCTATGCGCTCGAATCGTATGTTCACGCGTGTCCGCCGCTCAACTTTTCCGCCTCACGCTCGCACCGCCAGGTCCGGCCGGGCGTAGAAGCCGAGCGCCGTCAGCACCTGGACCTTGGTCGCGGGCTTGGTGAGATAGCCGGAGCAGCCCGCTTTGGCGCCGGTGCGCATTTGCACCGCGGCTTCTTCGGCGGAAAGCAGCAAGATGGGCAGCCGAGCGCGGCCCTCCTCGGTCTCCCATTCGCGGATCAGGCGGGTGGCGGTGTAGCCGTCCATCACCGGCATTTTCACGTCCATGACCACGAAATCGAAGCGGCCGGATTTGACCATCTCCACGGCCTGCAAGCCGTTCAGGGCGCGTGCGGGCTGGTGGCCTTCGCTGGCCACCCAGGCTTCCAGCAGGAAGTAGCTGTCATCGGAATCCTCGGCGATCAGCAGGTTCAACGGAGCCCCGGCCGCGGCCTGCTCCGGCACAGTCCATTTCGCTTCACCCGCGGGCGCAAACGGCACCGTCATGACCAGGGTCGCTCGCCCGCCTTCGGTGAAGGTCGCCAGTTTGCCTCCCATCTGATCCAGGCGCTGGCGCACGATGCTCAATCCTAGCGCCGGCCCCAGAGCCTCCGCGCTCAGGAACTCCGGATCGGACAGCGTCTCGCCCACCGCCGCGGCCCGCGTTTCCAGGATCAGAACCCGTTCGGAGTTGCCGCTTACCTCCAGGTGAAGTCTTCCGCGCGGAGCCAGATACAGCGCGCTTTCCACCACCTTGCGCAACAGATCCTGCAGCAGGCGCGCATCGCCCGACACCATCTCCGGCGCGCTCGGCTCCACGTGCCAACTGAACGCGGTATCCCGGCGAGCCGCCAGGTGCTGCAGCAGCCACGCCATCTCCGCAACGACTCCTTCCACCCGGAACGGAGTCTCCACCAGCGGCGGAAGCTCCGTGCGCGCCAGCTCCGCCAGATCGTTGGCCGTGCACAACAGTTGATCCGCGCTGTGGCGGCAGCGGCCCAGGTAGTGCCGCTGGTTATCCGACAGGGGTTCTTCCGCTATCAATTCCATCATGCCCAGAATCTGATGCAGACTCTCGCGAACTTCGTCTCCCAAACGCCGTAACAAGGCATCCATACTTTCCCGGCGCGAATTCCGGCTCAACGGCCTGCGCGCCCTCCTCCCGTACTGAAGAATTCAAGGAACTTGCGCGAAGCGGTCTCCTTCACCCCGGCCGGCTCGGCTGCCGGACTAGCCCCGGGAACCATCCATCGAGCCAGGTTCTCGATCTGCGTCACCACGCCGCCGCGGCCTTCGAGCGTTGTGGCCGTACGCGTCGCCTCGGCGATCTCCCTATACGCGTTGGCCACGCTGAAGCGCACCGGCAGGCGCAGGATCGCCTCCACGTCGCGCGGCGAGATCATACCCAGACCGCCGGCGCGATTCACAATCACCGAAGTCTTCTGTTCCAGCGCGAGCGCGTGCAGTTGCTCGGATTTTCTTTGCGCCATGTGCATCACCCCGATGTCGGAGTTGCACACCAGGAAGCAGTTGGTCGCGCACCGCAAGGCGTCGATTTCGTAGTCGCGCATCTCGCCCGGAAGATCCACCACCACGGTCTGGTAGCGGTGCCGCGCGAAGCTCAGCAGCGAGCCGCTGCGGTTTTCCAGATCAGGCTCGGCAAACTCCTGCGGAGCCGAGCCCAGAATATCCAAGTTTCCGCGGCGATTGATCAGACCCTCCCAGCGCAGCGCCACCCGGTCGATATCCTGGAGCGCGTCCACCACCGAATGCTCGCCGGGCAGTTGCAGGAGGAAGGAGGTCATGCCCAGCCGCAGGTCTAAGTCGATCAGCAGCGTCCTCTGGCCCGATAACCGTGCGACCGCCGCCGCCGTGTGCACCGCCAGAGTGGTTGCTCCGGCTCCCGGCCGGGCGGGCAGGAAGGCGAAGATCCAGCCGGTTCCGGCGTCGTCCTTCGTCGAAGAGTCGGGGGAGGAAACCAGCCGGCCGAATACCCCGAGCACTTCCTGCGGCGAGGGCGGCAGCGCGATCACATGACGGTAGCCGAGCCGCGCCAGCTCCCCCGCTACGCCGCCTTCCGGCTTCATCGCCACCATTTGCACGGACTTGCCCAGTCGATTGGCTTCCGCCGCGATGGCAGCCGCCGCGGTCTGATCCGAAAAGTCTAGAAAGACCAGGCATCCGCCGGCATCATCGGGCAGGTCTTTGAGTTGGCCCGGCTCGGGAGCGACCGGTAGTGACCACACCGACTCCACTTGCCCGGTTCGCTCCAGCGCCTTGGCGATCACATCCTGGGCTTGGAGATTCGGTGAAATTACGGCCGCGACCATAGACGTTTTTGGACGCAGTCCACCCGTAGACAGACTACCATCCCCTTACAGCATCGGAACTTATGGGAAGTTTCTGTAGGCTTGGGAGTACGGGGATCGCCTTAACCGGTCGGGCGCGGCTCGGCAGTTTCGATGGAAGAGGAACGAAGGGGCCTCACAAACCATCACCATTCTGCCGACGGTACTTGCAGGACCAGAAAAGCATTTGCGGTCCGACAGATGCATGGTACTATCGAGATAAGACTGGACATAAGAGAGGGTTTGAGCCCCCAGCTATGTATAATGCTTTCTTTGGCTTCTCGGAGAGCCCCTTCAGCCTCAGTCCGGATCCTTCCTTCTTTTACCGGAGTGAGCAGCACGAAGAGGCATTGGCGAATCTGGTCTACGGCGTGCAAGCCCGCAAGGGGTTCATCGTCCTGACCGGCGAGGTCGGCACGGGCAAGACCACCATGCTCGAGTGCCTCCGCGACTTTCTCGAATCCCAGTATATCGAATTTGCGTTTCTGTTTAACTCGCGCATCAATAGCGATCAGTTTTTTGAAATGATCGCCTACGATCTGAACCTCCCCTGTTCCCGGACTTCCAAAACCGAAGTGCTGTTCGCGCTGAACCAGATGCTGGTGGAGCAGGCGCAGGAGGGCCGCACCGTGGTGCTGCTGGTGGATGAAGCGCACAATCTGGAATGGGAAGTTCTGGAAGAGATCCGCTTGCTGGGCAACCTGGAAAACCGCAACGGAAAGCTGTTGCAGATCATTCTCTCCGGCCAGCCTGAACTGGACCGTAAACTGGACGCGCCCAATCTGCGGCAACTGAAGCAGCGCATTGTGCTGCGCTGCAACCTGCAGCCCTTCACTTTGCGCGATGCGGTGGAGTACATGGAATCGCGCCTGATCAAGGCCGGCATGAGCGACCAGACGGTCTTCTCCGAAGAGCTGATGGCCGAAATTCACCTTCGCGCCCAGGGAATTCCGCGCGTTATCAACGCCATTTGCGACAATCTTCTGCTGACCGCTTTCGCGGTCGAGCAAAAGACCTGCGACGTGGAGATGCTCGACGAAGTTTGCCGCGACATGCGTCTGGAATGGCCCGGCAGCCGCCGCCTCCGCGCCCGCGTGCAGGAAGAGCCCACCCTTTTTGAGCGCGAACGTGAGCGTCCGCCGGAGCGCGAGCGCACCCCCTACAAAGTCTAAAATCGCCCCGGTCTAAGGGCCGGTCGAAACGTCTGCGACCAAGCCGAGAAGCCGGCGTCTGGTCGCCGGACTCATTTCGTTGACGCCCCCAATCGGCGATCTTCGGTCGAGGTGCGTCTTCTTATAGGGTGTCACTTGTAAGATGGACAGCCGCGTCGCTCCTCATTGGGTTGTGTGTGATTGTTTGCGCCTGCAACATCGCCTGCCTCAGGAGGTCCTTCTTCGCAAGGAATATCCCTCCTGGACTTCATCGCGAAGAAAATACTTCGCCGTCGGGTATGTTCGTGCGCTAATCGAACTTGGGTAGCCGCGCGAGCGCAGCCTACAGCGCCAGGCGCGTGCCGTCCTCGACGTTCACCGCGGCGTTGATGTAGAGAATCCGCCCGCAGGATTCGCAGAACATCAAGTGATCCCCGCGGCGCAGGTCCTGCATATATTGCGGCCGCAGCGTGATCTGGCAGGCCGTGCATCGTCCGCCCCTCACTTCCGCCACCGCCACGCCTCCGCGCTTCTTAAAGATGCGGTCGTAGGCTGCCGCGGTCGCCGCGGGCAGTTGCTTAGCGGCTTCGGCGCGCTCCTGCTTGATCTGGTCGAGCGCGGCCTGATCGACCGCGGTGCGCTCCCGCGCCTTGGCCTTCTCCGCATCTACGTGCTGCTTTTCTTCCTTCATGGCGGCGTCGGCTTTCTTGACGTTTCCGTCCAGAGCCTCCGCTTCCGTCATCAGCTCCAGAATGCGATCCTCGAATTTGCGGATCTCCTTTTCGAGGAACTCGATCTCATGCTGGAAGGCGCGGTATTGTTCGTTGGTCTTGGCGCCCAGCATCTGATCGCGCAGCTTGGAGATCTTTTGCTGGCTCATCTGGATCTCGCCTTCGATGCGCTTGCGCTCCTTCTGGTTGGCCGTCAGCGCGGCCTTGTCGGCCTCCAGCTTGCGCAGATGACCTTCGAGCGCCTTCTCGATCTCAGCGATATGTTTGGGCAAGGCCGCCACTTCCTTCTCCAGGACCGCGGCGCGCTGATCGAGAGATTGAAGTTGTATGACCAGATGAGTATCTGGGCTCATGGAACTTTTGATTTTAGCACGCCTGCTCGCACGCGATTTCGGAAGCCTGTTAACTTAGAAGCATGCATCGCTTCGACGAAATGCCGCCGGTCCCTCTGACACTGGAAGGCGCCGGCGTTTTGCACCAGATGCTCAGAGTGCGCTGGGCCGCCTGGCGCGCACTCGAGGCCGCCGCGAGGGCGGAGATTCTGGAAGAGGCCTCTGAATTCCTGGAGGGTCTGGAGAAAAATCGAAGCGCCTGCTACGGTCTGCTGGGACACAAAGGCGACCTCCTGTTGATCCATTTCCGGGACAACTTCGATGAGCTGCTGGACGCGCAGCACGGACTGACCGGCCTGCGCCTGTGGGATTACCTGGAACAGCCCACCTCTTATTTGTCGGTGGTCGAACTGGGGTTGTACGAATCCACCGGGAAGGTGTACGGAGCGCTGGCGGAGCAGGGCATCGAGCCGCACTCCGACGCCTGGAAGGCCGGCATCGAGGAGACCATCGCCCGCCAGCGCGAAGCCATGCACTCGCGCCTCTATCCCGAGATTCCGGCCGCGCGCTTCGTCTGTTTCTACCCCATGGACCGCCGCCGCGGCGAGCAGAAGAACTGGTACCAGGTGCCGTTTGAAGACCGCCAGCTCATGATGCAGCAGCACGGAGCCATCGGCCGCCGCTACGCCGGAACGGTGAAGCAGATCATCACCGGCTCCATCGGCTTCGACGATTGGGAGTGGGGCGTCGACCTGTTTGCTGAGGATCCCCTGGTGTTCAAGCGCCTCATTTATGAAATGCGCTTCGACGAGGTCAGCGCCGTCTACGCTCTGTTCGGCGCCTTCTACGTCGGCAGACGCATGGAGACCGAGGATCTCCGCGACCTGCTGACGGTCTAAGGCGGCCAGCTCGCGAGACGGCTCCGCATCCGCTCACCGCTGACCCTCCGGCGCGGCCCGTCCACGCCCGAAAACCCGCTGGTCACCGCCGAGGCTGTCCGCCCTCGATCATCGACACCCATCATCGACCTGATTGACAGCGCTCGCACCTGGGTGATACGCTGGACCCCGGATTTCAGTAAATGTCGTGTTTTGTGAGTGTTTGGAATGCACGACAATGTATTTTTTCGGTGACATCAGCAGTTTCTACAAACCTCTACCGGAGACAAAGCCATGGCTTACACCTTGACAGTGAACGGCAAGAAGCTGACCGCAGACGTTCCTGCCGACATGCCCTTGTTATGGGTCCTACGGGACGTTCTTAAACTCCACGGCACCAAGTTCGGCTGTGGAATCGGCCAATGCCGTGCGTGCACGGTGCACGTGGACGGTAAGGCTCAACCCTCCTGCCAGTTGCAGATTTCTGCAGTCGGCAGCAAGTCGATCACGACCATCGAAGGTCTTTCCGCGGATGGCACTCATCCGGTTCAGAAAGCCTGGGAACAGGTCGACGTTCCGCAGTGCGGCTACTGCCAGGCGGGACAGATTATGGCGGCGGCGGCGTTGCTGGCCACCAAGCCCAAGCCCAGCGATGCGGACATCGACACCGCGATGAACGGCAACCTGTGCCGCTGCGGAACCTACATCCGCATCCGCCAGGCCGTCCATTTGGCGGCGACCATGGGCAATGGAGGGGCTCGCACCGGCGGGTCCGCGGCTCAATAAGGATGAGCGGAGAAAAGGAGACCATAGCCATGATCAAAACCCAGAACAACGCTTCTCAGAACCAAAGCTCCAAAAAGAATATCGATCGCCGTGGGTTCCTGGTTCGCGTCAGCGCGCTGGCCGGCGGCGGAGTTGCTTTCGGCCTTGTGCAAGACGCCTTCGCGCAGGCTCCTCAGGGCCGCGGCGGAGCAGGTGGCGGCGGACGTGGAGCCGGCGGCGGTGGCGGATTCGGCGGACCGGCCGCGCCTCCCAAGGTCGAAAATTACATCAAGATCGCGCCGGATGGAAAAGTCACCATCATGGCCAAGAACCCGGAAGTCGGCCAGGGCATCCGCACCATGCTGCCCATGCTGATCGCCGATGAGCTGGATGTCGATTGGAAGGACGTCACCATCGAGCAGACCGACGTCGATGTTACTGGCCAGAAATACTCCGGGCAGATCGCCGGAGGCAGCACCGCGACGCCGCAGAATTGGATCCCGATGCGTGAGGTCGGCACGGCCGCGCGGATGATGCTGAAGCAGGCCGCGGCGAACCAGTGGAACGTGCCGGTGGCGACGCTGACCACGGCTTCGGGCAAAGTCTGGGATAAAGCCAACAACCGGTCGCTCGGCTACGGCCAGTTGATTGGCAAGCTGGCCACCATGACTCCTCCCACCAAGGCGGAGATCGACGCCAACTTCAAGGACCCGAAAGATTACAAGATCATCGGCAAGCCGATCGTCAACAACGACATCAAGGCCATCATCACCGGCAAGCCGCTGTTCACCATCGACACCGAAGTGCCCGGCATGAAGTTTGCCGTGTATCAGAAGGGCCCCGTGTTCGGCTCCAAGGTCAAGAGCTTCAACGAAGCCGAGATCAAGAAGATGCCGGGCATCGTCGATGCCTTCGTGGTGGTTCAGGATCAGCCCGATGCCCCGTACATCAACGGCGGCGACCTGCAGGAAGGCATCGCCATCGTGGCGGATTCCTGGTGGTACGCCCAGTCGGCCCGCAAGAAGCTGCAGGTCACCTGGGACGAGGGTCCGCGCGCTTCCCAATCGAGCGCAGGCTATGCCGCCAAAGCGGTCGAGCTGAGCAAGGGTGAGCCGCAGTCGACCACGCGCAAGGACGGCGACACCGAAGCCGCGCTCAAGAGCGCCGCGCACACGGTCGAGGCCAACTACACCTATCCGTTCATCTCCCACGCTCCGCTGGAACCGCAGAACTGCACCGCGGTCTTCAAGGATGGGAAGTGCGAGATCTGGTCTTCCAGCCAGATTCCTTCGGGCCAGTTCCAACTCATCACCCGGTACCTGGGCATTACCAACGGCGATATCACCGCGCACATGATCCGCGGCGGCGGCGGTTTCGGCCGGCGCCTGACCAACGACTACGCCATCGAAGCCGCGATGATCGCCAAGATGTCCGGCCATCCGGTGAAGCTGGTGTGGGCCCGTGAAGACGATATCGCCAACGACTATTATCGTCCCGGCGGGTTCCACTTCCTCAAGGGCGGCGTGGACGCCAACGGCAAAGTCGTCGCCTGGCACGATCACTTCATCACCTACGGCGACCCGGCCTCCAATCCGCTGCGCGCTTCCAGCGCCGCCACCATCAGCGGCACGGAGTTCCCGCAACCCTTCATCGAGAACTACGGGCTGTTCACCTCGGCCCAGCCCATCGCCATCCGCACTGGCTCCCTGCGCGCGCCGACCAGCAACGCGCTGGCGTTCGTGGTGCAATCCTTCATCGATGAGCTGGCCCACGCGGCCGGCAAGGATCCGGTCGAGTTTCGCCTGGCTCTAATGGCGCAGACCAAGCCGGCTCCGCCTCCGACCAATGGACGCGGTGGTTTTGGCGGCGGCAACGCCTTCAGCGCCAGCCGCATGAGCGGCGTCACCAAGCTGGTGGCCGAAATGTCGGATTGGGATAAACGCAAGAAGTCGCTGCCGAAGGGCACCGGCCTCGGCGTAGCGTTCCACTTCAGCCATTCCGGTTACTTCGCTGAAGTCGCCGAAGTCAAGGTCGAGGCTAACAAGAAGATCAAGGTCAACAGGGTGTGGGTCGCCGCCGACGTCGGGCGCCAGATCATCAACACCAGCATGGCCGTGAACATGTGCCAGGGCGCCATCGTCGACGGTATGAGCGCGATGATGGGCCAGGAAATCACTCTCGACAAGGGCCGCGTCCAGCAGACCAACTTCAACAACTACCCGTTGATCCGCATGGCGCAGGCTCCGCCGGAAATCGAGGTGAAGTTCCTCACTAGCGACAACAACCCCACCGGCCTGGGCGAGCCGTCCATGCCGCCGGTGCTGCCGGCGGTCGCCAATGCGATCTTCCATGCCAACGGAGATCGCGTGCGCTCGCTGCCGCTCAAGAACAGCGGTTATAGCTGGGCGTAATATAATCGCAAACTAAGTAGAAAATAGAGAAGGGTAGCGGAATTTCCGCTACCCTTTTTCTTTTTTCCGCCGCGCGATTTGGTTTATGATGAGTTGTGTCTCGTCGGGTTGCGCGCGTGGCTCTAGCTATTTTTGCGGGCGCCGCGCTGGGCCGTGCCGAGATCACCGTAGCCACCATCGGCGACAGCCTGGCTGACGCTATCTACCTCGGCCTCAAACTCCAACCCGGTCTGCTCCAAAAAACGGGTATCCAGGTGCTGCGCTGGAGCCGTCCCAAAATCGGACTGACGCGGGTTGATTACTTCGATTACACCGCTTGGCTGCGCGACACCGACAGCCTCGGCCACGCCGATTTCTGCGTGGTCGAGCTGGGCGCCAACGACCTGCAGAGCATCAACATCGCGCCTCTTAAATGGATCCGCGTGGGTACCGAGGACTGGCAGCGCGCCTACACGGGCCGGGTCGGAGTTCTGGTGGACGTGCTCAAATCGCGGCGCTGCGGCGCCATCGCCTGGCTGCTGCAGCCGGCCTATCAAAACAAATTCCTGCACCAATATCACGAGATGATCAACGCCGTTCAACTGGCCGGCTCCGCCCCCGCTGCAGCCGCGTTCGAGATCGTGGCCGGAGACCACGACTATAGTCCGGACGGAATCCATCCCAACAAGGACTTTTGCTTCCGCCTCAGCCGCGCCGTGGCCAGCCTGCTCACCACCTGGCAGCAGCCTTTCAGCGGAAGCAATTGCGCCTCGTGCCACGCTTCCTCGGGAGTTTCCAACAGGCCGCCGAGCCTGATTCCGTCGCGGCTCACCGACCTGGGGCCGCTGGTGCTAAGGCGTGCGGAGTAGGCGTTCCCGGTTTCGGCGCTGCGGCATTTTTCGGCGCTGCGGCATTGCGGTCGTCTTAGCGGCGCTGGGCGCCTCGGCTGCGCTCTATGGCGCTCCCGACCGGATCGGGGCCGTCAACCCGGATCGCAGCACCGTCCTGCGCGGCCAGCTTCATCGGCTGGCCCAGCCGCAATATGATCAAGGCGCCGCCGATCCATTGCTGCCGATCCGTTACGTCACGCTTTTCCTCCAGCCCGCCCCAGGGCTGCCGGAATTCCTGAACCAGCAGGGCCAGCAACGGCTTACGCCGGAACAGTTCGCGGATCGCTTTGGCTTGAGCGCCGGCGACATCGGCAAGATCACCGCGTGGCTCGCCGGACAGGGCCTGCAGGTCGACGACGTGGCGCGGGGGCGGCATTGGATCACCTTCAGCGGAACGGCGGAGCAGGTCGGCCGCGCGCTGCACACCGAGATTCACCGCTATCGCGTGAACGGAAAGCTGCACTTCGCCAACTCGATTGAGCCTTCGATTCCGCAGGCGCTCCAGGGAATCGTCACCGGCTTCCGCGGCCTCAACGATTTTCGAGCCACGCCCCAGATCATTACCCGTCAAATCGCCCACGCCACTCCCGAATACAACGCCGGCGGCACGCACTATCTCGCGCCCGCCGATCTGGCCACCATTTACGACCTCAACCCGCTCTACAACAACGGAACCAACGGAGCCGGAGTCACCATCGTGATCCCCGGCCAGACCGATATTCTTGCAAGCGACATCGCCGGATTTCAGCAGCTCTTCGATCTGCCGGCAAACCCTCCGGTGCAGCACCTGTTCGGTCTCGACCCGGGAGTCAGCCTGGGCGATCTCGAAGAAGCCGATTTGGACCTGGAGATGGCCGGAGCCGCGGCTCCCGGAGCCACCGTTGTCTACGCCAATTCGATCGATGTCTTCCTCTCACTACAGTACGCCATCGATCAGAACCTCGGGCAGGTGATGAGCCTCAGTTATGGAGCTTGCGAGCTGGACCAATCCACCGGACTCGAGGCCATCGCCCAGCAGGCCAATGCGCAGGGCATCACCGTCATGGCCGGCTCGGGCGACGCCGGCGCGGCCAATTGCGATGCCGGCGACCCCACGCCGCAGGCCTCGCTCGGACCCACCGTATCCTGGCCTGCCGACATGCCCGAGATCACCAGCGTGGGCGGAACGGAGTTCGGCGCCTCCTCCAGCTACTGGTCCAGCCACAACTCGCCGGCCGGAGGATCGGCTCTGTCCTATATTCCGGAGACCGCCTGGAATGATTCGGTAGCCGAGAACGAGTTCGCCGCGAGCGGCGGTGGATCGAGCGTCTTGTTCGCGAAGCCGCTCTGGCAGGCCGGGCCCGGAGTGCCCAATGACCACGCCCGCGATTTGCCGGATGTAGCCATGAACGCCTCGCCAGTGAATTATCCGTACCTTTTCGTCAGCGACGGGCAGGAACTGATTGCCGGCGGGACCTCCGGAGCCTCGCCTTTATTTGCCGGGATCGTCGCGCTCCTGAATCAATACCTGACCGCGAACGGAACGCTAACCGCCCCGGGTTTGGGCAACATTAACCCGGCGCTGTACCAGATGGCGCAGTCCGCGCCCACCGCTTTCCACGACATCACCACCGGAAGCAATGCCGTTCCTTGCGTGCAGAGCACTTCGGGTTGCGTCGACGGGATGGTCGGCTTTAGCGCCGGCCCCGGCTACGACCTGGCGACCGGATTGGGCTCGGTCGATGCCTTCAATCTGGTCACCAATTGGTCCAGCGGCAGCACCTCCACCACGACACTGACGCTCTCGCCCGCCTCCGTTGGTTTGACCGGCACGGTGCAGTTGAGCGCTACGGTGAAAGGCTCCGGCGCGAGCCCGACGGGAACTGTTACCTTCCTGGTGGACGGAGCCGGGCAACTGGGTGAGGTATCGGTCGCGACCGTTCGTCTGACCGCCGGCGCCTCCGCTGGAAATGGGGCCTCCACCGCCAGCGCGAGCCTGACCGCGAGCCAGCTCGCCTTCGGTGACGGCGCGATTCTGGCTCTGTATAGCGGCGACTCCGTCTACCAGGGTTCCCACGGCTCTGCATCGCTTCATTTGCAGCCCCTCGACGGCGCCGGATCTGAGGCGATTCCCTTCGTCACTCCCAATCCCATCCCGCAGTCTCCCAACGGCCAGTGGCAATTCGCCGTGGGCTTGACCGAGGTCGCGGGAACGCCTACCACGCTGACCGGTTTTTCGATCAACGGCCAGGCGGAGGGCCTGAATCAGTGGTCGAGCACAAGCCTTCCCGGATTCGGCAACATTTACGGCTATTTCACCGAGACGCAACTGACGCCTCCCGGTAATCTGGTCTTGAGCTTCAGCGGCCGCGACAACTCCGGCCGCACCTGGACCCAGCAGCTCACCGTTCCCTACACCAGCTACGGCGGAGCGATCGCCACGCCGTCTATCCTTCTGACCACCGCCACGCCTACGGTCCTGCAGAACACCAGCGCTCCTCCGGCGTGCGAATGGTCGCAGCAGTTGACCGTCCAGGAAACCGGCGGTTTCCTGACCGTGCTCGATGGCTTGCTGGTGAACGGGCAAAGCCTGCCCACGCAAATCCAGGCAACCTTCGGCACCACTCGTCTTGCGTCTTACGGATTTCTCGAAGGCAATCTGTGCCTGGCGGGCGTCGGCCCCACCACCATTCAATTGAGCGGAGTCGCCGAAAACGGGCAGGCGCAAGGGATCGTCGCGGGCTCCAGCGTCACCACCACGCTCGAGACCGCGCCTTCCGCCGCGCCGGTAGCCTGGTCCTCGCCCTCGGCTGGAGCGTCTTACATCGTGAACGCTCCGCTGACGATTCCAGTAAGCTTTAGTGCGGGAACCCCCTCCTGGACAGTTTCGGTCGGCCCGGCCAATCCGGCCACCAGTTGGCTGACCGTCGCGCCGCTGGCCGGGACCGGAGCCGGATCGGTGACGGTGTCCGCCTCGTCTTCCGGACTCTCGCCCGGAGGCGGGCTCTCGCCCGGAGCTTACACCGCCGTGCTGACCTTCGCCTCCACCGGCGCCTCGCCGCAGGCCGTCACGGTGCTGGTTACGCTGACCGTCGGCGACGCTGCCGGCGTTTCCATCGCCGGATTGGTCAACAACTTCTCGGGAGGCTTGACCGCCGCGCCCGGAATGATCGCCGGCGTCTACGGATCGGCGATGGCTCCGCCCGGGACCAGCCTGGTGGCGCAGGGGTTGCCGCTGCCCTTGACGCTGGGAGGCGTATCGGCGACCGTCAACGGCGTCACCGCTCCGCTGTACTACGTTTCGCCCGGCCAGATCGACGTGCAGATCCCTTATGAAACCGGAGCCGGCACCGCGGTCCTGGCCATCAACAACAATGAGCAATACAT
>CAWISY010000269.1:0-3772 GCA_963838455.1 Bryobacterales bacterium
CGTCTAAGCGTGACCTAGGCCGGCTGGCAAATGCTCATGACCACTTCCGCTGTCTTCTTCTCATCGCCAATTCGTAGGGCAACGTCGGCCTCGGAGATCATGCCGACCACTCGGCCAGAGCTGTCAACGGCCGGAATGCGTTTTACTTGGCGCCGTTCCATCAGGTCCAACGCCTTCTGATAGCGATCCTCCGGCGAGCAGGTCACAACCGGGTGCGACATGATCTGATCCACGGTGATCAGTATGCGGATCGTGCCCCTCGGCGACCACCTTCATCGCCAGATCCCGGTCCGTGACGATTCCGACGAGCTTCTTGCCGCGCAAATTCCCAATGACAGGCAATGCCCCTATATTGTGTCTCTTCATCAGCTCCCCTGCGACCAGGGCGGTGTCGCTCGCCTGGCAGAAGACGGGGTCCTTGGTCATGATGTCCCGGCACTTTTCCGGCTTGACACGCCGGAGATTCAACTCCGATTCCCCGTGATCCTCGTATCCTGCTGCGCCCCGTTTACCTTGCCCCCACGCTCCCGGCCAAACCAGCGGTGCATCGCCGGGCGGATGGGGACCCGACATGGGGTAAACGCCAGAACGCGCCAACTTTGTCCTTCCTTCCGGCGCCTCCGCCCGGACGCCCGCTTTCTCTTTCCTTACCGTGTTAGTCGAGCCTTACGTATCGCCATGATTACTTGCCTCCTGTTTTCAAACCGCATTCGGCATACCATTCCATCCTCTAGCCGATTTCGTTGGTTGGATCGCACTCCTGTGCGAGATGACCCCAGTTCCCGGAACTTTGCGGCATATGCCGCATGAGGCGCCACACCAAACAAGAGAAAATCAGCACGGAAGCTGGCACTCGAATTGCGCTCATGTCATACGAAGGAGAAGCCGCTTCCCATGAAGACTGTCATTGAGCACACGCATGTGTCCCTCCCGATCGGCCCGGTGAGGCTTGACGGGGACTTGAACGTGCCAGCCGCGCCAAGAGGCTTTGTGCTGTTTGCTCACGGCAGCGGAAGCAGCCGGCACAGCCCTCGAAACCGTTACGTCGCCGAAGTTCTCAACCAGCACTCCCTGGGAACACTGCTGGTGGACTTGCTTACAGCCGAGGAAGAACGGGAGGACGAGGTCACGGCGCAGCTACGCTTCGATATCGGCCTGCTAACCCGGCGTCTGGTCGGGGTCGTAGATTGGACCGCGGACGAGCCTCAGGCAAGCGGTCATCAGATCGGCTTGTTTGGGGCGAGTACAGGTGCTGCCGCAGCGCTGCTGGCGGCCGGGCAGCGGCCGAAACTCGTCAAAGCCGTGGTATCGCGCGGTGGGCGACCGGACTTGGCGGGCCCCGCGGCTTCCCTGGTCCGCGCCCCAACGCTATTGATCGTTGGAGGCAGCGATACAGCCGTGCTGCAAATGAATCGCGACGCGATGGCCTTAATGAAGTGCGAGACCAAACTCGAGATCGTTCCCGGCGCGACTCATCTCTTCGAGGAGCCGGGTACACTCGCGGAGGTTGCGAGGCTGGCTGCCGAATGGTTCACCGCTCATCTCAAATGATAAGAAGCCCGTGGCGTGGCGAAGGAGAATAGGCAATGACGCAGCTTCCATTCTTAGATCGAGTCGAGGCCGGGCAGTTGCTCGGCGCAGAACTCGCCAAACACAAGCTGCCGGCGAACGTCATCGTGTTGGCGCTGCCTCGCGGCGGTGTTCCGGTTGGGCGGGAGGTCGCGAAGGTTGTGCATGCACCCCTCGACGTCGTGGTGGTGCGCAAACTGGGCGTTCCCTGGCAACCGGAGCTCGCCATGGGCGCCATCGCCGGCGGTTCCGCACAAGTGCTTAACGAAGAATTGATCGCGGAACTCCGGCTTTCCCGGCACGACATCAATGCCGCGGTCGCGAAGGAGAGGGCCGAGCTCGAACGTCGCGAGAAGCTCTATCGCGGCGGCCGACCAGCTCCAGATCTGCGCGGCCGGGTGGTGCTGCTTGTCGACGACGGATTGGCCACCGGCTCGACCATGCTGGTGGCGGCCCGTTATGTGCGCGCCCTCAAGCCAGCCAAGATGATCATCGCCGTGCCGGTTGGGTCCGTGGAAGCCTGCGCGCTCCTCAGGAGCGAGGCGGATGAGCTTGTGTGTCTGGCCACTCCTGAATCGTTCATGGCGGTTGGTGAGTGGTTCAGGGATTTCCGCCAGGTGAGCGACCTGGAAGTGCAGCGATTGCTCGAACAGGGCCGGCATGAGATCGAAGAGCCGGAAGCGGCGCACAAGCGCTAGCTGAAAGGAGAATGCCGTGAATAATCAGGAAAGACGATGTGAAGCGGAAGGCAACTGTGGGGAGACAGGCATTAAGCGCGAAAGGTGGAACGCGGGGATTTCGATGCTGGCGGGAGCCGCGCTGGGCGCGGCCGTGATGTACTTCTGCGATCCCCATCGCGGTAAAGCCCGCCGCGCAGAGCTTCAACAAAGAGCAGCGAGTGCCGCGCGGCACGGCGGCCACGAAGTAGCAAAGAGGGCGGAAGACCTGCTCAACCGGGCTAAGGGCGCGGTCGCCAAAGCCGACGCTGTCTTCGAAGGCGAAGAACCCGTCGAGGACGCCATCCTCGCGGAGCGCGTCCGTAGCCACATGGGACACATCACCGAACATGCCGGCGGCATCGAAACCGAGGTCATGGGTGGAGTCGTGGACCTCCGCGGAACGGTATCGCCGGATAAGCGCCGGTATCTGATTGACGAGATTCTCGCGATTCCGGGAGTAAGAGGGGTTCGCGACATCCTTTTTTCCGGCGTCCCCGTCTGAAAGGCTACCCTGCCGTCCAACACGTCTGGTCATCGACTTGCTTAAGATTCTCCCGAACTTGGCAGTTTTTAAAAACACTGGGAGGGTCGGGCAGATGAATACGGATGTTGTTGTTTCGCAGGATTGCTGGATTGCAGGCCAACTGGCGGGGATTCGCATGCTGGAGCGCGAATTGACCCACGCGTTTAAGAGCCCGAGCGCAGGAGCAGGTGAGGAGCTTCGGCGGCGGGTTGATGAGCTGAACTCATGGGTGAACCTGGTTGATTGCGCTCTTACCATCCGCGCCCATTCTGGCCGGAGGTTAAGCCGCCGTAGCGGTCGAGTGGTGACCATGCCGGTCTACCAAGCCGGCGGGCCATTGCCCGCTGCGTAGCGTAGGAAGTCTGGTTATCGGCTCTGGCCCCGGGCTGCGATGTATCGAATCAGATCCGACAAGGTCGTCAGCTTGCCGTAGTCGGATTCGGGAATCTCGACTCCCAGCCGCTGATGCAAACCGATCAGGAAATTCAGGAAGTCAAAAGAGTCGATATCCAGAGCCTCGCGCAGATTCTCGTCGGGCCGAAGCTGATCGAGGTCGGCTTCCGGTGCGATTTTCCGAAGCGCTTCGAAGATCGCCTGCCGGATCTCAATCTCAATCATAAGCCCTCGGGTTTCTGAAGCAGACCATCCAGGATCTGCAAGAACTGTGCGCCGCGATGTCCGTCCGTCGCGCGATGATCTGCCGCAAGCGTCGCCGTTACCGTTGGACGAACGCCCAGCATGCCGCGTTCGGCCCATGGCCGCTCGGTGATCTTGCCAAACCCGACCAACGCCACCTGCGGCGGATAGATCACACCGAACACCGTTTCGACTCCCAGGTCGCCGAGATTCGTGACCGTGACGGTGCCCTCCGTGATTTCCGAGCTGCGAAGCCGGCCGGAGCGAGCGCGCGTGATCAGGTCTCGCAAAGCGGCCATCAGCTCCGCAATCGATTTCTCACTTG
>CAWISY010000270.1:0-54922 GCA_963838455.1 Bryobacterales bacterium
GCAGCAGCGCCGGAATGGTTGTGAAGGGGCGGCGCAGGGCGGCCAGCGCAATCCTTCCGTGCGAAAACCGCCCGGCTGCGTCCCGGTATTGATTAAAATCGACCGGCATGTCTTCGCGCGCCGTATCGGATACGACTTTTATGCAGCGGAACGGCACCCCCCACTCCCGCGCCTTGGCCGCCGCCGCGGCCGATTCCATTTCCACGGCGATCGCCCCGGTCCGCTCCCGCAACGCGCGTTTTTCCGCCGCGGTCACCGCTACGCGGTCCGAGGATAAAATCTCGCCGCGTACAAACGGCCGTGACGACTGAATCTCGTCTCCGGAGATCACGATGTCGCCGATCTCCAGGCGTACATCCAGCGCTCCGCAAAACCCGACACTGAGGATTCCATCCACCGCACGCTTGTCGCGCAGAGCTCTAGCATGAAGCGCTTCGGAAACCAGGCGCGAGCCCGGACCGCTCACCAGCAGCGACCAGCCGGATCGGGGCCGGATCTGCGCCAACTCTCGCGCCTCCGAGGCGACGATCAGCCAACTAGACGACAGTGCCGTAACGGGATGGCTCATGCGGCGTACCCGTTGGTCTGGAACCACTCAACCGCCTGCTCCAGCGCGGCGCGCGCCGGACCCGGCGTGTAACCCAGTTCGCGAGCGGCTTTCTCGTGGCTCACCCACATCTTCTTCCTGGCCATTCTCACGCCATCCAGAGGCGCGCGCGGTTCGCGGCCGCTCACGTTGGCCCACGCGGTCGAGACTACGCCCGCGGCAAACGCCAGGGCGTAGGGAATCTGCACCTTCGGCGCAGGCCGTCTCGTGATTTCGCTTAGCATCCCAAAGATCCGTTCCAGCGTCAGGTTTTCCGCTCCCAGGATATAGCGTTCCCCCGCTTTCCCGCGCCCGCACGCGGCCAGGTGCCCTTCGGCCACGTCGCGGACGTTCACCACGTTCAGGCCGGTATCCAAAAACGCCGGCATCTGTCCGGTCACAAAATCGACCACAATCTTGCCGGTCGGGGTCGGCTTGAAATCGTGATCGCCGACCGGAGCAGTCGGATTCACGATCACCACCGGAAACCCCTTGGCGGCGAACTCCAGCGCCACGCGCTCGGCCAGAAACTTCGACCGCTTATACGGCCCCGCCATCTCTTCCAAACTGACCGGCGAGTCCTCATTGCCCAGGCTTCCCTGCGGCATGCCGATGCAACCCACCGTGCTGGTGTACACCACCCGTTCCACGCCCGCTTTTTGTGCCGCTTCCAATAAGCTGCGGGTACCCTCCACATTCGACCGGTACATCTCCTGCGGCTCCCGGGTCCATAACCGGTAGTCCGCCGCCACGTGGTAGACCACCCCGCAGCCTTCCACCGCCTGCTGAAGCGAGGCCGGGTCCCGCAAATCTCCTCGCACCGGCTGTGCTTCCGGCAACTCCCGCAGCCGCGCAGGATCCCGCGCCAGGGCCCTCACGCGTACACCTTGCTCCACCAACTTTCGCGCCACGTGCCAGCCCACGAACCCCGTGGCTCCGGTAACCAGAACCGGTTTCACCTCGCCCGGAAAACCCTTATGGCCCTGGAAAGTTTCCGGGAAACTCTCATGCGCGCGCCACCCCTCTGGCCTTGCGATACTCCGCCATCGCCAGCACGGGAAACGAGTTTCGGTAATAGTGATACCTCAAATAGAACACGCCCGGGAAGCCGGTTCCGGTGGAGTAATCCTCGTCCCATCCCCCGTCGGCCCGCTGATGCTCGATCAGCCACTCGATGCCGTTCTGCACGCTCAGCGAAGCGGTATCGCCGCTGGCCAGCAGCCCGAGCACTCCCCAAGCTGTTTGCGAAGGCGTGCTCGGTCCCGGCGCAAACGTTTTCTTGTCGTACCCGAGGCAGCTCTCGCCCCAGCCTCCGTCGGCGTTCTGAATCGACCGCAGCCATTCGCCCGCGCGCAGGATGTAAGCTTCCCGATCGCCCTCGCCTGCCGCGCGCACCCCGCGCAGAGCCAGGAACGTTCCATAGACGTAGTTCACGCCCCAGCGGCCGTACCAGCTTCCGTCGATCTCCTGGGTGCGTTTGAGGAACTCGACGCCGCGCTGCACCGCCGCATGGTCGGCGCGAAGACCGCAGGCCATTAGCGCCTCCAGCACGCGGCCGGTGATATCCGGACAGGCCGGATCCAGCATGGCGTTGTGATCTGCGAACGGCACCGCGCTGAGAAACTCCCAGTTGTTGTCGACATCGAAGGCCGCCCAGCCTCCGTCGCCGCCCTGCATCGCCAGCAGCCAATCCACCGCGCGCTGCTTGCATGCTTCCTGCTTGGCGGAGCTGCTTGCGCGCGCGTGATGCAAGCCCAGCAGCACCTGCGCGGTGTCGTCGATGTCGGGATAAAACTCGTTGTCGAACTCGAAGGCCCAGCCGGAAGGCTCCGCCTGCGGCCGCTTCACGGACCAGTCGCCCTTGCGGCGAATTTCCTTGGAGAGCATCCAATCCGCGGCGCGCTCCAGCGCGCCCGGCGTGCCCTCGCCCGATTCGCCCAGCGCGTAGGCCGCGATGGCGGTGTCCCATAGCACCGAAAAACAGGGCTGGAAGTAGAAACCGCGCTCGTCGTCGACCAGCAGGCTCATGAACTGGGTCATGGCCTCCACCCGGTCCGGATGATCCTTGGGATAACCCAGCAGGTCGAGCATCATCACCGTGTACATCATCGACGGGTAGATCGCGCCTAACCCGCCGGAGTAACGCGTATGCTGCAGCACCCACTGCTCCGCGCGGCGGATCGCCCGCGCACGGAGGCTGCGCGAACCCAGCCGGTCCCATACTTTCAGCGCACCGTCCAACTTCAGGAAGAAATTGCGCCAGCTAAAGAACCCTTCGTGGTTCTTGAAGGTCAGCGGGGAACCTGGAATGAACAGCTCTTCGAGCGTCATACCGACCGGGACCGGCCTTTGGCCGCCCATGGCATTCAACACAGACAGGGGGATGACGATGGCGCGGGTCCAGGAGGACATCTCGTAGATCAGATTCCCCAGCAGCATGAGCTCCGGTGGAATCGAAGGCGCGTGCTCGCGCGGATACAGCCCGAAGAGGCTCAGGTTGATCTTGACGTAACTGTTGGCGGCGGAAAGCCCGCCCAGGGCCAGAATCCGCTCCCGCGCGCGGGCCAGGTTCGGATCGCCGGCCGGAAATCCGATCAGCTTCAGCGCCGTGTACGCCTTGATGGTGGCGTTGATCTCGGAGGGGCCGTGGACGTAAATGTTGAAGCCGCCGTCGGGGAGCTGCCGCTTTAGGATCGACCTCGCGGCCTTATCGAGCAGCGCCTTGTTGGGCGAGTTCCACACCCCGTTCTGGGGCGGATTCAGCCACAGGTCCAATAAAACGAAATCGGATTCGAGCGTGGTGTCGGCGGTAAGGTCCGCCCACCAGTAGCCTTCGCGCCGTTGCAGCGACAGCAGATGCGCGGCGCCGCGGCGCATTGTCTCCCGCGCGGCATCGAGTAATGCTTCGCCGATTTGAAGGCTGGGACTCATACGCGGGCGCTGGTCTGAATCTGCACGGTCTTCAGTTGCGGAGCCCGTGCCAGTTCAGTGGGGAGGTTAAAGCGCACGTCTTCCTCCTTGATCTCCATTTCTTCCAGTTCGGAATAGCCGCGCTGCTGCAGCGACGCGATCAGCTCCTCCACCAGATTCTCCGGAGCCGACGCCCCCGCCGTCACCGCGACCGTGTCGACGCCCTCCAGCCATCCCGGCTGGACTTCCCCGACGTCGTCGATCAAATACGAAGGCACCCCGATCTTATGGCATACCTCGACCAGGCGCCTCGAATTCGAGCTATTCTGCGATCCCACCACCAGCAGCATTTGGCACAAAGGGGCCACCGCTTTGACCGCTAACTGCCGGTTTTCAGTGGCATAGCAGATATCTTGCGCAGCCGGACCCTGAATCTTGGGATATCGTTCCCTTAGACGGTTCACGATGTCGCGGGTTTCATCCAGGCTCAGCGTAGTTTGGGTGATGAAGGAGACTCGCTCCGGATCCTTCACCTCCAGCCGGTCCACATCCTCGACGGTCGAGACCAGAATGGTCTCCTCAGGCGCTTCGCCCAACGTTCCGATGACTTCGTCGTGATCCTTGTGGCCGATCAGCACGATGGTATAGCCCTTGCGCGCAAACTTCACGGCTTCCAAGTGCACTTTGGTGACCAGGGGACAGGTGGCGTCGATGACCTTAAGATTGCGCCCCTGCGCCTCCTCGCGCACCGACGGCGCCACGCCATGCGCGCTGAAAATCACACGCCCGCCGGATGGTACCTCGTCCAGTTCCTCCACGAAAATCGCCCCCGCGCCGCGCAACTCGTCCACCACGTGGCGGTTGTGAACGATTTCCTTGCGCACGTAAATGGGTGCTCCGTAGAGATTTAGAGCGATCTTTACGACGTCAATGGCGCGCACCACGCCAGCGCAAAACCCGCGCGGTCTCAGTAGGATTATCTTCTTTGCCGTTGCAGACATAGCGACAATGGATATTATAACAGAGCGGATGACGCTTTTATGAAAGCGCCCGCGGCTTTAGGAACAAGCCGGCCGCGCCGGCCAGCAGGCAGCCCCACGCGAACCAGTCCCCGTGCCGGGTATAGAACGTTGTCCCGGCCTGGTACTGATACTGCATGTCTGCGGCCACCTGACGGTAGGGCGGCAACCGCGCCGTAACATGGCCGGCCGCGTCGATCATTGCCGTCAGGCCGTCATTGGTGGCGAAAAGGACCCAGCGCCGGTTTTCGACCGCCCGCATGCGCGCCAGGCTGAGGTGCTGCTCCCGAGCCGCACTGTGGGCGAAGTATCCGTCGTTGGAAATATTGAAGAGCATCTCCGCGCCGTCGCGCACGAACTGCCGGACCAGATCCGGAAACGCCGCCTCGTAACAAATGAACACGCCCAGCCGGTGCGTGCGGTCCGGAGAGACCTCCGGAAAAACCACTACGCGATTACCGGGGACGAAATCGCTGGTTTCCCTGGTGATCCGATTCACCCAGCCGAACGGCGCCGGCACATACTCGCCGAAGGGCACCAGCGTGATCTGATCGTAGCGATCCACAATCTGCCCCTGCGGATTCACCAGGAACGCGGAGTTCAGCGGCTCACCCTGCGCCGACCGCGCTACGCCGTTGAAGATCAGAAACGCCTTCGAGTCGCGCGCCACGCCTGCGATGTAGGACTGGTACGCGGGCGTCAGCTCAAACGGAGCCGGCCACTCCGGCCACACGATGAGCGGAACTCCGGGAGCGTACGACAAATCCACCATTTGCTGCGAAAGTTCGCGTAAGGAAGCGGAGGTGAAGTCGGCTTCCGTATCGACGTTGGGCTGGACCACTCGAACCTTTTCCGCTCGAGTTTGATCGATAGATGCCGCGGCCGGCTGCGGTACCGCCGGAAGAAACGGAACGATGGTGAGGAGACCCAGCCACGTCAGCTCCTTGGGCCGCCGCATGACCAGCAGCGCCACGCCGCACCCCAGCATCGCGAAGACGAATGAAATCCCGTAGACGCCAACGATCGGAGCCAGCCGAGCGGCGATCTGAGTCCCGGCCGGCATGTCGATTCCCGCGTTGCCCAGATCCAGCCACGCGAATCCCAACGGACCATGAGTCCGTTCAATGCCTGTCCACAACGCCGCGACAGCCGGCAGCGCGAGCCACTTCTTGCGCATCAGCACTCCTGCTGCGGCCGCAAACAGCGCCATGTGCAGCCCCTTCAAAACCGAGAACAGCACGAAGCTGACCCAGCTCAGCGCGAACCCCAGTCCGCCATGGTCCTGCAGCACGAATTGGATCCAGTAGCAAACTCCCCACCAGAACGCGCATCCCGCGGCCCAGCCGTAGAGGAATCGCCGCTTCCACGAGGCTTCTCTGGCGCAGGCGATCAAAATCGGCGCCAGCGCCACCGGAGCCAGCCAGGTAAAGTCAAAGCGGGGAAAAATCAGAATCAGCAGCGCGGCCGAAGCTAAGCTTAGCGCCAGATTTACGAGCACTCCGCTTCCTCCGGTCGCGGCTCAGTTTGCGGTCCGAGAACTGAGCCGCGACCAAAGGGAGCGGACGCTTCACTGTGAATCAAGTCCGCCATGTAGGAGCTGCGCACCAGCGGCCCGCTGAACACCATCTTGAAGCCGAGGCTCAAGCCGAAATCGCGCCAGGCTTGAAAACGTTCCGGCGGAACAAACTCGGTGACGGGAAGGTTCCGGCGCGCCGGCTGCAAGTACTGCCCGAGTGTCACCACGTCCACTTGAGCGTCGCGCAGATCGCGCAGCAATTGCTCGACCTCCGCTCCGGTCTCGCCCAACCCCAGCATCGCCCCGGACTTTGTTAAAACTTCCGGGGTCGACGCCTCCGTGCGGCGCGTGTTCCCAAAGCGCGTTTTCCCGAAACGCAGCACTTCAAGCGACTGCCGGTAACCGGCCTGCGGGCGAACTCGTCCGTACAGCCGCGCGACTGTCTCCATGTTGTGATTGAAGACGTCGGGTGCGGCGTCCAGTACCCTCGCCACCGCGCTCAGGTCGCCGTTGAAATCCGGCGTCAACACCTCGATCTTCGCCTCCGGCAACGCCTTGCGAACCTCGCCGATGGTTCGGGCAAAGTGCTCCGACCCTCCGTCGGCCAAGTCGTCGCGATTCACGCTGGTGATCACCACGTAGCGTAAGCCCAGCGCCTGCGCCATGCGGGCGACATTCTCCGGCTCCTCCGGATCCAGCGGGCCGGGATGCCTGCTCTTCGGCACGGAGCAGAATCCGCAGCCGCGCGTGCACAGATTCCCCAGGATCATAAACGTTGCCCGATGCGCTTCGAAGCACTCATGCAGGTTGGGGCAACGGGCGGATTCGCAGACGGTGTGGAGATGCAGCCGGCGCAGCTCGGCTTTGACGCGCTGAACCGGTTCGAAATGCATGGCCGGTTTCCTCAGCCACTCCGGCAAACGCGGGGCCGCCGGAGCCAATTGGATCAGACCGTCCATCGCTAGAACTTCTTTACGATGGCCTTGTCGCCGGGGAAGCTCTTGCTTTGCAGATCGGCGCGGGTCTTGTTGACATCCGCGCCAGTCATCGGCCCGACCAGCACGCGGAACAGGCCGGCCTTCTCCGGAATCTCGGCGTCCATTGCCTGGAAGCCGTTCTTGCGCAGCTCTTCCACCATTTTGTCGGCGTCGGCCTTAGCGGTTGCTGACAATTGCAGATAGGTCGAACCCGCGGCGGGCTGGCCGCTGGTTGCGGCCGGGCGAGCCTCTGCTTTGGTCTTGGGAGCCGGCGCAGCCTTCGGAGTTTCCGCTTTGGCCACCGGCGCTGGTGCGGCCTTCTCTATCGGAGCGGGCTGCGCCGCCTCCGGAGCCTTCTCCGCCGGCTTCTCCGGAGTTGCCGCGACCGGATTTTCTGCCGCTGCTGGAGCCTCCTTCGCAGGCGACTCTACCACCGGAGTTTTCACGTCCGGCTTCTTGGCGATCTCCGCGCTGAGCAGGGGAGCCGAGTTCCGCCCCACGATATAGCCCATGACGAAGAACACGCCCAGCAGCACCACCACGACAAAGAACATGCTGAGGAGCTGCTTGTTCCCCAGGATCAACTCGAATTCCCCGTCTTCGTTCTTTGGCACGTTAGTTTTTGGGAGCGGGAGATTCCGGACCCGCCAGCTTATCCATCACCCGCCCTATTGTCGAGAGTATATCGACCGGCAAGGGGAACACAACTGTTGTGTTCTTCTCCGAGCCGATTTCAACCAGGGTCTGCAAATAGCGCAACTGGATGGCGATCGGCTGGCGAGCCATCATTTCCGCGGCGCGCTCCAGGTTCTGCGCGGCGCCGACCTCGCCCTCGGCATGGATGATCTTGGCCCGGCGCTCGCGTTCGGCCTCGGCTTGGCGGGCGATCGCGCGGATCATCGACTCCGGCAGGTCCACCTGCTTCACCTCCACCATCGACACCTTCACGCCCCACGGCCCGGTGTGCTGATCCAGCGTCCCCTGCAGCTTCATGTTCAACTTTTCGCGCTGGCTGAGCAGCTCATCCAGCTCCACTTCGCCCAGCACGCTGCGCAGCGTGGTCTGCGCCAACTGCGACGTGGCGTACAGGAAATTGGTCACTTCCAGCACCGCTTTGGTCGGCTCCACCACGCGGAAATAAATCACCGCGTTTACCTTCACGGTCACGTTGTCGCGCGTCACCACGTCTTGCGAAGGAACCTCGAATGCCTCTACGCGCAGGGAGATGCGCACCATGCGATCGATGGGCGCAAACACCAGGATCACACCGGGACCCTTCGGCGCAGGCCTTACGCGCCCCAGGCGGAAAATCACGCCGCGCTCGTATTCGGCCAGAATCTTGATGCTCGAGATCAGATAAATCACGATCACGACAATGGGGATCAGCGACAGGTCCATGAAAATCCTCCTTGTATACGATACCTCCGTTCGTTTGACGGAGCCGCGACCGGGGCGTCCCTTGGGCCGAGCGGTTCTTTCTATAGAACGCTCAGCAACACCACACCCGCGAGCATAACTGCGCTAATACACGCCGACCAGGCCAGCGTCCGCGGCCGCAACCGGAACTCGACCGTGTGCCTTCCCGCGGGCACCCGCACCGCTCGAAATGCCGCGTCGGCGGCATAAATTCGCGCGGGGTTTCCGTCGACCAGCGCTTCCCACCCCGGATAAAACGAGTCCGTATCCACGAGAAGCCCGGGCGCGGAATTCTCTGTCTCCACTCGGATCGCCGACGGCTCATACGACAGCACGCGCACCCGCGCGGGCCCCCCAGAAGCAACCTCAAAGGACGCGACATCGAAGGCCTCGCCCGGGGCCTCGACGACAGTTTCTTCCGCAGGCCGGAAATCGGGCGCCTGCACCGCCTTCGCGGCTTCTTGCAATCCACTCACGCGGCGCACGCTCTGCGCGAAAAAGAAACGGTCCATCACGCCGCGATTGTTGTAAATCTTGTACCCGTTTACTTCCGCCGCCAATTCCATCCCCGGCGCGTTCACTTCACTGTGCGCCAGCAGCACGCGCGTGTTCATCAGGCTCAGCATCGGCGAAGCCGGATTTTCCACCTCATAACAAGCGCCCCACCGCGCGCCTTTCGCAAACGCCAGCCGAGCCTGGATGGTCCGCTCCGGCGCCATGGGATCGCACCCGTTGCCCGACGGAATCCCCAGAATCGGCCCACTGCCGGACCACAGCAGCCACACGTCCGGACGAATGTCGTAGCGCGCGGGAGGGACGGATTCGCTGGTCAGCGTGCGAATTTTCGAAACCAGCTCCTGGCTGCCGTCCGCCATCTCTCGCGTGAAGCCGGGCGTGTTCGCCGAGGATTCCTCATTCATCGGCCTCCCGGAACTGACCAGCAGGAGATCGCAGGCGATCACCACCCCCGCCACAATTTGCCAGCGCGGAGATTGGATCAGCTTCTCTGCGCCCAGCCCGGCCAGCACGGCCAGCGCTAGCGAAAACACGCAGAACAAAAACTCCGGATGAATGCCGATCCGGATCTGCTCCGGCAAAGCCAGCAGAATCGCCTTGCCCGGCGCGGTCTTATCGCCCAGCATGGCAAACGTGAAGACGGCCAGCAGCGTCGCGAACAGCGCGACCCTGCGGCTGGGCCGCCAGAGGATCGCACCGATCGCCAGAGCCAGACCCAGCAGGCTCGAATACAAATACAGAAATGTCAGGTCCGTGGGTCCGTGAAACTTGCTGGGATCGAACACGCCCCAGTAGTTCGGAATCAGCAGCGACAACAGAGCCCCCGGCGGCGTACCACCCCCGCTGCCGAGCCAATCCGCTCGATACTTCGCCACGCTGTTTTCGGTCAATTCCACTGTGGGAAAAAATTGAATCGCGGCCAGCAGCACGCCTCCCGCGCACCCCAGCACCACGATCGCTACGGCCTTCCAGTTCGACAGGCGAAAGCCGGCCGCCAGCACCGCCAGGCACACCGCGGAGCCGAACGCCGCCACGGCCACCTGCGGCAATCCGGCGAGCACCGTCATCGCCAGCGACACGATGAGCGCTGCTAGCCATTTCTTTCGGAAGTCTCTCAGTTCGACCACGCTCAGCCAGACTAGCGGCAGCCACACCGCTCCCTGCATCGCCCCCATGTGCTCGGCCTGCGCCGCGAAGAAGCAGCCCAGCTCGAACACGCTTGCGCCGATCCACGCCGCCGCCAGCCGCGCTCCCAACCGTTTGAGAAGGGCGAATGTGCACCCTCCCGCGAAAATAATCTGCGCCGCGACCGACCATACCAGCAGCTTGGGCAAAAAATCGTCGCCGAGCCATGCGCCTCCCAGCGTCGCCAGAAGCACCGGAGGGTAAAACGACGCGGCCTGGATGTTCGCGAAAATCGGCATCCCGCAATAGGTGAATGGGTCCCACAGCGGCCATTGGCCGCGCCGGAACGAATCCGCCATCAGCGTGGCCAAAGGCAGATGCACGCCGCGAAAATCCCACGGGAACAAGTGGTGCGGATAAAACAGAACGTAGCGGTGAAACAGCAGCGCCTGGACGGCGATCGCCCAGTAATAGATCCGGTTCTCGAAAGCCGGCACAGGGCCAGGGCGGATCCCCAAACCAGTAGGATGGCGCCCGCGTCCGGCCGACCTAGGCTCCGTTGTGCCGGCGGGTTCGTTAAATGAGCTGCGCGGGGTGGGCGGCGTGCAACCATTATAATTGTGACTGTTCAGAGTGGAGCCAGCATGAAAAATCGAATCGCCTTCTTGACCATCGTTCTGGCCAGCGCCTGCGTATCGCAAACGCGCCAGCCTTATGAGCGCCCCATCCGCCAAGCCGTGCGCGGCACGCATGGAGCCGTCGCCGCCGGGAGCGAATACGCCACCGAAGCCGGCATGCGCATGTACTACCGCGGCGGCAACGCGGTGGATGTCGGCGTCGCGACCATGTTCGCTGCCTCCGTCACGGAGCTTTCGCACTTCGGCCTGGGCGGCGAGGCGCCCATCCTGATCCGCACCAAGGACGGCAAGGTCCACGCCATCGCCGGCGTCGGCACCATGCCCAAGCTCGCCACCGCCGACATGTTCCGCAAACGTCCGCTGCAAGCCGGCGAAGTGGAGGTGCGCGGAAGGCCCGGCGAAACCGCACTGAAGGGCGTGATCCCGGTGGCCGGCCTGATGCCCGCTCTGGTGCCCAGCATGATGGACGCGGGTTTACTTGCCCTGCGTGAGTACGGAACCAAATCTTTCCAGGAAGCGATCGCCTCCGCCATCGAAGACGCCGACGGCTACGCCATCGACGAGATGCGCGCTCAGGTCATCGCCAACAGCCGCGATTTCTTTGAGCTGTGGCCCACATCCAAGGCCCACTTCATGCCTAACGGACATGCGCCGCAGGTAGGCGAAATCTATCGCCAGCCCGACACTGCCCGCACCCTGCGCGCCATGGCCGACGTGGAAAAGAAGGCGCTGGCGCACGGAGCCTCGCGTCAAGCCGCCATCGACGCGGTGCGCGATTATTTCTACCGCGGCGAAATCGCCCGCAAAATCGACGCCTTCAGCAAGGCCAATGGCGGCCTGCTGCGTTACGAAGATATGGCCGCCTTCAAGCTGCAA
This sequence comes from Bryobacterales bacterium, assembly GCA_963838455.1. Taxonomy (GTDB): domain Bacteria; phylum Acidobacteriota; class Terriglobia; order Bryobacterales; family Bryobacteraceae; genus Palsa-187. The sequence continues at coordinate 11,580 of CAWISY010000270.1, forward strand.
GTGGAGGAGCCGGTCTCAACCACCTTCCGCGGTTACCAGGTCTACAAGCCCGGATTCTGGAGCCAGGGTCCCGCGATGCTGGAAATCCTGAACATCATGGAAGGCTTCGACGCGCCGCATAACTCCGCCGATTACATCCATCACGCGGTGGAAGCCATGAAGCTGGCCTACGCCGACCGCGACACCTATTACGGCGATCCCAAGTTCAACCACATTCCCACCGACGTGCTTCTCTCCAAGGCTTACGCGGCGGAGCGCCGCGCGCAAATCGGCGCCCGCGCTTCCATGGAGTTTCAGCCCGGAAAAATCAACGGCACAATCGGCAAGCACCCCGCTCTGGCCGACATGGCGCACGTCAAAATCGATGACATCCTCATCGCCAAGGACACTACTTGTGTCGACGCGATCGACGCCGACGGCATGGTGTTTTCCGCCACCCCCTCCGGCGCGTGGATGCCCAGCGTCATCGCCGGCGACACCGGCATCCCGCTTACCCAGCGCGCGCAGCAGTTCGTTCTGGTTCCCGGCAATCCCAATGAGCTGGCCGGCGGCAAGCGGCCGCGCGTGACACTGAGCCCCACCATCGTCACCCGCGACGGGAAGCCGGTGCTGGCCGAATCCACTCCCGGCGGCGACGATCAGGAGCAGGCGCTCACCCAGATTTTGCTCAACGTGATCGAGTTCGGGATGAACGCGCAGAATGCGGTGGAAGCGCCGCGCTTCCAGACGCGCCACCTGGTCTCCAGCTTCGACAATCATGCCTACAGCATCGGCGACCTGATGCTGGATGAACGCATTCCCGCGTCGGTGGGTCAGGAACTGTCGCTGCGCGGCCATCACGTCAACATCATGTCGCGCTACAACAACGGCGCCGCACCGGTGGCGGTCCGCTTCCTGCCCAGCGGCGTCATCGAGGCCGGAGCCGACCCGTTCTACAACCGCTCCGCCCACGCGTATTGATATGGAGTTTGCGTTTTCCGCCCGGCCCAAAGGGCACCCCGGTCGCGGCTCAGAAACTCTTACAGAGCCGCGCGCGCCAGCAAGCGGTTTTTGCGCGTGAATCTATCGCTCTTCGATCTTCCTCCTCCCGAACGAGGGTTCGATCGAAACGCTCTCGCCTCGCGCCTGCGCGCTTTGGCGGATGAGCGCATCTTCATCGGGACCAGCTCCTGGAAGTACGAAGGCTGGCTCGACCAGATCTACACGCGGGAGCGCTACGCCACCCACGGCCGCTTCTCGCAAAAGAAATTCCAATCCGAGTGCCTGGCCGAGTACGCGCAAACCTTCCCCATCGTCTGCGGCGATTTCTCCTTCTATCAATTCCCCTCGCCGCAGTACTGGCAGCGTCTTTTTGGCTCCGCCCCGCCGGAGTTGCACTTCGCGCTCAAAGTTCCCGAGGAAGTCACGGCGGAAGTTTTTCCCAAGCACGCCCGCTATGGCCCGCGCGCCGGCCTGCGCAATGAGTCCTATCTCAATGCCAACGCCTTGGACTCTCTATTCCTCGACCCCCTGCGTCCATACGCCGCGCGCGTCCCCGTGCTCATGTTCGAATTCGGAGCCCGATCGGCGAGCCCTCGCGAATTCGTCTCCGTGCTCGACCCGTTTCTCGCCAGCTTGCCCCGCGATTTCCATTACGCTGTCGAAGTTCGCAACCGCGATTATCTCCAGCCGCGCTACTTCGACTGCCTCAGTACCCATGGCGTCGCGCACGTGTTGAACGCCTGGACGCGCATGCCTTCGCTGGCGAAACAAGTCGACCTTCCCACGCCGGCCGATTTCACCGTGGTCCGCGCCCTGCTGCGCGAGGGCAGGACTTATGAAGACGCCGTGGCGCGCTTCCAGCCGTATAACAAGATCGCCGACGAAAATCCGGAGACCCGCGATGCCCTGCGCGAATGGATTCGACGCATGCGCCAGGAGCGCCGCGCGTCCTATATCTTCGTCAACAATCGCCTGGAGGGAAACGCGCCGGAGACGATTCGAGCGGTGGTTTCTTAAGTGAAGCTCCCGATCGACGCACTGCTTCCTCCGATCATCGAGGAATTGGGGCGCAGTCCGAACCTGGTCATCGAAGCCCCGCCCGGCGCGGGCAAAACCACGCGAGTTCCGCCAGCCCTGCTTCCGCACATCACCGGCGAAATCCTGGTGCTGGAGCCGCGCCGCCTGGCTGCCCGCATGGCCGCCCGCCGCATCGCGCAGGAGCTGGGGGAAAGGCTGGGTGAAACCGTCGGCTATCAAGTCCGTTTCGAAGACGTCGGCGGTCCGCGCACGCGCCTGCGGCTTCTCACCGAAGGCGTCCTCACCCGCCGCCTGCTCTCCGATCCTTTGCTCAAAGGCGTCGGCTGCATCATTCTCGACGAATTTCATGAACGCCATCTCGACGCCGACCTCGCGCTGGCTCTGCTCAAGCGCCTTCAGTCTTCGCGCAGACGGGGTGTGTACCAAGAAGACCTGAAGCTGATCGTCATGTCGGCTACGCTCGATGCCGCACCCATTGCCCACTTCCTTGGAGATAGTCCGATTCTCCGCTCCGCGGGCAAGCTCTTCGATCTCGCCATCGAATACACCCCGCACTCCGCCGCGCCGCTCGAAGAGCAGGTTGCTTCCGCTTTGGAGCGCCTGCTTTCGCAGTCGGCCACATCTGAACGCTCGCTTGCTCGCGGCGGCGACGTTCTGGTCTTTCTCCCCGGCGCAGCCGAAATTCGCAAAACCGCTCGCGCCATCGAGCGGATCGCGGCCCGCGCTTCTCTGCTGGTGCTTCCGTTGCACGGCGACCTTTCGCCTGCGGAGCAGGATCGTGCCGTCGCCCCCTCCAGCCAGCGCAAAGTGATTCTCTCGACCAACGTCGCCGAAAGCTCCGTGACCATCGAAGGCGTCACCGCGGTGATCGACAGCGGCCTGGCTCGCATCGCCGCGGACTCGCCCTGGACTGGAATCCCTTCGCTTCACATCCAGCGCGTCAGCCAAGCTTCCGCAACGCAACGAGCCGGTCGAGCCGGCCGCACCGCTCCCGGCCGCGTGATCCGCCTCTACACCGCCGAAGATTTTCACCGCCGGGCTCCTTCCGATCCACCCGAGATCCTCCGGCGTGGGCTCTCTCAAATGGTGCTCGAACTCCGGGCGATGAATATCGAAAATCTCGAATGGCTCGATCCTCCTCCAGAAGCCGCGCTTGCCGCCGCCAACGCTCTGCTCGATCGTCTGGAAGCCACTCCGGCGATGGCCACGCTGCCGCTGGCTCCGCGCCTGGCCAAGCTCCTCACGGAAGCTTCTCGAAGAGGTGTGCCGGAGCGCGGCTGCGCCGCGGCAGCCGTCCTCAGCGCGGGCGAGCGCGGGGCCTCGGATTTACTCACGCTCATGGAATCCGAGTGGCAGCCGCAAACGCGGCGCGTGTTCGATCAACTGCGCCGCTTTTTTCCCGAGCGCGACCGAAGCCGGGAAGACGCCCCGCTGCTCCAGTCCGTCCTCGCGGCTTTCCCTGATCGCGTTGCACGCCACACCCGCGACGGAACCCTCCTGCTTTCCTCCGGCGGGTCCGCCCGTTTCCCGGATTGCCGCCACGAATTCCTGATCGCGCTCGATGTAGAGGAGAGACGGGACAAAGGCGTGCCTTTGGTCCGCCTCGCGGCAACCGTCGAGCCCGAATGGCTGCTCGATCGCGCCACCGAACGCACCGCCTATGAGTGGAACCGCAATGCCGAGCGCGTGGAGCACGTCTCTGCGCTGTTGTACGATCAACTCACCATCGAAGAAACGCGTGCGCCCGCCAAGCCCGCCCCGGAAGCCGCGGCGCTTCTTGCTTCCAAGGCTCTCGAAGCCGACATCGGCCGCTTCGCCGATCGCGAGGAACTCGCCCAACTCGAAGCCTGCGCCGCGTTCGCTGGTCTGCTCGTTGACGTAAAAGCGGGCCTGACTGCCCTCTGCGACGGCCGCACCAGTTTCGCCGAGCTCGCCTCCGCGCGTCTTCTCGATTTCCTGCGCCCGCCCAAGCTCGACCGCCTCGCTCCGGAGCGCATCAGTCTTCCTGGAGGCCGTCAAGTAAGAGTCCACTACGAGCCGGGCAAGCCGCCTTGGATCGAATCCCGATTGCAGGATTTCTTCGGCGTCAAGGAAACGCCGCGTATCGGCAACACGCCGGTGGTGGTGCATTTGCTCGCGCCCAATCGGCGCCCGGTGCAAGTCACCAGCGACCTAGCTGGATTTTGGGAGCGGCTCTATCCGCAGGTGCGGCGCGAGCTCTCCCGCCGTTATCCCAAGCATAAATGGCCGGAAAATCCGAGTCTATAATCAACACGGGTCTATAATCAAAAAACTGTGCCCGGCGGTCTTCCCCTTCCCAATGCTGTCGCCCATCTGGCCGCTGCGCTGCTGGTTGGCGCGCTGATCGGCGCGCAGCGCGAAGCCACGCCCGGCGATCATCCGGGTCTGCGCGACTTCCTGCTGGTTGCGCTTGCCGGCGGTCTGTGCGGCTTGCTCGCCAATCCGTACCTGTCCGCGGTGGCGCTGCTCGCGATCTCGGGATTGCTCGGCGTCCTCCACTACGAAGAGCGCGAAAAGCGCGGCGGAATCACGACGGAGCTGGCCGGCGTGGCGACGTTTCTCCTGGCACTTTTGGCCGCGAGCGCCGACCTTCGCATGGGCGAGCCCATCGCCATCGCCACCACCATTCTCATCGCGAGCTTCCTGGAGGCTAAGGCTCGCCTGCAGCACCTGCTGCGCGAGACCATCACCGAGCCCGAGTTCAATGCCACGCTCGCCTTCATCACCCTGGTGCTGGTCATCTACCCGCTTCTGCCGGAAGGCTCCTTCGGGCCGTATGCGTTCTTTTCGCCGCGCCAGGTGTGGATGTTTGTGATCCTCGTCGCCTCCATTTCCTACGTCGGCTATTTTTTCGAAAAATTTCTGGGGCAGGAGCGCGGCCTGGTATACACGGCGCTCCTCGGCGGGCTCGCCTCCACCACCGCTGTCACGCTGCACCTGGCGCATTTGAGTAAACAAAGACCGGAGAGCCTGCCAGGGCTGATACGAGGGTTTCTGATCGCCAACACGGTGCAGTTTCCCCGCGCATTCTTGCTGGTCCTGGTGGTCAACCCGGACCTGGCGATGGCCTGCGCCCTGCCGCTGGGGTTGATGCTGGTGGCGGCCGTTGCGATGGCGCTAGCCGCCGGTTGGATGGCGGGGCGCGCGCAAGCCATTGACCAGCCGTCCCCCCGGCTGGAGCATGAGAACCCGTTTCACATCCGCCCCGCGCTGCAATTCGGAGCCTTGTTCACCCTCATCGTGTTTGTGAGCAAAGCCGCGGCCGCGCTAGCCGGCGCGCAGGCTTTCCTCGCCACCAGCTTCTTCGGCGGACTGGTGGACGTCGCCACCGTGATCGCACCGGCATCCGACCTGGTTCACGCGCAGTCGCTGAGCCTCCGCTCCGCCGAACTCGCCATCCTGATCGCACTCGCCTCCAACGCCGCTTTGAAGCTGGTGCTGGCCGCCCTGAGCGGAACCCGAGCTTTCGCGCTGCGGCTCAGCGTTCCCATGCTGGTGTGGGCTGCCTTCGGAGCGGTTGGCTACGTGTTTAGTCACTAGCGGCGTGAGCCGCTTCAAACAATGCCCGGGCGCCGTGCGACCAACCCCAGCGCGTCCTCCAGCGCTGCCCCCGCCCGGAACAATTTCGCCTCGTTCCCTGCCGCGGCCACCAACTGCAATCCAATGGGCAGCCCGGATTCCGAGAATCCGCAAGGCATCGCGAGAGCCGGCCATCCCAGCACATTGAACGGCCGCACCAGCCGGGTGCTCCCCACGCGAACGTCTTCCTCGACCTCGCCGATGCGGATGGTGGTGTCGCCGATGCGCGGAGCCGTGGTCGGAGCCGCCGGCGTCAGCAAACAGTCGATCTCACTCCATAGCGTCGCGACCCTCTTCGTCAGCGTGTGCCTGCGCCGCTGCGCTCGCAGATAATCCGCGGCGGTCACGGTCAAGCCGCGCTCCAGGGCCGCGCGCACATCGGCGCCGAAATCCTGCGGCCGTTCCGCCATCTGCTTCTTCCACAGGCTGGCGGCCTCGGCCGAGAGCACCAGCCGCCCGATCTCGTTTAGCTCCTCCATCTCCGGCACGTGGATTTCGTCGACCCGCGCGCCCAACCCCGCCATGATCTGCACGGCGTGCCGGATCGCGGCTCGCACCTCCGGCGCGATGCGGTCGAAGAAATAATTTTCGGGAACGCCGACGCGCAGTCCTTTCACCTCCGGCCGCTGCGGGGCAGAATCCTTCCCGCCCATGGCTTGAAACACGGTGGCCACATCGCGCACCGTTCGCGCGATCGGGCCCACGTGATCGAGCGTAGTACCCAGCGGCAGGCATCCACGCCGGCTGATCGACCCGTAGGTCGGCTTCAGCCCCACTACGCCGCAGAACGATGCAGGAATCCGGATCGACCCTCCCGTATCCGTTCCCGTGGCCGCAAACACCATCCCCGCTGCCACTGCCGCGGCGGACCCTCCGCTGGATCCTCCCGGAATCCGCTCCCGGTCCCACGGATTGCGCACCGCTCCGAAGTGCGGATTAGTGGAGGTGATCCCGTAACAAAGCTCGTGCAAATTGGTTTTGCCGAGCATCACCGCTCCAGCGCGATCCAGCCTCGTCACGATCTCGGCATCGTGGTCCGGAATGCGCCCAGCGAGGATTTTCGATCCGCCCGTGGTGCGAATGCCCTTGGTCGCGAAACAGTCCTTGTGCGCGATCGGGATGGCGCGTAGAGGACCACGGTGTGCGTTCGCCCGCGGCTCCATAACGGTAATGAACGCATTCAACAGCGGATTCAGCCGATCGATCCGGTCCAGCGCCTCGCGCGCTAATTCGGTGGGCGAAACTTTCCGCTCGCGTAATGCCCTGGCAGCCTCAAGTAGCGACCCGTCAAGTAAGCTCAAGCGTTCAATATACAATCGAAGGGATGTTGGCCGCTGGAAATCCTCTGGCAACCCCTCCGCTCACGCGCCTGAGCGAAGAAGAAGCGATGTTTCAGGCGTCCATCCGTAAATTCGCCCGGGAGCGCCTGGCGCCGCACGTCCGCGCCATGGATGAAGCCGCGGCCTTCCGCCCCGAACTTCTGCGCGAACTGTTCGAGCTGGGCCTGATGTCCATCGAAATTCCGGAAGAATACGGCGGGCAGGGCGGTTCGTTCTTTCAATCCATCCTGGCGATCGAAGAGCTGGCCAAGGTGGACCCGGCGGCCGCCGTCATCGTCGACGTGCAGAATACGCTGTTCCACAATGCGATCCTCAAATGGGCCACGCCGGAACAGAAGCGGCGCTGGCTGCCGCGCGCGGCTTCCTCGAGCGTCGCCAGCTACGCGCTTTCCGAAGCCGGCGCCGGCTCCGACGCCTTCGCGCTGACCACCCGAGCCTCTGACGTCGGCGACCATTACCTCCTCAACGGCCGCAAGCTGTGGATCAGCAACGCGGCGGAGGCGGACTTTTTTCTGCTCTTCGCCACCATGAGCCCGGAGCTGGGCTACAAAGCCATCACGGCGTTCCTGGTCGAACGCGATTTCCCCGGATTCCGCGTCGGCAAGAAGGAGGACAAGCTGGGCATCCGCGCGTCTTCCACCTGCGAGCTGATCCTGGATGATTGCCGGGTCCCCAAATCCAACCTGGTGGGCGAGGAAGGGAAGGGCTACAAAATCGCCATCGAGACCCTGAACGAGGGCCGCGTCGGCATCGGAGCCCAGATGCTCGGCCTGGCCGAAGGCGCCCTGGCGCACGCAGTCGATTACGCCAAGCAGCGCACCCAGTTCGGCAAAGCCATCGCCGATTTTCAGGGCGTCCAGTTCACCCTGGCTGAGATGGCCGTCGACGTCGAGGCCGCGCGCCTGCTGGTCTACAACGCCGCTCGCCTGCGCGATGCGGGATCGCCGGTGGTTTCAGAAGGCGCGATGGCCAAGCTGTTCGCCTCGCAGATCGCCGAGGACGTCGCTTCCCGGGCGGTCGAGATCTTTGGCGGGGTCGGGTTCACGAAGGATTATCCGGTGGAGAAACTGTATCGCGACGCCAAGATCGGCCGCATCTACGAAGGCACCTCGAACATGCAGCGCGCGACCATCGCGCGGGAACTGCTTCGCTCCAGCCGCGGGAGTTGAATCCCGCGCCGGCGGGACTTGAACGGCGTCCCTCAAAGGAAGAGGATAAAGGTATGCGTGTACAGCAAATGGTCCTCATCGGTTCAGCGGTTTTCGCCGGCGCCATTTGGGCGCCCGGCCTGCGCGCTGTGGATGAAATCTCCGACGATCGGGTCAGCCAGATCATCGATAAGTTCGCGGCCAAGGAATCCGCGTTCGCCAAGGCCCGCGAGATGTACACCTACAAGCAGACCGCCCGCATCCAGACTCTGGACGCCGGCGGCGCCTCCACCGGAAAATGGGAGACCGTCTCCGACATTGTCTTCAACTCCGATGGCGAACGCACGGAGCGTGTCACGTACGCGCCCGTGTCCACCCTCACCGAAGTCATTCTGACCCCCGAAGACATGGAGGATCTGCGCAATACCCAGCCCTTCGTTCTGACGACGGAGGATCTGCCCAAATATTATGTCCGTTATCTGGGCCGCCAGGCTGTGGACGAAATCACGACCTACGTGTTCGCCGTCAAGCCCCGGAAGCCCGAGCCCGGCAAGCGCTATTTCTCCGGCGAGGTCTGGGTGGATGACCACGACCTGCAGATCGTTAAATCCTACGGCCGCGGCGTCGGCGCGAACCGTAAGAAGGGCTCCGAGGATTATCCCAAGTTCGAGACCTACCGCGAGCAGATCGACGGCAAGTACTGGTTCCCGACCTATACCACAGCCAATTCCACGCTCCACTTCAAGGATTACGACGTCCGGTTGCGCGAGACCGTCCGCTACGAGGACTACAAGCAGTTCAAGGCGCAATCCACCATCACCTTCGGCTCCGAAGACGACAAAAAGGACTCGAAGTAAACTCCGGGTTTAGCCAAAAGGGCCGGAAGGCCCTCAGAGAAACACCCTAAACTCGTCCCCGGATACCGCCGATAGCCATAACTGTAGGACGATATGACGGTTCCGGCGTCCGCTCATGACGAGCTCGAACAGCTTAAGGGCACTTTCCTTGCCAGCTTGAATCACGAAATCCGGACGCCGCTGGCCGGGATCATCGGCATGACAGATCTGCTGCTGGAATCCAGCCTGGATGAGGAGCAGCGCGAATACGTGAACGCGGCCCGCATGTGCGCCGAAAACCTGTTCGAGATCCTCAATGCCACGCTCGAATACACGGCGCTCGAAGGCGGCCAGTTCACCCTCGACGACAGCGAATTCAGCGTCCGCGAAATGCTGGATGCTGCCATTGCGCATCATTTGCCCAAGGCGCAGGCCAAGAACCTTCCGCTTTTTCTCACGCTCGACCCTACGCTTCCGGAAACCATGCTGGGCGATGCCCCGCGGCTTCGGGAACTGCTCGCCCATTTGATCGGCAATGCCATCAAGTTCACCCCCGGCGGCAAAGTGGAGGTTCGTGCACGCCCGGAGGCATTGCCGCAAGGCAACTGGCTGGTGGTCGATGTTTCCGATACAGGCATCGGAATCCAACCCGCCCAAGTCGCAGAAATCTTCCAGTCTTTTCAGCAGGGTCAGCGCGGCTTGTCACGCTCTTATCCCGGATTGGGGTTAGGCCTTGCGCTGGCGCGCAAGCTGACGGAGGTGATGGGCGGCTCGCTCTCGGTCGAAAGCCACTTGGGCGCGGGATCCTGTTTCACCGTGCGGCTGCCGCTACGCCGCGCGGTCGCCGATCGTAACCGCACCGTCCCGCTGGGCGAGACCAGCCCGCACATTCTTGCCATCGATGACAACCCCGTCGGCCTGACTGTGCTGCGCCACGTTCTCAAGCGGCACGGGATGCATGTCGACACCGCCGCCAGCGGGCCGGAGGCTCTGGTAACCGCCTCGCGCCGCGCCTACGATCTGATTCTGATGGATCTCCAGATGCCCGGCATGGACGGCCTGGCTGCCGCCGACGAGATGCGCAAGATCCCCGGCTATCAGCAGGTGCCCATCCTGGCCCTGACCGCCAACTTCTCCGATGAGGTTCGCGAGCAGTGCCGCCTTCACGGCATGCAGGCTTACCTCTCCAAGCCGATCGAAGCCGGTGAGTTGATGGCAGCCGTATCCAAGCACCTCAGGCACTAGCCGGTTCTGCTTGCGACGGCTCCGTTCTGGTACCATAAACCGTTCGCGGCTTAAATCGGACTTGAAGCTCGAACTCCTCCACAAGATTCTCCTTGCGGCCGTGCTGGCTGCCGCCGCTAATGTCATCTTCCTGATGGCGCACGGCGGCTCCTACGACCTCGGCATCGGGCTCCTCCATTCCGAAAACGCCTTCAAGCCGCTGGAGATCCTCAACGGAGCTTTCCTTCTCGCCGCGCTCGCCGCCCGGCCGCGCAAAGAAGGCGCTGGATCGTCTCCAGGCGGCTTCCTCCTGGCGTCGCTCCTGGCGTTCGCCTGCGCCGCGACGGCGCTATCCTTCACCGTCAACGCCCTCGATGATGAGTGGAACTATCACGGCTACAGCGCGACGCACGCCTCGCTCGCGGGCATGGCGCACCTATTCGCTTCATCGCAAATCGGCCTCTGGTACCGGCCGGTCGGCTTTGCCTCGCTGTGGCTCGATTACGCCCTGTTTCATGAGCACTTCTGGGCCTACCATTTCCAGCAGGTTCTGCTGCACTTCTCCAATGGGTTTCTGGTGGCCCTGCTGGCCCAGCGGCTCGGGCTCACGGCAATAGCAGCACGCTGGGCAGGCGCGCTTTATTTGGCCGCAGCCATCACTTTTGAGCCGTTCATCTGGCCCGCGGCGCGCTTCGACCTGTGGGCGACGCTGTTCACCCTCGCCGCTCTACTCGCTTCCGCACGCTTCTTCACCGGAGCAAGCCGCGTCACGCTCGCCGCCGCGCTCGCCTGCTACGCCCTGGCCGTCGCGAGCAAAGAAAGCGGCTACGCATTCCCGGTTCTGCTCACCGTCATAGCAGCGACATGGCCGTTTGAGACGAAGCCGCCAGATAAGAGACGCCGCTTAATCGAACTCGCGATCGGGGTCCTGGTTGTCACCGGAGTCATGCTCGCGATCCGCGGAGCCGTGCTGGGTGGGATCGGCGGATATCCCAGCACGCCCAGCACTCCCTCGCCGCATCTCTCCTACAGCCTCGCCACCATCCGTATCGTGCTCACCCGGGCCATGCCCTGGTCGATGCTCGCCGTCAATCTCGCCTTTCCGACTCCGCGCCTAATGCTGGCCGTCATCGGCGCGTTCGCAGTTCTGCTCGCCCTGGCCGCGCTCGCCGGGGCTTCCACCAGGCGACGCGACTGGCTCCTGGTGGCCTGCGTCTTCGCCGCAACGATTCCGGTCGCGCCCATTATCAGTTGGATCGACTTCAAAGCGGCGCAGGTGCGCTATCTCTACATGCCCACAGCGTTCGTGATGATGTTCGTCGCTGCGGCTCTATCCAATGCCCGGCGGTCCAACGGTCTGTTGTTTGCCTTCGGCGCGCTAAATCTGTGCTGCGGCCTTTACGACACCTGGGTCTACAAGAGCACGTTCCTCCATTCGCGGGAACTCGCCCGCGGTATCGTGCGGGACCTCGCCGCCAGAGACCAGGCCGCTCAAGTCCAAATTCTCGGAATGCCCAGGGAATACAACGGCGTCAACTTCAGCCGGGTTGAGATGGAACATCGCCTTGAGGAACTTGTTCCCGGCGTCAAAGCCAGTTTCGAAGAAAGCGGCCCCTGTTCGGCTCCGCTTTGCTACGTTTGGGAGCCCGAGGAAAGATCGCTGCGCCGCGTCACCAGTCCCTGAAATTGGATCGCGCAGCACGCAACTGTGCGCTCGCTGGGGCTGTGTTTACTGCGGCACCTGCGGATTGAGGGCCGTGGTTCCACCGGGCACCGCGTAATCTTCAAACACCTTGATCACCTTCTGCCCTTTCAGGGTGACGAAGGTCACTTTCCCCGGAGGGTTGCCGAACACCCAATCCTCCAGGTCCACTCCGTTGACGTTTTCGCGGCTCTTGTGCGCGGGCTGCCCTATCGCCAGCAGGACCTGGTCGCGCGTCATCCCGACGATCACCTTCTTATCCTGGATCGCGCCGCGGATCTCCGGCGGAAGCTGTTCGGAATACGTCTCGGTGGCGCTGCGCTGGTCGAAGTTCAGGATCGGCGCCAGGTCCTTCTTGACCCGTTCCGAAGTCACTCCGCTCAACCCGTTCGGATAATGAACCGAGATCACGGTGCCTCCCGGCGCAGGCGTAGCCGTATCCCTGATCGGCGCACCGCCGTTGACGCTCACGCCGTCATACCAGCGCCCGTTTTTGCCGTTCATGCCGTAGTTCAGCTCCAGCACGATCATGGAGCCTTCCACGGTCACTTTGGTGATCTGGACCAGGTCGCCCTTGCGGGCCGCCGCACCGGTCTGCGCGCCCAGTTGCTGCCAGCCCTGCTCATTCCAGTAGCCGGTATCGGCCTCGAATCCCAGAGGGGTCCTCGAGCGCGGAAAATACGTCCGTGCTGTTGCGAACTCCGAACCCAGCCCGCGCAGCATCTCCAGCTTCTGCTCCTCGATCTGTTTCTTGGAATCGCCGAGCAGGCTGAGCGCAGCCGTCAGCAGGACGGTGATCGAACGCAGGGAAACGACTCGCGAGGTTTTTCCGAACATCTGTTGCCTCACTCCGCCTCCTTGTCCTCCGGCATCCGCCCGAGTCTCCAGAACAGAACCGCCGCCGCGATGGTGGTCAGCAAGCTTCCCTCCGGGCCGTAGGCGCCGCCGGTCATAAATCCGCCCCCGTTGGGCTCGAGGGCGTAGCCAGTTACCCTAATTGTAAACCCGCTCAGACTCGCGCCGGCCAGCGGCAGCATCGCGTTCCACCCGAAGTGCATCCCGATGGGCATCCACAGCGCCCCGCTGCGATAGCACGCATAGCCCAAGAGAACACCCCAGATCGCCGTGTTGACCACCCCCATTGCGGTCGAGTTCTGGTTGCTCGTATGCATCGCTCCAAACAGCAACCCCACCGGCAGAATGGTGGCAAACGGGCCCGCTTTCCGCACCAGAACCTGGAACGCGTAACCGTGGAACATCATCTCCTCGCCCGCTGCGCCGATCAGCAGCAGCGCTGAGGTCAGCACCGCCGCACCGGCCGTGTCGGAGGGGACCTTCTCGAAGTGCACCAGGTTGAACAGCAGCAGGGCAAACAGCACCGATGCTGCCGCGGCTGCCCCGAAGCCTAGCCCCTTCAGCAGCGCCCGCATCGACTCCGGCGACCATCCCAATCCGAAATCCGCCAGCCGCGCCCGTTCAAAAATCCGCGCCGGAACTGCGTTGCCCAAAGCTCCCGCCAGGAACGTAAATAGCACGGAGCGCCGCAGTATTCCTTCCACCGGCAGCAGGCTCGAAGCCAGCGCGCCCAGCGCGGCGAACACCACAAACACGGCCACCCGCAGCGCCACCGCGCTCCACGGTAAGGACGGTTTTTCGAGATCCTCCAGGCTCACGCGGACGCCTTCTCCAGTCGCGACTTTAACAGCAACACCAGCACGGCCGTGGCCAGCAGGCACCCCAGCGTTCCCTTTTGGATCACGTCCGGCAGTCTCCGCCCGTCGAAATAAAACAGCGCGAGCAGGATCAGGAACACGCCGCGCAGCGTCATCCTAGCCGCGCCCGGCGATAGCTCCACCGTCACCCACGCAGCCAAAGACGCCATCGCCAGCGCGCCCGCGGTACCCAACCCGATGGCCCAGACCACCAGCTCAACATCCGGCGGAAAGACATATCCGCGACTTGTCGCATACACGGTGCCGATGCCGCAGCCCAGCATCACGATCGCCACCAGTTCCCCCACCAGCGCCGCTTTAACGATCCAGTGCAGGGCCTGGTTCAGGCTCTCCGGCGGGGTCTCGAAGGCGTGCGCGGCGGCAGGCCCGGCAAAGACAATCCCGATGCAGGCGTAGGCCGCCAGCAGCACCGGATCGAAGAATCCCAACCCCTTCTCATACGGCACCACGCCGCCAAAAATCGCCACCGCGGCGAAGTAGGTCAGGGCGTTCCGAACGCGTTGTCCGCCCCCTTTTTGTGTCGGCTCCATTTGCGACTCTGTCCCAACAATGGTAACAATCGTCGTAGTAGCACTTTGGAGCAAAGGGAGCTAAGGATTGTCCTTAAGGGCCGCTTAGGGCTATTTTATTTAAGGCTGTCCTGTTAATGATTTGGCGTCCTGGGCCGATCAACACAATAGAAACTATGATGGACAGGCGCATTGAACCCCGTATGTTGTGCGCGGATCTGGTGGACATCCGCTGGCGCGATCAGAACAATCGCCACCGGCGGGGCGTAGCGAATCTGGAGGATATCTCGTTGTCAGGCGCGTGCCTGCAGGTCGAGCGCCCGGTTCCGCTCGGTTCCGCCATCCGTATCACCTACCCTAGCGGGGAGCTGACCGGCCGGGTCAAATATTGCGTCTTCCGCGAAATCGGGTATTTTCTGGGGGTCGAATTCGATCCCGGCAATCGCTGGTCGCAGCGCAGTTTCCGGCCCCAGCATATGCTTGACCCGCGCCGGCTGCTGACCCGCGTCACCAACCGCTTGAAGGAAAATCCTCCCCATCCCAGCGCGAATTAATCCCGCGGCTGGCTTGCGTTAGAATCAATTTGTATGGCATCGCTGGCGGGCCAATTGCCCGAGCAAGCCGCGCCGGTCCCGCCGCGCCCGATTCCGTGGACCGAGATAGGCTGGTTCGGTGCGCTGCTGATCCTATCCACGCTTCCGATCCTCCAGCACCTGGTGGAGCAGTGGGCCACCGACGAGGACGTAAACCACGGCTTTCTGGTGCCGCTGGTGGCCGCCTGGATCGCCTGGGGCCGCCGCGAAAAGATTATGGCGCTGCAACTCAAGCCCTCCTGGTGGGGCTTGGCCGTAATGGGCTGGGGCGTGGCGCAGATCTGCCTGGGCTGGCTGGGAGCGGAGCTGTTTCTGCAACGCAGCGCCGTGCTGATTCTGCTGGTGGGCATGCTGCTGGCGCTGGGAGGCGCCGTGCTGGTCAAGGAACTCGCCTTCCCCCTGCTGCTTTTGCCGTTCATGATCCCGCTTCCCGCGGTGATCTACAACTCCATCACCTTCCCCTTGCAATTATTCGCCAGCAGCGTAGCTGAGGGGGCTCTGGACCTGCTGGGCTACCCGGTGCTGCGCGACGGCAACATCCTGGAACTGGCCAGCCAGAAGCTCTCGGTGGCGGAGGCGTGCAGCGGAATCCGCAGCCTTCTGTCGCTATCGTTCTTGTCGCTGTTCTACGCCTATTTTTTCGACAATCGGGTGTGGATGCGCTGGGTGCTGCTGATCGCGACGATTCCCATCGCCATCATCGCCAACGCCGGAAGGGTGACCATCGCCGGGATCCTGAGCGAGATCAACCCGGAGCTGGCGCGCGGCTTCTTTCACGAGCTGGAAGGCTGGGTGATCTTCGCGATCGCCTTCATCATGCTGATCGGCTTGCATTCCGCCATCAAAGGCGTACTGCGTCTGAGGAGCGCGGGCCATGCTTGATTTCTTGAAGTCGAAAACTGCCCTCGCGGTCACGCTGGTGCTGCTGACCCAGGCCGGCTTGTTGTACAGCTCCATCCGGCCGGAAGCGGTCCCCGACAGTCCGCCTCTGAGTACGCTGCCTCTGACTCTGGGGAGCTGGCAATATTTTCAGGACTACGACGTCGACCAGGAGACGCGCGACATTTTGAAAGCCGACGACCTGCTGCTGCGCGGCTATACCGATCCCGCCAGCGGCCGGGCCGGGACAATCTTCGTGGCCGCCTTCCGCAGCCAGAGGAACGGGAAGGCTCCGCATTCGCCGAAGAACTGCCTGCCCGGTTCGGGCTGGACGCAATTGAGCTCCGACCTGTATCCCATCGAAGTCGGCAATTCGGAGCCGATCGTGGTGAATCGCTACATCGTGCAGCACGGCGACGAGCACAGCCTGGTCATGTACTGGTATCAATCCCGCGACCGCGTGGTGGCCAGCGAATACACCGCGAAGTTCTGGGTGATGGCCGACGCCATCCACCTGAACCGCACCGACACAGCGCTGGTGCGCGTGGTCATGCCCATGCACGACCCCAACGACTCCGGCGGCGCCACCGCAGCAGCCGTCAGCTTCATCCAGGGTTTCTTCCGGCCTCTGCGCTCGATTCTTCCGCGGTAGACCGAAACCGCTTGCTGCGCGCGCGGCTCTGTAAGGGTTTCTGAGCCGCGAGGGGCGCCCTCCGGGCCGGGAGCGGTGCTACGGCCAATACTGCCATTGCGCGGTGGCCAAAACATAGATGGATAAGACCGCGTTGGTGACTCCGTGCGCCACCACGCAATCGGCCAGGCTTCTGGTGCGGAGCATCCACCAGTTGTAAGTGATTCCGGCCGCCAGCCCGACCTCCCAATACGATCCATGCTCGGAGGCAAACAGCACGGCCGTGATCCAGAATGCCATCGGTGTGTACGCGCCCAGCGCGACGCTCTCGAAATCTGCCTGGATCAACCAGCGCATCAACCACGCGCGCCAGAACAGCTCCTCTACGATCGGCACCAGGGCCGCGCTCCCCACCAGGTGGCACAGCCGGAACAGCGGATTGCCCGGCGCGACCGCTTCCGCCGAGCTCACGGGCGCTCCCATAATCGAGTTGTTGAACAGCCAATGATGCCGGTAGCCGAACAAGGCGTCCGGCGCGATCCAGATCAGGAACACCGCCACGCCAATCGCGATGCTTGCCAGCGGCTGCGTGACGCGCAACGCTTCGCCCCGCGAGGAAACTAATGTCCGCGAGGAAACCAATGTCCGCGAGACCATCCAGAGCACTATTGTGGTCACTGCCAGGCGGATCGGATACCAGATCAGAACCGGCAGGCTGAGGGCGCGCTCCAGGCCCATCAGGCCGACATAGACGGCAAAGGGAGCAACGTAAGCGATGGTGGCGTTCCTGCCGGCTGTCCGCCGGTCCGCCTGCGGAAATCCGTTGGGAGCCGCTATTCGGCTAATTCGCGAGTCTCGGTCACACTCCGCCGAGCCGCGCGCCTCTGTCTCTTGGCCAGCCGCTGCTCAGTGCGCTCCAGCCGCAGCAGCTCGCGCCGCCGCCGCACCTTCACCTCGGTTTCCACCTTGCGCCAGAAGTTGCGGAAGTAGTCGGCTGCCGATACCAGGCCGAACAGCATCACGGCCCACATCGCCACCAGCCCGTATTCATCCAAGGCCGGCCAGCGCTTGGCCACGATCACCAGCGAAACCGCCGCCACCTGCGCGATCATCTTGGTCTTGCCCAGCTCGCTGGCGCGAATGATGTAGCCGGAGGCAGCCGCAATCGAGCGCAGCCCGTCCACCGCGAACTCCCGCCCCACGATCACGATCACGATCCAGGCCGGAACCCGGTGCGTCTCCACCAGAGTGATCAGCGTGGCGGAGATGAGCAGCTTGTCGGCGATGGGATCCAGCAGCGTTCCCACCGTGGTCACCTGCTTCCAGCGCCGGGCCAGGTAGCCGTCCAGCAGATCCGTGCTGGCCGCCGCCAGGAAAATCGCCAGCGCGGAAAGATCGCGCGCCGCCGGGATCCATGCCTGCCAGCGCGCACTCAGGTCGTCGGCCAGCAGCATCGCCACCAGCAGCGGAACGAAAAAGATCCGCAGCAGCGTGAGTATGTTGGGGACATTCATCCCAGTGTTTTTATGATACCGCTGGATTTCCTGGGAGCAACCGAGTACCGGGCCAGCCTTCGCCGGAGCGATTCCGGAGCCTCCGCTTCCACCTCGCAATAGTTCTTGCGATAGCGCGTCGCCGTTACCCTGCCGTGCTCATGCAGCAGATGCAGCGGCCCTCCTTCCGACAGCGGGAACCGGAACCGGCAGGCGGCCACGGGATCGACCGGCAAGGTCTCGTCGATTTTCTTGAGCAGCGCCTCAATGCCTTCGCCCGTGCGCGCCGAGACCGCGACCGCTGCCGCCGGCTGATGTTCGGGATCTTCCAGAATGCGGCGGGCTAATGCATTGGCGTCGCCCTCTCCGGGCACCAGATCCATCTTGTTCAGGACCAGAAGTTGCGGAGTCTTGTCCGCGCCGATCTGCGCCAGCGTCTCGATCACGTGCGCGGTATGCTCGGCCGCCACCGGAGAGCTCGCATCCACCACGTGCAGCAGCAGCTCCGCTTCCACCACTTCTTCCAGCGTGGCTCGGAACGCCTCCACCAGCATGGTCGGCAGGTTGCGGATGAAACCCACCGTATCGCTGAACAGCACCCGCCGGTGCGAAGGCAGCGTGGCATGCCGCACGGTGGGATCGAGCGTGGCGAACATCTTCGCGTCCGCCATGACGCTTGCGCCGGTCAGCCGGTTGAACAGGGTCGATTTCCCCGCGTTGGTGTAGCCGACCAGGGCGACCGTCGCCAGCGGGACCGCCTGCCTCTGCCGGCGCTGCGTAGCGCGCCCGCCGCGCACCCGCTCCAGATCCTTGCCGATGGCTTGAATGCGCTGATGGATCCGCCGCCGGTCCGTTTCGAGCTTGGTTTCGCCAGGGCCGCGCGTTCCGATGCCGCCGCCCAGCCGCGACATCGCCGCGCCGTGCCCCGTCAGCCGCGGCAGCAGGTAATTCAACTGCGCCAGCTCGACTTGTAACTGGCCCTCCTTCGTGCGCGCCCTCCGCGCGAAGATGTCCAGGATAAGCTGGGTACGGTCGAGCACCTTGATGTCGAGCGCCCTCTCGAGGTTGCGCTGCTGGGTCGGCGTCAGCTCACGGTCGAAAATCGCCACCGTGGCGTCGTGCAGATGGATCTTGCCCTTGAGCTGCTCCACCTTGCCTGAGCCGATCAGCGTCGCCGCGTCCGCGCGCGGGCGGCTCTGCAGGACGCTTTCCGCGACCTCCGCGCCGGCGCTGACCGCCAGCGCACTCAACTCCTCCATGGATTCTTGAGCCTCGATCAGGCTGTGGCGGCGGCTGGTGATCTCCAGCCCGACCAGCAACGCAATTTCTTTCAAGCTTGCAACCTAAGTCCCGGCGTCCAGCGGAGCTCCGGGCGCCGCGTGCGTGCCTGCAGCCGCTGCAACCGGGGGGCCGGAATGGAACGGGCGGGAAACCACCACGGTGGAGATGGCGTGCTTGAAGATCAACTGCTCCTGATTGTTCGTCTCCAGAATGACGGAGTACTTATCGAAGCTTTTGATCCTTCCCGAAAGCTTCACTCCACTCATCAAGTAGATGGTAAGGAACGTCTTGTCTTTGCGCGCGTTGTTTAAAAAAGCTTCTTGTATGTTTTGCGCCTGTTTTTCCAAGGGACTTTCCTTCCTTCTCGCCCCACGGGATCAACCGGCGATTCGCCCCGTTTGGGCGACCACTTCATCACAACCCTCATGATACCTTGTTTGGGCCGCCGGAATTTGCGCCGGCCCGAATCTGGGCGTTTGTGTCGATTTGAACCAGTCCAGCCCGTTCCGGCGTCAGCAGCCGGCCGGGGAGCTTGCGTCCGCGAATCAGTCTTTCCACCACCGGCATCGCCCGCCGCACCCATTTCCCGTTGACCAGCAGGCTGGCCGCCGCCAGCGCGGGATGCGGGATCGGCGTGGAGCAGCGCGCGCACATATCCACTTCTGCGCCGCGCCCGGCCGCGTGCAAGCGCCGCAGCCGAAGCATTTCCGCGGAGTTGAAGATTTCCTGAAGTGACGCTGTCCGCAAATCCCCAGCAGGCTCGCCATCCAGACCATAACTCTGGCAGCACGGGTACACGCGGCCGTCGTGTTTCACGTACATGGCTCCGCGCCACAGATATTGGCAACGCGTCTTCTTACCGTCCTTTCGGACCTCCGGCTGAACGAGGTTGGTTTCGTCTTCCTTCACCCGGACCTGGTCGACTCCCGGAACCGCGCTCCAGAACTTCCGGAACTCATCCACCTCATGTGCATTCCCCGGCATCCGCACCATCTGCACCACAATTTGCATCTTCGACCCGCGCTCGTCCTTCATGCGCGCAAAGCGCACGAAGTTGTCGCGCACTTTTTCAAACTTCGCGCCCTTGCGGTAATGCTCGAAGGTTTCTTTGGAGGCTCCGTCGAAGCTCAGCGTGATGTGCGCCAGCGGAGAATCGAGCAGCTTCCGCGCTTGTTCCTCATCGAGTAACGTCCCGTTGGTGGAAATCAGCGTCGCGATCCCGTGCCGCTCGCAGTAGGCCATGCGGTCGAAGATCTTGCGGTCCATCAGCGGCTCACCGAGGCCGATCAGCATCATGTGCTCGGCCGTCGACGCGGTTTCTTTCACCAGCCGTTCAAAAATCTCATCGCTCATGTCCTCTTTGGGCTGCTTGTACGTTTCCCGCGGACACATCGGGCAATAAAGATTGCACTTGGCCGTGGTCTCGACAATGTACTCGACCGGCAGCGCCGGCACACGCTCCCGCCCGGTCAGGAAGCTCCACAACAATTTGGCTCGATTCCAGGCGCGCATGAGGGGTCTATCGCCCATCTTCGCACAGGCCCGCCAAATACCAGCACAATCACCCGCCTCAGGAATGGCCTTTTGTGCAACTGCATTCCATCGCGAGCCATCTTAGGACGCAATGGGTTTACACTGGTTTAAACCAATGAGCCTCGCCCTGCGATTCGCGGCTTTTCGCCGCGCTCGCCCATGAACGTCGCCATCACCGGAGCCTCCGGATTTATCGGCCGCCGCGCCACGGAGTTTCTGACGAAGAAGGGCCACGCCGTCCGGCCCATTTCTCTCCGCACCAACCCCAGCCCGGATCAGTTCGCCGGCTGCCAGGCCGTCGTGCATCTGGCCGGCGAGCCGGTGGCGCAGCGCTGGACTGCCGCCGCGCGGCGCCGCATCCTCGATAGCCGCGTCGAAGGCACCCGAGCCCTTGTCTCCGCGCTTCGCGCTCACCCACCGAATGTTCTCGTTAGCGCCTCCGGCATCGGATACTACGGCTCCTGCGGCGACAAAACCCTCACCGAACAATGCCCGCCCGGCTCGGACTTCCTCGCCCAGCTCGCCTGCGAATGGGAACGCCAGGCGCGCGAAGCGGAGAAACTCGGCACGCGCGTGATCTGCCTGCGCATCAGCACCGTCCTCGGACCCGGCGGGGCGCTCCACAAAATGCTGTTGCCCTTCAAGCTCGGCCTGGGCGGCCGGCTAGGACCCGGCACCCAGTGGATGTCCTGGATTCACCTGGAAGACCTCTGCGCCCTGATCCACTTCTGCCTGCCGGAGTCGACTCTCCGCGGAGTCCTCAACGCCGTCTCGCCTCACCCCGTCACCAACCAGGAATTTACCAAAGCGCTGGGACGCGCGCTCCATCGGCCTACCGTCTTTCCCGTTCCCGCCTTCGCGCTGCGCCTGCTGTTTGGCGAGATGTCGGAGATCCTACTGGCCAGCCAGCGCGCCGTGCCCGAAGCGGCCGTCGCCGCCGGTTTCGAGTTCCGCTATCCCGAGATCAGCGCCGCGCTAATCCAGATTCTCAGCTAAACCGAGTTATTCCTTTTTCGCCGACGCCGCTTCATTCGGCTCCCACAACACCTCCGCGGCCTTCAGCACATGATTCACCCAGCGGCTCCAGACAAATAGCGCATCGCTCAAACGATTCAAATATTGAATGGCCGCGGCGGGAACTTCCTCGCGCCGGGCAAATCCCACCAAGAACCTTTCGGCCCTGCGGCAGATGGTCCGGCACGCGTGCAGTTCCGCGTTCAACCGAGTCCCGCCCGGCAGCACGAAGCTCCGCAAGGGCGCGAGCTCCGCGTTAGCGGCGTCAATCTCCCGCTCCAGTTGCGCAACCTCCGCCTCCGTCACCCGCGGCTGCCGGGGATGCACGTCCTCCGGCTTGGTCGCCAGAATCGAGCCAGATTGAACAGCTCATGCTGCACCCGGCGCAAGATCGTGCCCAAGTCATGCAGCCGAGCTTCGCCTGATTCGGCGCTCGATTCCGCGCACGACACCCCGGCCAGCCCGATGAACGAATTCAGCTCGTCCACCTCGCCGAAAGCCTCAATCCGCGGATCGTCCTTCGGCACTCTCTGTCCGCCCACCAGGCTGGTCTGGCCTTTGTCGCCGCCGCGCGTATAGATCCGGTTCAGCGCCAGGCGCGGTTCATCGAAAATTTTCTCGTTGCCTTTTTCGTCCACGACCTAATAGTAGCCCCGAGGTTGCTACCATGAGGAAATCCATTCCTCGCCGCTCTCCTGGACCATCATGCTGCTGGCCGCTCTCATGGGCGGAGGCGCCAACGCGCTCGCCGGCGGCGGCATTTTTCTGGTCTTCCCCTCGCTGCTGTTCGCCGGGGTCGATCCCATCGGCGCCAACGCCACCGCGACCTTCGTGCTCAACCCCGCCGGCTACTCTTCCACCTGGGTCTACCGCGACCGCCTCACGCACGGCTGGCGATTCCAGGGCGCGCTGATTGTGGCTGCGATGCTCGGCGCGGGCGTCCGCAGCGAACTACTCCTGCACACCTCCGAGCAGGGCTTCGAGCGCCTGGTCCCCTACCTCATGCTGGCCGCCGCGCTCATCTTCAGCCTCTCGAACAAAATTAAAAGAATGGCACAAGCCCACTCCGCGGACCACACCAATCTCACCGTGCTCGCGTCGGGGCAGTTCTTCATTGCGATTTACGGCGGCTATTTCGGAGCGGGCATGGGCGTCTTGATCCTGGTGCTCTACACCGTCGCCGCGAAGATGGACGTGCACCAGGCCAGCGGCCTGCGTATCCTGTGCGGATCGCTCACCAACACCGTCGCGACCATCATCTTCATCGTCAAGGGAATCATCCTGTGGCAGGCCGCCATCCCGATGACTTTGATCTCGATCGTGGGCGGATATTTCGGCGCGAAGCTGGTCAAGCGCCTCGATCCCGAGCGAGCGCGCCTGGCCATCCTGATTTACGCCTGGACCGTCACGCTATGGCTGCTCGGCCGCTCATTCCTGCGCTAGTCTGGAGCGAAAGGGGTTCGCCTCAATGCGCGCAGGACTACTGCTGGCTCTGCTGGCATCGCGATGCTTCGGTCAGGCGTTGCTCAGGACGCCGCGGCGTGGCTCGCCCGCATGCAGGAAGCCGAAAAGGCGAACCCCGAACGCGCCACTCTCTACACCTACACCGAACTCACGTCGCACTTTGAGCTCGACAAGAACGGCCAGAAGAAATTCAACGCCAGCGAGACAAATGAGGTCATGACGCTGGAGGGCGAGCCCTACCGTAAGCTGGTCGCCCGGAACGAACAGCCTCTTAGCGCGAAGGAAGCGGCGAAGGAAGACAAGAAACTCGCCCAAACCGCCGCGGAACGCAAAAAGAAGCACAATGGAGTCTTCAGTAAGACGTACTCCTACGGCTGGGGCCAGGACGAGCTGAAAAGACTCTTCGACTGCACCCTGGCTGAGGCGGTCGAGATTCGCGGGCACATGACTCAGGCGGTGGAATGTGTCCCCAAGGCGAACTACACTCCGGCCAATAAGCATGAGCGGGAGACCATGAACTTCAAGCAGAAATTCTGGATTGACCGCGCGGATGGATTTCCGGTGCGGACATCCGTCGTGGTGGTTGGAAACGATATTGCCGTGAAGCCTGGCACCGTCATCACCGAAGAATCCGAGAAGATCAGCGGTGATGCCTGGCTCGCCGTATCCAGGGATTCCACATTTAAATTGCAGATCGACAAAATGGTCAACATATCCGGCTACGATGAGATGCGGGGTTCGAATTTCAAGAAGTTCGACGCCAAAAGCTCGATCGTCGGAGCCTCAAACTGAGCCGCATCCAAACTGAGCCGCGACCAGAGGGAGCGGAGGTCTACCTCTGCACCCGGCCCGATCCACCCTCCTTCAACAGCGCGTTCACCTCATCCAGGCTGATCCGGCTGAAATCGCCCGGGACCGAATGCTTCAGGCAACTGAGTGCCGTGGCGAACTCCAGCGCCTCCTGCTTTGAGCCGAGATGCATCAGCCCGTAAATCAGCCCCGCGGAAAAGCTGTCCCCTCCGCCGACGCGATCCACAATGTGCGTGATGTCATAGGCGCGGCTGGTCAGGAAATCTTTGCGATCGTTCCAGCACGCCGACCATCCGTTATGCGACGCGTTCTTCGATTCGCGCAGCGTAATGGCGATCCCGCGCAGGTTGCCGTTCGCCTCCAGCACTCGCCTGGTCAGCCGCTCATACTGCCCGAGATCCAGCTTCCCGGAGATCACATCCACCTCCGCGCGAATCCCCAACGCGGTCTGCACGTCCTCTTCATTCGCAATGACAAAGTCGGTAAGCTCAACCAGCGCCGGCATCACCTCCGCGGCCGTCTTGCCCCACTTCCACAAATTCTTTCGGTAGTTCAAGTCGCAGGAGACGGTCGCGCCGGCTGCTCGCGCCGCACGCGCGCTTTCGAGCGACAGCTCTGCGGCAGTCGCGCTGATGGCCGGCGTGATCCCGGTAATGTGAAACCACGTAGCGCCTTCCAACACCTGCTTCCATGGGATCGCTCCTGGCCCCGCGATCGCAATCGAGCTTCCCTCGCGATCGTAAACCACCTTCGACGGGCGCTGGCTCGCTCCAGCCTCCAGAAAATAAATCCCCATGCGCCCCTTGCCGCGCACGATGTGTGAGGTATCGACCCCCGCGCGGCGCAGCTCCCCCACAGCCGCATCCGCAATGGGATGCTTCTCCGGCAGCACGGTCACGTACGCGGCCTCCTCGCCGAGGCCTGCGAGTGCAACCGCCACGTTAGCCTCGCCCCCTCCGAACGTTGCGACGAATTGCGGCGATTGCAGGAATCGCTCAAAACCCGGCGGGGCGAGTCTCAGCATGATCTCGCCGAAGGTGACCACCCGTCCCATTAAGACGCCCGAGCCTCGCGAATCGCTTCAATGAACCGCCGCGCCAGCGTCGTGATCCCGGCATAATCGCCGGTCTTCGCGCCCGCAATCAAGTTTCCGCCCACGCCCAGCGCGCACGCTCCCGCCTTGATCCATGTCGCCGCGTTCTCGATACTCACGCCGCCGGTTGGCATCAGCGAGGCCTGCGGCAGCGGAGCCTTCACGGTTTTGACGAACTCGGGGCCCAGCACCTCCCCTGGAAAAACTTTGATGATGTCCGCACCGCACTCCATCGCTTCGATCACATCGCGCACGTTGTCGGCTCCCGGCATGTAGGGGACCTGATAGCGGTTGGCGAGCCTCGCCGTCTCCGGATTCAGCGCCGGGCTCACTAGAAACTGCGCGCCCGCCAAAATCGCCACGCGAGCCGTCTCCGGATCCAGCACTGTCCCGGCGCCGATAATCGATCTCCTCCGGCTGGTAACGGCGGACCAACTCCGAAATAACAGCGGCCGCCCTGGGAACGGTGAAGGTGATCTCCAGCGCGGCGACTCCGCCCTCGGCGCACGCCTCTGCAATGCGAGCCGCCTGATCCGGCGAATCGGTTCGCACAATCGCCACGAGCCCCGAATCCAAGACCCGCTTCAACACTCTAAGCTTCAGCATTGTTATCTAACATACGCGACACCACCACACCCGTCGCAATCACTACCACACAACCGACGACGTTGTACCAGAGGAAGGAAATTCTCGTGAACAGGAACGCGGCAAAGATCGCGGCCTCGCCTGCGATCACGCCCCAGAATGCTCCGTTCGGCCCCACCTTCTTGAAGAAGAACGCCAGCACGAAAACGCCCAGCATCCCTCCGTAGAACAGCGAGCCCACGATGTTCACTGCCTCAATCAGGGCTCCGAAGTCGCGCCCGAACTGTGCGAATCCCACCGCGTAAATTCCCCAGAACAGCGACGCCCACTTCGAGGCGGTCAGGTAGTGATGATCCGAAGCATCCTTCTTGATGTGCCGCTGGTATAGATCGATCACCGTCACCGCGGCTAGCGAGTTAATCTCGCCCGAGGTTGATGACATCGCCGCCGTAAAAATCACCGCGATGATCAGCCCTACCGCGCCTACCGGCAAATACGTGGTTACGAACGACAGGAAAATGAAATTGGTGTCGTGAAAATCCTTGCTCACCAACTGCTCGCCCGCGGCGTGGGCGTCATTCAGCTCGGCTTGCGCGGCGCTGAACCGGCGCCGGCTCTCTTCCTCGCCCGCGGCCGAGGCGGCGTGCTGCGCGCTCAAATAATCCTGCGCAGCCTGCTTTCGGTTCTCGAACGCCTGGTCGTAGCGCTGCTGCACTCCCGGATATCGAGCATCGGCCGAAATCCGCTTCATCTCTACCGGCTCAAACAGCAGCGGCGGCTTCACAAAAATAAACAGCACGAACACCATCGCCCCGATGAACAGGATGAAGAACTGCATCGGGATCTTTGCCATGGCGTTGAAGATCAGGCTCAGCCGGCTATGCGCGATGGACTTGCCGGTCAAATACCGCTGCACCTGGCTCTGGTCGCAACCGAAATAGGCGAGCGCCAGAAACATCCCGCCGATCACGCCGCTCCACAGGTTGTAGCGGTCGTCCCAATTGAAGTGCGTGGTCACTGCGTTCAGCCGCCCCGCTGCACCTGCCAGCGACAACGCGTCCGACCACGTTACATTGGCCGGCATTAGGTGCACGGCCATGAACAGGGCCAGCACCAGCGCGCAGGAGATCAGCAGCATCTGTTGCACATCCGCCCACGTCACCGCCTTGTTCCCGCCCAGCGCCGTGTAGGTGACCACCAGCGCGCCCATCAAAATGGTTGTGGCGCGATCCGGCCATCCCAGGATTACGCTCAGCACCAGCGACGGCGCGTACAGCGACAACCCCGCGGCGAGCCCCCGCTGAATCAGGAAAATCGCGCTCACCAGCGCGCGAGTCTTCATGTCGAAGCGCTGCTCCAGATACTCGTAGGCTGTATATACACGTGCCCGATGAAAAATGGGAACTGCCGTCGCGCTCAGCACCACCATGGCCAGCGGCAGCCCAAAGTAAAGCTGCACGAAGCGCATTCCATCGGTGTAGCTCTGCCCGGTGGTGGAGATGAAGGTGACTGCGCTGGCCTGGGTGGCCATGATCGACAACCCCATCGCGTACCACGGGATCGAGCGGCCGGCCAGCAGGAAGCCGTCGACGGTGGTGGTGCCGCGCGACCGGTACAGCCCGTAGCCGACGATAAACGCCAGCCATGCGAACATCACCACCCAGTCAAGCGGCTTCATCGAGGGCGTACACCGGCGGCAGGCATCTCACTTAAACCAAGCCGCACAACGGAGCCTGCCCGCGGGGCTTCGGGACGGAATTCATGTCGGGGGCCGCGGGCGGCCCTGTGCGGCTTGTCAGACGGCAATCATAAAGGATATCGTTAATCCGATGCTCTTCGCCGCCCTGATTGACTACACTACGGACGTTTCCAAGATCGCCGAACACCGCCCCGCCCACCGCGCCTACTTGAAGTTGCTGCTCGACTCCAACCGCCTCGCCATCAGCGGACCATTCATGGACGACCGCGGCGGTCTCCTGGTCTACTCCGCCGAAACTCTGGAAGAAACCGAATCCATCATCCGCAACGACCCCTTCACCCAGGCCGGCGTTTTCGTCTCCTGGACCATCCGCCCGTGGAGGGTCGTGATGTCGAACCCGGGCTTGATTCCATCCTGAGGTCCCGAACAAGGCTCGGACGCGAGTAGAAACCTGCGCGCCGGCGTGTAATCCTGTATTGTTAGGCGGGCAAATCCCACATGGCAAGCATCTCGAACGCAGCAGTCCTTGACGACGAATCCCAGACCGACACGGATATTTATGAACAAACCGATGGTTCGGCGGAAACTGAGGACGATCTAACAGGGGTCACGCCGAAGTCTCTGAGCACCGCAGTCGTTTGGGGGACCGACTGGACGGCCGCGACTGTGGTCGACCAGTTAGCTCGCGGAACGATCGCCTTGGACCCTGCCTTTCAGCGCCGCGACGCGTGGACCGACGAGAGGAAGAGTCGTTTTATAGAGTCCCTAATGCTCGGGTTGCCCATCCCGCAACTCGTACTCGCGGAGAACAAAAAAGCCAAAGGCCGGTTTATCGTCATCGACGGAAAGCAGCGGCTTTTAAGCCTCTCAAAGTTTACGGGAGTCGGGATTTCTCAGGACCAGCAGCCGCTTGTTTTGACCGGCCTGAAGATCAGGACTGACCTCAACAAGACAACCTACGCCAAAATGAAGGAGCAGACAAAATATGAGGCTCTGATCTCTGAATTCGAAAACCAGGCGATCAGGACCATCGTGATCCGGGGTTGGGATAACGAGGAAGTACTCTACACTATCTTCCACCGCCTCAACACGGGAAGTGTTCCTCTTTCAACGCAGGAGCTTCGCCAAGCATTGCACCCAGGCCCTTTCCTTAGCTTCGCTGCTCGCTTCTCAGAGGAGAGTCAACCCTTGAAGACACTGCTCGGGCTCGCAAAGCCGGACTTTAGAATGCGGGATGTAGAGCTCGTTGTGCGATTCTTCGCCTTTCGTCTCCGCTTAGCGGAGTATCGCGGAAATCTAAAGAGGTTCCTGGATGACACCTGTGATCAGTTGAACTTGAGGTGGGCTCAAGATGAGTCTGATCTGCGCGAGGTCGCGGCTGAGATGGACGAGGCCGTCCAGACCGCGCTGAGAATCTTCACCCGCCCGAACGTGTTCCGAAAATGGGACGGTGAGCGCTTCGAAAAGCAGCTCAATCGCGCGGTCTTCGACGTGGTCGCGTACTCGTTCGCCGAACCCTCGATTCGCTCCGCCGCTCTCAAGTCCAGGCCCGATGTGCTGCAGGCGTTCAAGCGGGCCTGCGAGGACGACGGATTCCGTAATGCAATTGAATCCACAACCAAAAGCAAGTCGGCGGTGCGGATGAGGTTTTCTAAATGGTTTGAATTGTTATCAAAAGCCGTCGGCAAGAAGCTGCATGTTGCGCTGCCCCTGGAGTAGCATGAATGCCACATGGATCGGCGCGGTACAAAGCCCTGCACCGTCGACTCGGTGAGCTCCGCAAGAACCTGCTCACGTTTCTGCCGGAGCCGCCAGCTTCCAAGCTTTCCTATACCAACCAGGAACTTGATGCGACGCGAGCGTATATAGTACTTGCACACGCCGAGATCGAGGCATTCTGCGAGGACCTCGTCGCCCAGAAGGCCCAAGGAGCTCGGGCCTTTTTCGACGCCCGCGGCGCAGTTCGCCCGACCCTCCGAAGAATGATCGCCTACTACGTTGGCAGGAAGTGCCGGTCTTGGAGCGAGGTGACCGCTCCCCCGGCGCGGATCGTGGGAAAAGCTTGCGATTCACATCACGAAGCAATCAGAACGAACCATGGACTGAAGCGCACTAACCTGGAAAAGATGCTGTACCCGATTGGCCTTGTCGAAGCGGACTTCGATCCAACATGGGTGGCTCAAATGGACTCCTTGGGGGTCGCGCGAGGCGGCTGGGCGCACAACACGATTCGAGCGCTAACTAAACCCTCCCGACCCACTCTCAGAACTGCAGACAGTCAACCACCTTCTGAAGGGTCTTCTTGACCTGGACCGAAAGGTAGCCCGCCTTCGGTGAAAGCGTGGTCCCTCCCCGAGAGGCGGGTGTCGGCTCTAACTCGTCTCTGAGTTGACCGCCGCGCCTTCTCCATTCAAGCTCCCCTGCGCCGGCGGTGCGTCGGGGTGCGGGCGGGTATCGTGCTGCACGTCGTGAATCGCGTTCATCCGGCGCTCGCCATTCAAGTCGCGCTCCAGCCTCCGCAGCGCGATCCCCACCACGTCGCGATGATGCAGGCGGGAGCCGAGCTCGGTGCAATCGCACAGCTCCAGCCAGATCTTGTGCAGCAGGTCCACGTCTTCCGGCCACATCCGCGGCGGATGCGGACCCAGGTTCACGAAAATCGACGGCCGGTCCGGGCTGATGATCTCGAGCGAAAACGCGTGCCGCGGTTCCGGCAGGCGCTGCCACGCCAGGCCGATCTTGCGCGCCAGCTCGTCCGATTCCATCCGCGCGCTGACCCCAGTTACCAGCCGCGACGCCTTAAGTGTTCCCGCAGCGTGCACCATTGCGTCAAACGGATTCACGGCCGGGACCACCAGGAGCTCCACCGGCTTGCCTTCCTTCTCGGCCACTTCCACCACGTGGCTGAACAACTCGCGCTCGTAATCGCTGAACAACTGGTCCTGCGACAGGTCATACTCGGCCGCGCCGGTCGAGATCTGCCGCACCGTCATCACCACGATGTCGTGCTTGCGCAGGTTGGTTTTTTCCAGCACGCGTTTCAGGTGCTCCATGCGGTGGAAATCGCGCACCGCAACCAGGACGCACCCGGGCCGGGCGTGCAGCGTGGAGCCGTCGATATCCGCCTGATGATCCAGATTGAACTGTTCCAGCTCCTTTGACGAGGTCCGTGTCTTGTGGTTAATGTGCTCAGAGATGGTGAACATCAGGAAGAAGACGATGGTGAACGCGACGCCGTATTTGGTCGCGATCTCTTTCGAAAACAGGTTCGCGATCGCCACCATTCCCAGAACCATGGTTGTGAGGAACAGGCCGGCGGGGATCTCGCGTCCGCCCAGGTGAAAATTGAAGGGGAACTTGTACTCCTGATCGTGGCGCTGGAAGCGCAGCACCATCACGCCCAGGCTCTTGAAGAAGAAGCTCCACACCACGCCGAAGGCGTAGGCCTCGGCCAGGATGGTCATGTCGCCGCGGCTGCCGATGATGGTGGCGATCTGCATAATCGCGATCATGTTGATGATGCGGTACGTGGTTCCGTATTTCTTTTGCGGCTTGCGGAACCACGGAAGCAGAATTCCGTCCTCGGCCACGCGATTCAGCACGCCGTTGGCGCCCACCATCGAAGTGTTCACGGCGCCGGCCAGAATCAATCCGCCCACGATGACGACAAAAATGTGGAAGCTCAACCGCAGCAGGTACGGCCCGGCCAGGTTCATCGCCAATCCGCCAATCAGGTTGTCGAAGTACGTGCTGCGAATGTTGTCCGGAATGATCATGGCGGCGAACACCGTCACCACGCCGGTGCAGATCACCGCGTACCAGCACACCAGGTTGGCGGTGATGCGCAGGTTCTTGAGTTTGGGGTAGGCGATCTCGCGGTACACCTGCGCCAGCGTCTCGAATCCGCTCATCGACAGCAGGGAGTGTCCGAATGCGACCACCATCGCCACCATCGGAACCTGTAGCCAGAATGTGCCCTTGAACCATCCCTGCGCCTCCGGAGCGAAGCTTAAATTCCGCGGCAAAGGAGCCGGCGGAAGATTGCCCCAGCGGTGGTTCAGGAAGATGGTGAGCGGGCACCAGATCAGCAGGATCACCACCATCACCGTGGTGATCTGCATGATACGGAGGCTCTTGCCGCTGGATTCATGCACGCCCTTGATGTTTTCCCACCAGAAGTAAACCGTCACCAGCACCGCGAACCCGGCCGCGAACGAGTTCACCGGCACGTGGGTGTTCTGGTGCAGCAGATCCATCACTTCGTTGAACAGCGCGGCGATGTATAAGCCGGCGCTGACCACGCTGATGGGACCGGTCAGGATATAGTCGAACACCAGCGACGATACCGAAGCCTTGGCCAGCACCGGACCCATGCTGTCCCGCACCACCACGTACACGCCGCCGCGCACGAACATCCCGCAGCTTTCCATGTACACGCTGCGCACCGCGAAGCTGAACAGCATCACCCCCAGCACGAACCACGGAGCAGATTTTCCCACCGCCTGTTCCGCCGCGCCGCCCGCATAAAACGCCGACGACGCCAGATCCGCCAGAACGATCGAGGCCCCACGCCAGAAACTGATGAAACTGAGCGCGACCGTGGTCGCGACGACTACTTTGGGATTCAGGGCAGAGGATGCCCGCGGCAACGTACCTTCCGATGAAGACATCTTTAGGCTATTTTAAGCCGATTCTCATGTCCGCCGCGCGCTGCACCTCTAGCTAGAACGCGCGGAGCTCTACGCTCCTTCGTATCATGCAGATCACCACGGTGATGGTGGTGGTCATATTGCTGATTGGTGCGCCCATCATCGTTCCTAAGCGCGGCTGCGCCAAACTCCCGCCGGCGCCTTGCCGCGGAATCTCCACCTCCACCGGAGTCGCAGGGCTGGCTCACGGGCACTTACTGGCGAAGATTCCGTTCGTGGCATGGTCGTCGCATTCGGTCACTCCCTGCTGTCGATGAGCGGTTTCGAGACGCTGGCGCAGGTGTATCGCGAAATCGCGTATCCCAAGCTGAAAAACTTGCGCATCACCGCCAATATCGTGTGCACCTACGCGGTGATCTGCACAGGTATGATCACGTTGTTCGCCGGCATGATCATCCCCGACGCGACCGCAGCAAGTACTTCGACAACATGATCGGCGGACTGGCGATGAATCTCGCGGGCCGGACTGTTGCGGCTCGAGCTTCCACATTTTCGTCGTGATCGTGGGCGGCCTGATTCTGGCCGGCGCGGTGAACACCTCCATGATCGGCGCCAACGGCGTGCTGAATCGGGTGGCCGAGGACGGCGTTCTGCTGCCTGGTTCCGCAAGCCGCAAAGAAATACGGGACCACCTACCGCATCATCAATATGATCGCGATTCTGCAGATCGCCACCATCTCGGCAGCCGCGGCGACATGACCATCCTGGCCGAGGCTTACGCGTTCGGCGTGGTGTGGAGCTTCTTCATGAAAGCGCTGGGCGTGATGGTGCTGCGCTTCCAGCGCCACGACCAGGAATACAAGATCCCCTTGAATTTCCGAATCGGCGGCGCGAGATTCCCATCGGCCTGGGCTGACCGCTGGTACTCGGTTTCGTGGCGATCGCGAATTTGTTTTCCAAGCAGATCGCGACCAAGTACGGCGTCGCGTTCACGATGGTGTTCTTCCTCATGTTCACCATTTCCGAACGAATCAACTGCGCCGAAAGACAGGACGAGACAAAGGAGCTGGAGCAGTTCAATCTGGATCACCAGGCGCAGATATCGACGGCTCCAGGCTCACGCGCGGCCCGGGCTGCGTGCTGGTGGCGGTGCGCGATTACCATCGCATGGAGCATCTGAAAAGCGTGCTCGAAAAGACCAACATGCGGCGGCACGACATCGTGGTGATGACCGTGCGTCAGATCTCGACCGGCGCCGGCGAATACGAGCTGTCCGAAGACCAGATCTTCAGCGATTACGAGAAGAGAACTGTTCAGCCACGTGGTGGAGATGGCGGAAAAAGAAGGCAAGCCGGTGGAGCTGCTGGTGGTGCCGGCGGTGAATCCGTTTGACGCCCTGGCGCAGGCGCGCCAACAGCCTGCGCGCTTCGCGCCTGGTGACGGCGTTAGCGCGCGCATGGCGTCCGAGGAACTGGCGCGCCGCATCGGCCTGGCGTGGGAGCGCCTGCCGGAGCCGCGGCATCCATTCTCGCTCGAAGTCATCAGCCCGGACCGGCCGTCGACCTACGTGAACCTGGGTCCGCATCCGCCGCGCCTGTGGCCGGAGGACGTCGACCTGCTGCATGAAATCTGGCTGAAGCTGAGCGAGTGGACCGAGCTCGGCTCCCGCCTGCATCATCGCGACGTGGTCGGTTATGGCGCTGCGGAGGCTGGAGCGCGACTTGAATGGCGAGCGCCGGATGAACACAAAGTCACAACATGCAGCGCGAACACAGTCCGCCCGCACCCCGACGCACCGCCGGCGCAGGGGAGCTTGAATGGAGAAGGCGCGGCGGTCAACTCAGAGACGAGTTAGAGCCGACACCCGCCGTCTCAGGGGAGGGACCACGCTTTCGCCGAAAGCAGGCTACCTTTCGGTCCAGGTCAAGAAGACCCTTCAGAAGGTGGTTGACTGTCTGCTTCTCTAAGAGTGGGTCGGGAGGGTTTAGTTAGCGCTCGAATCGTGTTGTGCAACCAGCCGCCTCGCGCAATTCCAAGGAGTCCATTTGAGCCACCCATGTTGGATCGAAGTCCGCTTCGACAAGGCCAATAGGTGCTGCGTCTTTTCCAGGTTAGTGCGCTTCAAGTCATAGGTTCGTTCTCATTGCTTCGTGATGTGAATAGAAAGCTTTTTCCCACGATCCGCGCCGGGGGAGCGGTCACCTCGCTCCAAGACCCGCGGCTTCCTGCCAACGTAGTAGGCGATGTTCTTCGGAGGGTCGGGCGAACTGCGCGGGAGGCAGTCAAAAAAGGCCCAGACTCCTTGGGCCTTCTGGGCGACGAGGTCCTCGCAGAATGCCTCGATCTCGGCGTGTGCAAGTACTATATACGCTCGCGTCGCATCAAGTTCCTGGTTGGTATAGGAAAGCTTGGAAGCTGGCGGCTCCGGCAGAAACGTGAGCAGGTTCTGCGGAGCTCACCGAGTCGACGGTGCGGGCTTTGTACCGCGCCGATCCATGTGGCATTCATGCTACTCCAGGGGCAGCGCAACATGCAGCTTCTTGCCGACGGCTTTTGATAACAATTCAAACCGTTTAGAAAACCTCATCCGCACCGCCGACTTGCTTTTGGTTGTGGATTCAATTGCATTACGGAATCCGTCGTCCTCGCAGGCCCGCTTGAACGCCTGCGGCGCGTCGGGCCTGGACTTGAGAGCGGCGGAGCGAATCGAGGGTTCGGCGAACGAGTACGCGACCACGTCGAAGACCGCGCGATTGAGCTGCTTTTCGAACGGTCCGCCATTCCCGGTTTCGGAACACGATTTCGGGCCGGTGAAGATTCTCAGCGCCGGTCTGGACGGCCTCGTCCATCTCAGCCGCGACCTCGCGCAGATCAAGCTCATCTTGAGACCACCTCAAGTTCAACTGATCACAGGTGTCATCCAGGAACCTCTTTGAGTTTTCCGCGATCTTCCGCTAAGCGGAGACGAAAGGCGAAGAATCGCACAACGAGCTCTACATCCCGCATTCTAAAGTCCGGCTTTGCGAGCCCGAGCACAGAATGTCAAGGGTTGACTCTCCTCTGAGAAGCGAGCAGCGAAGCTAAGGAAAGGGCCTGGGTGCGATGTTGGGCAAAGCTCCTGCGTTGAAAGAGGAACACTTCCCGTGTTGAGGCGGTGGAAGATAGTGTAGAGTACTTCCTCGTTATCCCAACCCCGGATCACGATGGTCCTGATCGCCTGGTTTTCGAATTCAGAGATCAGAGCCTCATATTTTGTCTGCTCCTTCATTTTGGCGTAGGTTGTCTTGTTGAGGTCAGTCCTGATCTTCAGGCCGGTCAAAACAAGCGGCTGCTGGTCCTGAGAAATCCCGACTCCCGTAAACTTTGAGAGGCTTAAAAGCCGCTGCTTTCCGTCGATGACGATAAACCGGCCTTTGGCTTTTTTGTTCTCCGCGAGTACGAGTTGCGGGATGGGCAACCCGAGCATTAGGGACTCTATAAAACGACTCTTCCTCTCGTCGGTCCACGCGTCGCGGCGCTGAAAGGCAGGGTCCAAGGCGATCGTTCCGCGAGCTAACTGGTCGACCACAGTCGCGGCCGTCCAGTCGGTCCCCCAAACGACTGCGGTGCTCAGAGACTTCGGCGTGACCCCTGTTAGATCGTCCTCAGTTTCCGCCGAACCATCGGTTTGTTCATAAATATCCGTGTCGGTCTGGGATTCGTCGTCAAGGACTGCTGCGTTCGAGATGCTTGCCATGTGGGATTTGCCCGCCTAACAATACAGGATTACACGCCGGCGCGCAGGTTTCTACTCGCGTCCGAGCCTTGTTCGGGACCTCAGGATGGAATCAAGCCCGGGTTCGACATCACGACCCTCCACGGGCGGATGGTCCAGGAGACGAAAACGCCGGCCTGGGTGAAGGGGTCGTTGCGGATGATGGATTCGGTTTCTTCCAGAGTTTCGGCGGAGTAGACCAGGAGACCGCCGCGGTCGTCCATGAATGGTCCGCTGATGGCGAGGCGGTTGGAGTCGAGCAGCAACTTCAAGTAGGCGCGGTGGGCGGGGCGGTGTTCGGCGATCTTGGAAACGTCCGTAGTGTAGTCAATCAGGGCGGCGAAGAGCATCGGATTAACGATATCCTTTATGATTGCCGTCTGACAAGCCGCACAGGGCCGCCCGCGGCCCCCGACATGAATTCCGTCCCGAAGCCCCGCGGGCAGGCTCCGTTGTGCGGCTTGGTTTAAGTGAGATGCCTGCCGCCGGTGTACGCCCCATGAAGCCCCTCGACTGGCTGGTGATGTTCGCGTGGCTGGCGTTCATCGTCGGCTACGGCCTGTACCGGGCGCGGCAGCAACACCGTCAGCAGCTATCTACTGGCCGGCCGAACGATGCCCTGGTATGCGATGGGGCTCTCCATCATGGCTACGCAGGCCAGCGCGGTCACCTTCATCTCCACCACCGGCCAGAGCTACACCGACGGAATGCGCTTCGTGCAGTTCTACTTCGGGTTGCCGCTGGCGATGGTGGTCCTTCCGCCACCGCGGTTCCTATTTTTCACCGCGCCAACGGTATACACGGCCTACGAATACCTGGAGCAGCGGTTCGACGTGAAGACTCGCGCGCTGGTGAGCGCGATTTTCCTGATTCAGCGGGGGCTGGCCGCGGGTTGTCGCTGTATGCGCCGTCGGTGGTGCTGTCGGTGATTCTGGGATGGCCGGACCGCGTGACCACGGTGCTGATGGGCGTGCTGATCGTCACCTACACGGCGCTCGGCGGCAACAAGGCGGTCACGTGGGCCGACGTGCAGCAGATGCTGCTGATCTCCTGCGCGCTGGTGCTGGCGCTGTTCATGGCGGTCCATCTGCTGCCGGCCGAATGTTCTGGCCGACGCGGTCTCGCTTGCCGGGCGGCGGGGAGGCTCAACGCGGTGACCCTGCACTTCGACTGGAACGACCGCTACAACCTGTGGAGCGGCCTGATCGGCGGGATGTTCCTGGCGCTGGCCTATTTCGGCTGCGATCAGAGCCAGGTGCAGCGGTATCTCACCGGCAAGTCGATCGCGCAGAGCCGGCTGAGCCTGCTGTTCAACGCCATGGCGAAGATCCCGATGCAGTTCTTCATCCTGTTCATCGGCGCGATGGTGTTCGTGTTGTTTATTTTCGTGAAGCCGCCGCTGCTGTTCCAGCCGGTGGAGATGAAGCGCATGCGGACCGATCCTCGTTTTCCGGCGGTGGAGCAGCGCTACGACCAGGCGTTCGAGCAGCGCAAACAAGCCGCGCAGGATTATCTTGAGCGCGCAGCACGCCGCCTCGGCCGCGGGCGAGGAAGAGAGCCGGCGCCAGTTCAGCGCCGCGCAAGCCGAGCTGAACGACGCGCACGCCGCGGGCGAGCAGTGGTGAGCAAGGATTTCCACGACACCAACTACATCTTCCTGTCGTTCGTGACCACGTACTTGCCGGTGGGCGTGGTGGGGCTGATCATCGCGGTGATCTTCACGGCGGCGATGTCATCAACCTCGGGAGAGATCAACTCGCTCGCCGCGGTGACGGTGATCGACATATACCAGCGGCACATCCGGAGGGACGCTTCGGATCATCACTACCTGACCGCCTCGGAGTGGGCGACGCTGTTCTGGGGAATTTACGCGGTGGGATTCGCGCAGTTCGGGCGCGACTTCGGAGCCCTGATTGAGGCAGTGAACATCGTGGGCTCGCTGTTCTACGGAGGGATGCTGGGCGTTTTCGTGCTGGCGTTCTTCTTCAAGAAGGTGGGGCCGAACGGAGCATTCTGGGGCGTGATCGCAGGCGAGGCCGCGATCTTTGCCGCGTTCCTGTTCACGAGAATTTCCTTCCTCTGGTACAACGTCGTCGGTTGTGTGGTAGTGATTGCGACGGGTGTGGTGGTGTCGCGTATGTTAGATAACAATGCTGAAGCTTAGAGTGTTGAAGCGGGTCTTGGATTCGGGGCTCGTGGCGATTGTGCGAACCGATTCGCCGGATCAGGCGGCTCGCATTGCAGAGGCGTGCGCCGAGGGCGGAGTCGCCGCGCTGGAGATCACCTTCACCGTTCCCAGGGCGGCCGCTGTTATTTCGGAGTTGGTCCGCCGTTACCAGCCGGAGGAGATGATTGTCGGCGCCGGGACAGTGCTGGATCCGGAGACGGCTCGCGTGGCGATTTTGGCGGGCGCGCAGTTTCTAGTGAGCCCGGCGCTGAATCCGGAGACGGCGAGGCTCGCCAACCGCTATCAGGTCCCCTACATGCCGGGAGCCGACAACGTGCGCGATGTGATCGAAGCGATGGAGTGCGGTGCGGACATCATCAAAGTTTTTCCAGGGGAGGTGCTGGGCCCCGAGTTCGTCAAAACCGTGAAGGCTCCGCTGCCGCAGGCCTCGCTGATGCCAACCGGCGGCGTGAGTATCGAGAACGCGGCGACATGGATCAAGGCGGGAGCGTGCGCGCTGGGCGTGGGCGGAAACTTGATTGCGGGCGCGAAGACCGGCGATTATGCCGGGATCACGACGCTGGCGCGGCGGTTCATTGAAGCGATTCGCGAGGCTCGGGCGTCTTAATGGGACGGGTGGTCACCTTCGGCGAGATCATGCTGAGACTCGCCCCGCCGGGTTTTGAGCGATTCCTGCAATCGCCGCAATTCGTCGCAACGTTCGGAGGGGGCGAGGCTAACGTGGCGGTTGCACTCGCAGGCCTCGGCGAGGAGGCCGCGTACGTGACCGTGCTGCCGGAGAAGCATCCCATTGCGGATGCGGCTGTGGGGGAGCTGCGCCGCGCGGGGGTCGATACCTCACACATCGTGCGCGGCAAGGGGCGCATGGGGATTTATTTTCTGGAGGCTGGAGCGAGCCAGCGCCCGTCGAAGGTGGTTTACGATCGCGAGGGAAGCTCGATTGCGATCGCGGGGCCAGGAGCGATCCCATGGAAGCAGGTGTTGGAAGGCGCTACGTGGTTTCACATTACCGGGATCACGCCGGCCATCAGCGCGACTGCCGCAGAGCTGTCGCTCGAAAGCGCGCGTGCGGCGCGAGCAGCCGGCGCGACCGTCTCCTGCGACTTGAACTACCGAAAGAATTTGTGGAAGTGGGGCAAGACGGCCGCGGAGGTGATGCCGGCGCTGGTTGAGCTTACCGACTTTGTCATTGCGAATGAAGAGGACGTGCAGACCGCGTTGGGGATTCGCGCGGAGGTGGATGTGATCTCCGGGAAGCTGGATCCGGGCGGTATGAGCGGCAGACCAGGCGATGCTGGAGGCGAACGGCAACCTGCGCGGGATCGCCATTACGCTGCGCGAATAGAGGAACACGTCGCATAACGGATGGTCGGCGTGCTGGAACGATCGCAAAGATTTCCTGACCAGCCGCGCCTATGACATCACGCACATTGTGGATCGCGTCGGCGGAGGGGACAGCTTTTCCGCGGGGCTGATTTACGGGCTGATGCATCTCGGCTCAAAGCAGGAGGCGCTGGAGTTCGCCACGGCACTCAGTTGCCTGAAGCATTCGGTCCCGGGCAATTTCAGCCGGATCAGCCTGGATGAGGTGAACGCGCTGTTGAAGGAGGGTCGTCGGGCCAGGTAAGAGGACAACCTCCGCTCCCTCTGGTCGCGGCTCAGTTTGGATGGGCTCGGTTAGAAAAAACGACGATCGAGCTTTTGGCGTCGAACTTCTTGAAATTCGAACCCCGCATCTCATCGTAGCCGGATATGTTGACCATTTTGTCGATCTGCAATTTAAATGTGGAATCCCTGGATACGGCGGGCCAGCATCACCGCTGATCTTCTGGGATTCTTCGGTGATGACGGTGCCGGCTTCACGGCAATATCATTCCAACCACCGACGGATGTCCGCACCGGAAATCCATCGAGCGGTCAATCCGAATTTCTGCTTGAAGTTCATGGTCTCCCGCTCATGCTTATTGGCCGGAGTGTAGTTCGCCTTGGGGACACATTCCACCGCCTCGGTCGTGTGCCCGGAATCTCGACCGCCTCAGCCAGGGTGCCATCGAAGAGTCTTTTCGGCTCGTCCTGGCCCCAGCCGTAGGAGTACGTCTTACTGAAGACTCCATTGTGCTTCTTTTTGCGTTCCGCGGCGGTTTGGGCGAGTTTCTTGTCTTCCTTCGCCGCTTCCTTCGCGCTAAGAGGCTGTTCGTTCCGGGCGACCAGCTTACGGTAGGGCTCGCCCTCCAGCGTCATGACCGCATTTTTCCTGGCGTTGAATTCTCTGGCCGTTCTTTCGAGCTCAAAGTGCGACGTGAGTTCGGTGTAGGTGTAGAGAGTGGCGCGTTCGGGGTTCGCCTTTTCGGCTTCCTGCATGCGGGCGAGCCACGCCGCGGCGTCTGGGCCGACGTCCTGACCGAAGCATCGCGATGCCAGCAGAGCCAGCAGTAGTCCTGCGCGCATTGGGGCGAACCCCCTTTCGCTCCAGACTAGCGCAGGAATGAGCGGCCGAGCAGCCATAGCGTGACGGTCCAGGCGTAAATCAGGATGGCCAGGCGCGCTCGCTCGGGATCGAGGCGCTTGACCAGCTTCGCGCCGAAATATCCGCCCACGATCGAGATCAAAGTCATCGGGATGGCGGCCTGCCACAGGATGATTCCCTTGACGATGAAGATGATGGTCGCGACGGTGTTGGTGAGCGATCCGCACAGGATACGCAGGCCGCTGGCCTGGTGCACGTCCATCTTCGCGGCGACGGTGTAGAGCACCAGGATCAAGACGCCCATGCCCGCTCCGAAATAGCCGCCGTAAATCGCAATGAAGAACTGCCCCGACGCGAGCACGGTGAGATTGGTGTGGTCCGCGGAGTGGGCTTGTGCCATTCTTTTAATTTTGTTCGAGAGGCTGAAGATGAGCGCGGCGGCCAGCATGAGGTAGGGGACCAGGCGCTCGAAGCCCTGCTCGGAGGTGTGCAGGAGTAGTTCGCTGCCGACGCCCGCGCCGAGCATCGCAGCCACAATCAGCGAGCCTTGAAAGCGCCAGCCTTCGGCGCGAGCCGGTCGCGGTAAACCCAGGGTGGAGGAATAGCCGGCGGGATTCAGCACGAAGGTCGCGGTGGCGTTCGCGGGGATGGGCGCAACTCCGGCAAGCAGCAAGGAGGGGAACACCAGAAACATGCCTCCGCCCGCGAGCGCGTTGGCTGCCTCCGCCCAGCAGAGCGGCCAGTAAGAGAATGATCCAGGAAAGCAACGACGGGTGGGTCAGAATGTTACTTATGGTAGCATTAAAGTGTACATAAGGACGGGAAGAGAAAACCTTCAATGAGCACATTTAAAATGAACCCAGGCTGGCGCTGAATCGGATCTACACGCGCGGCGGCGATAAGGGCGAGACCAGCCTGGTGGGCGGGCAGAGGGTGCCGAAGGACGATCCGCGCATCGACGCTTTTGGCGAAGTGGATGAGCTGAACGCCTTCGTTGGACTGGCCGGTGAGTCACCCCTCCTGCGCCGAATCCGGCGAGCCGCGCCTGCATGAGCTGGCGGCGATTCTGAAACGCGTGCAGCATGAGCTGTTCAATCTCGGCTTAATTCTGGCGACCCGGCCGGAAGACGTGCATCCCAAGCAGGCCCGCGTCACCCCCGCCGAAATGGCGCAACTGGAGCACGAGATCGACCTGATAACGCGGAGCTGCAGCCGCTGCGCAGCTTCGTGCTGCCGGAGGGACGCGCTTGAATGCGGAGCTGCACGCCTGCCGGACGATCTGCCGCCGCGCGGAAAGTTCCTGGTGGCTGGCCCGGCGCGAGGAGGTTCCCGCCGAGGCCATTCAATATTTGAATCGATTGAGCGATGCGATGTTCGTCTGGAGCCGATGGTCGAACCATATTTTGCATGCCCCGAAGTGTTGTGGGAGCCGAACCCGGCGGCGTCGTCCAAGAAACCGTGATCTGCTTTAACAGAAAATCGGCATAGCGCGGCGCCGATCTCGGGGTAGCGGAACTGGAAACGGGCGGCGACGGCCGCTTCGGGCGCGACGCGCTGGCTTGCCAGAATCACCTCGGCCATTTCGCCGAACAACAACCTGAGTGCGATTTCGGGAACTCGTAAGATCGCCGGGCGATGGAGCGCGCCCGCCAGTTCGCCGGGGGTAAATTCGGCGTTGGTCACTGGCGCGGGGAGCCGACGCGTTCACCGCGCCGTTGAGCGACGGATTTTGAGCTGGCTGAATTCAATCAGGGGGAAACCAGGTCGTCGAGATGAATCCAGCTCATCCACTGCTTCCCGCTGGCTCGATGCGGCCGCCGATTCCCAGCTGGAACGGCGGCAGCATTTTCTAAAGCGCCCCTCCGCCGCGTCCGAGCACCATCGCGATGCGCAACCTCACCACCCGCACGCCGAACTTTTCCGCCCCGAGCGCTTCGCGTTCCCAACCCTCCGCAAGGAATCTGTCCGACCAAGTCATTTCCGGGTGCCGATGTTTCGGTGAGTATTTCGTCGCCGCGCGGCCCATAATAGCCGATCGCCAGAGGCGCTAATGCCTACGTCGCCGGAGGATTTGCCTTCAGCGCGGCAACCATGGCTTGCGCGTGCCGTCAAGCGGCTTTTGACCGGATCTTGCGCTCGCGGGGCGTTCTTGCGGTCCAGCGCTGCGCCACCGGCTCGCCCGCCAGATGCACCACCGCGTCACACTCCGCGAACCGATCCAATCTGGCCGTAAGATCCCCGTCACATCCCCCGACACCGCGTCGAAATTCGTGCTCGCGCAACTGTTCGATGACGCGCCGCCCACCAATCCTACGGTCGCTCCGGTGATCGTGATCTTCATCGCCGTTTCCGTCCGCTGATCGGCGCTTCGCTTTCGACCCTCAAAAAAAAAAAAAAAAAAAAAAAAAAAAAAAAAAAAAAAAAAAAAAAAAAAAAAAAAAAAAAAAAAAAAAGATGAGAAGATAAAAAAACTTCATGCGCGCCTGGAATCGGGCAAAACTCCTGTGGAGCTACCTGCGGGCGCGACCGTGTGCCCGCGCTGCCGGTGGAGTAATCGTCGAGACCACGGCGAAATGCAATCTCTATTGCCCCATGTGCCCCCGCGAAACGCACAAGCAGCCCAAAGAGGACATGGCCGATTAGGTGTTCGAAAAGCTGGTCCAGGGCGCGGCCCATACCGGCGAGCACATGATGTTGATCGGCCTGGGCGAGCCGTTCATGGACCGCAAGATCTTTGACCGGATCGAATATTGCGAACGTCACGGCATCTCCACGCTGCTTTCCACGAACGGGACGTTCCTTGACGAGAAGAAGCGCGGCAAGCTGCTCGACACCCGGCTCGAGCACATCACCCTCAGCTTCGACGGCGCTTCCAAGGAGACTTTCGAGCACTATCGCAAGGGCGCGCACTTTGAAAAAGTGCGGGACAATTTCGTGCGGTTTGCCCGCATGAAACACCAGCGCCGATCCAAAATGCAAGTCGTCGTGCAGATGGTCCGGATGGAGGGCAACGCTCACGAAGTGGAGGAATTCCGCCGCTTCTGGGGCGCGATCGAAGGCATCGATCAGGTGCGCATCAAAGAAGATGAAACCAACCTC
>CAWISY010000271.1:0-29631 GCA_963838455.1 Bryobacterales bacterium
CGAGAGCTTCAGAGCGTCGGCGATGAAGGACCCGAAGCCGGCTCCTATGAGCGCGGTCGGTCCCTCCCTGCCTCCGCTTCCCCCCGAGCCTAGGGTGAAGGTCGACGCCACCGCCTTCACGAGGGGGATGCGGCGCCTGATTTTGCCGTCCTTCCTGTGGAACGCAGCTATCGCCTCGTCGGTCCCGTGGCCCTCGGCCTCCGGCGCAAAAGAGTAGACGATGAGGCCGGCTATGATAGCCCCCAAGATGGTCGAGAGAGGCACGAGCAGAAAATCGGGGTGGACGCTCGCGGCCAGCGCGGCCTCGCCCGAAGGGCTGGGAGGGTAGAATCCGGTGATTCCGCCGAGCATCAGGCGGGTTACGAGCAGGATTCCGTAGTAGAAGGCGACGGCTCCCAGGCCAGCAATCGTGCCGATGAGCACGCCGACCAGCGTCCACTTCCCGAGGTAGTTCTGCTGCATAAACCGGTTGATGGGCTGGAAGAGCCGAGAGGCCCGACTCATGGACGACCTATCCGTATGCCGTTCCCCTCACAAGAACCTTTGCACCTTCTCCTCGATACGGCCCGGAGACGGAGGCACAGGAAAAGGACTAATTGCACGCGAACCCGGGTGACACTGTTCATGAGCGAGGACGAATACCCCGCTGTCTGGGTGCACCGCAGCCACCACAGAAGCCCCCTCCTCATCCTGCTCGCGTTGCTCCTCACGGCAGCCGTGGTCCTCCTCTTCCTGGGGGTCAGCGAATTCGCGTTCGAGAGGATCGGGTTCACCCCGCTTGAATTCGCGCTCATACTGACCGCCACGCTGCTGGGAAGCGCCGTCGACATTCCCCTCTACAGCGTCAAGGCGTCCGTGCCCATGGTCGTAGTTCAGGAGGTGAGGGCGTTCTGGATGACCTACAGGATACCGAGGAGGGTGGTGAGGATGGTCTCGACCACCATAGCCGTCAACCTCGGCGGAGGCATAATTCCTGTGCTCGTCTCGATCTACCTGTTGGCGACCCACCCTCTCTCGCTCCTGCTGGCCGCCCTCGTGGGAACAGTGATCACATCGGTCCTGATCCATCTCGTTGCGAGGAAGATTGACGGGGTGGGCATCGTCACCCCCGCGTTTCTTCCGCCCCTGTTCGCTGTGGTAGTAGCGTACGTAGTGATGCCCGGCCAGCCCGCGGTGGTCGCCTACATCTGCGGGACGCTCGGGTGCCTGATCGGCGCCGACCTCACGAACCTCCGCCACGCAGACCATTCCGGAGCGGAGATGGAAAGTATAGGCGGTGCCGGGACGTTCGATGGGATATTTCTGACCGGCATCATGGCCGTCGTGTTGGCTGCATTGATATGAGCGAGCCATCATCTCGTCGGTGTCGTTGGAGACGAAGCTGTTGACGAAGGCTCCTTGGTCGGTCGACGACTGGCTTCTCGAAGAGGGACAGCCGGCTGTCCGGTATCGCGCCCTGCTGGACCTCCACGGGGTCGGTGCGGGCGACCCGCGGGCCGAGCGAGCGCCGCGCCGAGATTCCGACGAAGGGATGGG
Source organism: Bryobacterales bacterium (assembly GCA_963838455.1). GTDB lineage: Bacteria > Acidobacteriota > Terriglobia > Bryobacterales > Bryobacteraceae > Palsa-187. The sequence goes on from CAWISY010000271.1 coordinate 1,537, forward strand.
CGCGCAGCATCCTGTCGAAGCAAAAGCCCGGGGGGTACTGGGAGTCGCGCAAGTCGCTCTACAGGCCGAAGTACACGGCAACAAACTGGATGTCGCTCGTTCTCTCCGACCTTGGGCTGACCAGGGAGGACCCTCACGTCAAGAAGACCGCGGACCTCTTCTTCGAGGAGTGGCTTGGGGAAGGGGAGAAGGACATCTCCGGGGAGGAGGTCTGCATAGTCGGGAACGCCGCCCGGATGATGACTCGCTTCGGCTACGCGGACGACCCCCGGGTCTGGAAACTCTTCGAACGCCTCCTGGAGGACCAGAAGGAGGACGGTGGCTGGCACTGCTGGGACCCCAGGAAGGGGACGCTCGACTGCTGGGAGGCTCTCGCTGCCTTCGCCGCTCTCCCGGAAACCAAGAGGACCAGGCGGATCAAGGGCTCCATCGAGCAGCGGCGCGGAGTTCTACCTGGAACGCAGGCTCTTCGACGAAGGAGGGCCAAAGTACAGGCCCTGACCTCGAGTGATCGCCGCGGTCACGCTCAGCGCCGTCGCCGCGTGCGACAGCTCCACTGCGGCCGCGGGTCTCCATCCGCCATCCGGATTCTGCCAGGTCTTGACCAGAGTCCACGCCCGGTCCGCTTCCGGCTGGCCGTGCAGCGCCAGAGCTGCGTAGATGGTCGGCTCCAGCCAGCTCGACTTGCCGGGGAAATAGCCCCAGCCGCCGTCCGCATTCTGCATCGCGCGCAGCGCGCTGGTTCGAGAATCCAGGTACAAACCCGCCACGGGGGAGCTATCGGCAGTTCCTTCACCGGACTGTACCTTAGCTGGATCTGTACTGGTTCCGATGGTACTATTCGTCGAGTCCTGCGGTTTTTCAATGAGATAGTCCCAAGGAGTGGGGGAACGGGCCCATTTACTCGGGTCAGGCGTTTCGATTAGAGTGGGTTAGGCAGACACCTGAAGATGGCCTCCTTAAATCAGCAACTCCTCCAGTATTTTTACCTGCAAGTGCTGGATTTTCTGACTACCGTCGCGTTCATGATCAACGGAGTGAAGGAAGGGAACCCTTTGGTCCGCCTGGCTCTGCGCTATGCGCCGCACCCCCTGGGAGGCCTGCTCGCCGTCAAATTCGCGGCCGTCGCTCTAGGCCTGTATTGCTGGACCCACGGTCGTGACCGGCTGCTCGGCCGCATGAACTTTTTGTTTGCCGTGCTGGTGGCCTGGAACCTGGCCGCGCTGATCCTGGCCAGCGCCGAGCGCGTCATGCTCCAATAAACCCCCTTTGCAACACGGGGATCTCCTTGGTCTCATGCCGCAGCTTCACATGAAAGCGGCTGGCCAGCAGGTTCTGGAGCATCACGCGCGCCTGCTCCATCGTCACTTCACCGTCGCCGGGAGCCTTGGCGTCGATGTCCCACATCGCGGAACTCGCCCACCCCGGCCCTCCTGAGACCTGGAAATCCTTCACGCCGTAAGCCGCAGCCACCAACCCGGAGACCCGAGCCAGCCGTATTGTGATGCGGTTACCGGAGATTCGGATGGGGTTGGCGCCGTAGAAGGTGAATGCTCTTTTTCCCGGCGGCGACACATAGAGTTTCACGGAAGCCACTTCGAAGGCCATTTCGGAGGGCTGTCCCCAAACCGCACCGGCCATCAGCAATCCGCACAGGATGCGCATCTCATTAACCGGTCCTTGCATAGCAGCCGGTCCTTTCGTATTTCTGACGCGGCCAGCGCCGATTTCGCTCAGCTTTTTGGGGTTATTTTTTCACCGCCAGCGGATATTCCACCGACTCCCGCAGCCAAGCGCCGTTGGCCCGGACGTCGGCGGTCAGCCTCTCGCACAACTCCTCGCGCCGCTCGAATAACCGGTACCCGGCTCTCTCGCGCAAATACCCCTTGGCGCGCGGGTCCTTCTCAATCAGCGCCTGCTCGCCGATCTCCGCCGCCTCCCGCTCATACCGCGCGCGGTTGTCCAGCAGCGCCTTTACGATAAACGGCATCAGCGTCGAGTAATCCGCCTGCATGCTCTCTGTCGACTGCTGGTAGGTGTCTTTATCGACCTTGCCCCAGGTCACCGCCTCCGCCGGCGGGCAAGACGACAGCGACCCGTCCGTCACCGGAGCCGTCACAATCTGCACATCGAAATGATAGCCCCGCACATTCGGCAAGCCAAGCACCTGCCCCAGCGCCGGCTCCGGCTGCAGATTGTAATTTTTGGGGACGCCCCCGCCCAGAACCAGCGTCGCCAGAGCTTTGGCCTCGCTCTCGAACAATCCCCAGCGATGATACGCGCACGCCTCAAACACCTCCGCGTGCATGTCGAGATCGAATTTGTAAGAATCCACCAACCCCGCACGCTTCATCGCCCACAGCTTCATCGAGTTCAGAAACACGCTGCCGTCGGCCGGCGCGCCGACAAAAATCGGAATCGCCATCTGGCGGCAGGTGGCGAGCAGCCCCGGCTCCACTCCGTTGCCGCGCTCCTGTTCCGCGTAGAATTCGCCCATCCGGTAGCGCAGTTCCGTCCCCGTCATCGGCCTCTGGAACTCCGGACGAGTCAGCATCGCCGCCAAAAACTTATCCTGGTCCAGCAGCACCTCTTCGTCGAACGCCATATCCGTGACGCGAATCGTGCCGTCATCGCGCAGCGCCCCGTCATCGCCCCAGATCGGCACCTCGAACACCGGATCGCGATGCGCGTTCAGGCTGCGATGCCCATCGTGGTAACACACCGCATCGGTGGTGCTCAGATACGCGATCCATCCGGTTTCCAGCAGCGGGATCAGCCATGCCTGGTGCTGCCCCGAGACCGTCACCGGACCCGACACCGCCATCGTCATCGGGCAGCCCATACCGATCGCCCGGTCCAAAATCGTATAGATGCGGCGCAGGAAGGCCCCGCCGAAGGCCGGAAACGCGTGCCGGATCAGTTCGTCAAGCGTCTCGCACTGGTCCACGCGGCGAACCTGCACGCGCTTCTGGGAAGGGCGTTTCTGGGAGGGATGGGAATTCACCTCTAAATCTTACTCAAACCGCCCTCGCCACCGCGTTACAAGAAGTCGGCAATAATGGATCGGGTGTCGAATTCACCATCAGGCCGAGCCCGCGCCATCGTCTGCGCGGCATTCTTCTCTGCCGGAATCTTCTCTGCCGGAATCTTCGGCCAGCCGGTCACGGTCGACATCCACTTGAGCCCACCCGACTCGATTCCCGAAATGCGCCGCTCCTTCTCCAGCGGCGGACGCTTTGAGCTGCGCAACGCCACCCTGGTCGACCTCATCCACACGGCCTGGAGCGTCGACGCCGGTAACGTCATGGGCGGACCGGATTGGGTCGACACGCGCCGTTTCGACGTGACCGCGACCACAACTCCCGCGACGCTAACGGCCGTCTTGCAAGCGCTGTTGAAAGATCGTTTTCAGCTCTCCGTCCACACCGCCTCGCGAGATCTTCCGGCCTACGCGATCACCGCCGGCAAAAAACTTCAGCTCAAGCAAGCCGAGGGGTCCGGAAATAGCGGATGCGTCCAGCAGGACACCGGCCGTTCAGCCCCGCGCGGCGCGCCCCAACCGCCCGTAGCCTTCGCCTGCGCCAACATGACCATGGCAGCCTTTGCCTCGGCCCTCCCCGGCATCCGCGAAGCGTCCGGCTATTTGCTCAACCACCCCGTGCTCGATCGCACCGGCCTCACCGGCGCCTGGGATTTCAGTCTGTCCTGGTCCCCTCGAAACGTCTTTCTTCCGGCTCCCTCTGCGGGCGAAGAACTTACCCTCTTCGACGCTTTCGAAAAGCAGCTCGGGCTGAAGCTGAGCCTGATCAAAATTCCCACTCCGGCGGTCGTCATCGACAAGGTGACCCAGCCAGCTTTAGCGCCACCGCCGCAGCCTCACCTGGAATTCGAAGTCGCCGACATCCGCCCCGACGATCCCAATGACCCCGCTGCCCTTCGGTGCGGATACATCGATGTCCAACCCGGAGGCCGCGTCCGCATCAACATGAGCCTGCGAGGCCTGCTCCTGGAAACGCAAGGCGATTTCGATACGCATCGCATCGCCATCGGGTTCCAAGATCGCAGTCCCAAATTCATCGACGAAACCTGCTGGCAAATTCTGGCCAAAGCACCGGCTCAGCAGGACGCCGCGTTGGGCTTGAATGAGACAGGCTGGAACGGGCCGGTATGGAACGGGGTCGACATCGGCGTCATGCGCACGATGCTGCGCTCGCTTCTGGAGGATCGCTTCAAGCTCGTGGTTCACACCGAGAACCGGCCCGTGCCAGGCTATGCGCTCATCGCTGTAAAGCCGAAACTCCGCAAAGCTGACCCCGCCAATCGTTCCGGATGCAAGGAAGGTCCCGGCCCCGACGGCAAGGACCCTCGCAGCGCCAACCCCCTGGCATCCCGCCTGGTCACCTGCCTGAACACCACCCTCGCCGAGTTCGCCGCGGAGCTGAATCTCCCCGGCACCGGAACCGGAGCGCCCGTCGTCGACGCCACTGGCATTGACGGCCGCTGCGACATCACCATCAACTTCAGTCCACCCTCGGCGTTCCTAAACGGCCCGCCGGCCGCGCCGGCCAACGACGCCATCGCCACCGAGCCAAGCGGCGCAATCTCCATCTTCGAAGCTATCCGCACCCAACTCGGCCTGAAGCTGCAATCGCGCGAGGTTCCCACCCCGGTCCTGGTCGTCGACCACATCGAAGAAAAGCCCCCGGGAAATTAGCCCCCTACTCGAACTGACGCTTTAAATCCTCAAATTCCCGGCGCAACTCAGCAACCGTGCGCTCCAGCGTCTCGATGCGCTCCTCCAAAGCAGAACGGCTTGCAAGCGAGGGTTCAGCCGCAACCGCCGCCGCGGAGTCGTCGAACGGACCGCCCAGAAGTTGCGCCCATCGCCCCCGAGCCAGGGGAGCCACCAGCGGATCCGGCTCCTGCGCCTCCAGCGTCTTCAGCACGTGCTCGACCTCATCCATGTCTAGGAACTCGTGCATCCGCTCGGTGCGCCCGCGCAGTTCGCCCACGGTCTGCGGTCCGCGCAGCATCAGTACGCACAGCAGCGCCAGCTCACGCCGCCCGAGGTTCAGCTTGTCGCCCAGCCGATGCCCGTATTTTTCGACACGGTGCCCGGCTCCGCTGACCCGCAGCACCAATCCCTTATGCTGCAGTGAAGCTAACGCCTCCAGCACGGTGTCTTCGTTGTAGTTGACCACCGGCTCGCGGCTCGACTTCTGGTTGCACGCGTTCACCAGCGCGTTCACCGTCAGCGGATAATATTCCGGCGTGGTCTGGTCTTTTTCGAGCAGCGCGCCCAACACGCGCACTTCCACAGGATGCAGCGATTCCATTCTCTGCCATCATCGCAAACTCGCCGCCCGCTTGGACGCCCTCCTGGGCGAATCGCCGTATATCTTCTAAGTAATTCTACTTAAAGAAGTTATTGCGAGTTAGCGACAAAAAGCTAAGAGTTGTACCATTACCAGAGTTATGGTACGCTTTGGCTCTACCCGGTCTTTTTCCCAGGTTGAGTCCCAGCCAAACGCTGGGTTGGTGGTCCGTGGTCGTTGTTTCGACGGAGGATTCGGAGATTCGAAAAATGAAAACCTTGCGGCTGCCTTTTACAGTTGCAGCGATGTTCCTGGCGACGATGCCTGCGTTCGGGAGCGTGCTGTTCAACCCGACGTTCGACACCTCGATCACTTCCAACTCCAATGCCGCGGCGATCGAAGGCGCCATTGACACCGCCCTCGGCAATATCGAAGGGCTATTCACCAACAGCGTCACGATTCCCGTAACGTTCTACTACTCACCAGAGGGAACGGGCAGTTATTTGTTGCAAACCGGCCAAACATATTATTCGTTGAGCTACTCCACCTACGTAGGCGACCTCGAATCCGATTCAACGGCCAACCCCTCAAACACGAACCTTTCCACCGCCCTCGCGAACCTGTCATCGGGGAACGATTCGAATGGCGCCGACGCCATGGCGTTAACCGCAGCCGACTACAACATGCTGACGGGAAGCAGCGTGGCGGGTGACATCTCGATTACCATCAACTCCTCCGATGGCTTCTCTTTCAGCGAGCCCACCTCCAGCGGCCAGTACGATCTGATCGGAGGCCTCGAACATGAACTCGACGAAACCATGGGCGGAGGCGGTGGCGGCTCAACGCTGAACTCCGTCGAAAGCACATGTCCGGGGGACCCCACCGGCTTCTTCTGCAATAAATACGGCGCCACGGATCTCCTCCGCTACTCCGCCGCCGGTACGCCCAGCTTCGCTACCTCGGGTTCGGCAACGTCCTATCTTTCGATCGACGGCGGCGCCACGTCAGTTGTCGCTTTCAATCAGAATTCGGGCGGCGATTACGGCGATTTCGGGCCGCCTTGCGGACCCAGCGCCGGTAACGTCGCCAACGACCAGTACATCCAAAACGCCTTCAACTGCACGGGACAGGATGAGGCCTACACCACGAGTTCGCCTGAATTCACCATGCTCGAGGCGATCGGGTGGGACGGTACGACCTCCAGCCCCACGCCTGAGCCGGCCACGGTAGCCTTGGTGGGCGCGGGCATTCTAGGACTGGCCTACCTCGGCCGGCGCCGCCGCAAGGTCCGGGAATAAACCCCGCTGGGAAATCCTGGGATCTGGCTATGCATGCGGGCGGTGCGCACGCGTCGCCCCTTCCATCTTTTGGAGATACACTGAGCCAAGACCTCCTGCGAAGGCTTCGCCCCCGTGAGATCCGCGTAGGTCGACCATGAGCCGCGACCCCCTACCTGCTCTCCCTGCGTTTGCCGCCGGCGTGGCCCTTAGCGCTTTCGTCTTCCTCTTCGTCTTCCTGCACGCTTCTCCCCCTCCTGGCAACTCCTCTCCCTCTCCTGGCAGCTCCGGATTGATGCGCTTCACGCCGTTCTCCGTCGAACCAGGCGGCCAAAACTATCCGGTCTGGTCTCCGGACGGAAAATTCGTAGCCTTCGTGGGTCGCCCTGAGCGGCTGGATTCTTCGCAAATTTTCGTCCGCCGTTTCGATCCCCCGTCGGCCGCCCAACTCACCGCGCTTCAGGAGCCCATCGTCGCGCCCGTGGCCTGGACCTCCACCGGCCGGATCGTCTTCTACGCTTCGCTGCGTCCGAAAGGGTTGTGGTCTATCTCTCCGTTGGGCGGCGTTCCGGAACTGCTTCAGGCTGAGCAGCCCGGTGACTCCGCGCTGTCTATCGCCCGCGACGCCTCAGCCGTGGCGCTGTTGCACCGCAGCGACGACGGCGATGGCGTCTGGATCAGCACGCCGCCAGGTTCGCTGCCTAAGAGATACGAACCCGACCCGTTTGCCTCCCGCACGCCCATCAACCGCAGCGCGACCGGATTCTCCCCTAATGGAAGACAAATCCTCATGGTCGGAGACCGGGGAGCCGGCGAGGAGTTCTGGCTCTTGCCCTATCCCGCCACAGCCTCCAAGCCCCCTCATCGCATTCTTCAGAACCTGCCCGTTGGAGGCGCGGAGCCTCCGCAGTTCTCGTGGATGCCGGATAGCCGGCGCATCGTGGTTTCGACCAGCACAGACGATACTGCCCAGGACCAGCTTTTCCTCGCCGACACGGAAACCGGCAAATTCTCTCTGATCTCCGGAGGCGCCCGCAATCAGCGCAGTCCCTCCGTTTCTCCGGACGGCGACAAGCTGTTGTTCGCGGAAACGAGAAACGATTTCGATGTCGTCTCGGTGGATCTTTCGAGCGGCGCAGTCGCTCCGCTTCTCTCCACGGAGCGGGCCGAAGAGATGCCCGCCTGGTCGGCCAAGCAACCCGTCCTGGTCTACTCCAGCGACCGGGGCGGCGGGTACGAAATTTGGATCCACAAGCAGGGTCTGCTCGATCAGCCGATCGTCACCACCCGCGATTTTCCTTCTGATACCACCCGTTGGCTCATAGGCCCGTCTCTCTCGCCCGACGCTACCCGCGTCATCTACCGGCGCACCGAGCGCGGAAATCCGGAGAAACGCGCCTTGTGGATTTCCCCTGTCTCCGGAGGCGCGCCCGTCCCGCTCCTGGCAGAGAATCACCAGGCCACCACCGAGCCCGGCTCCTGGTCCCCGGACGGCAGCTCCTACGTCTACATGGAGCTCGCGGACGGACAGCGCACCCTCAACAAAGTCAGGACCACCGGGCGCGCCGAGCCTGAAGTTCTCACGCGCTTCCTTCCTCCCTCACAACCCGGACCCACCGCTGCGATGCTGCCGGTTTGGTCCCCGTCGGGAAATTGGATTCTGTACTCCGATCACGGATTGAAACTGATCTCACCCGACGGGAAACAGAAGCGCGACCTGCCCTTTCCACCCGATACGCTGTGTACATTCTCGGGCAACGGATTGCTGCTTTTCTGCCTCAGCCCCGAGGAAGAGGTCCGCAATTCGCCTCTCCAAATCTTCTCAGCCGACCTGGAAGGCGGCTCGCAACGGAAAATCGGAGCCCTCAGCCCCGAATATGTTCCTTCCGCCAGCTTCGCCCCCGCCCTGCGGCTTTCCCTCAGCCCGGATGGCGGGAGCATCGCGTTTAGCGTCCGTAAGGCTTCGTCCAATCTGTGGATGATCGACGGACTCTCCAGCTTCGCCAGACCTCAGTAGCCCAGCGGAACCCGGGGGCTGGCACGGCACGCGGCGGTTCCGTTCCCTGCCATCATCGCAAAGTAAGGGGTTAGGTCACCTGGGCTAGAAGACGGGACAGCAGCCGGCGTACGTCCGACGATGAAAGGATTGCCCGGAGGGTTTCAAGAAACGCGGCCTCGTCCACGCAGGACCTATCGACGCTAGGCCTCTCCGCTTGCACCTGAATAGGATACAGATCGATATTGTGCCTGACGCTGAGGATTGCAAGCTTGTAGTGGTTCAGAACGGGAACCGACACATTGAGCTCGTACCTGAAGTCCCTGCCAGGGAGGGTCAGATTGTCTACGCCAGCAACCAGAGAACCCTCCGTCGCCTGAGTCAGGAACTCCGCCTGTTCGAGCAAGATCGTACGCGGCGTCCGAACCTTCTCAACTTCGCCCAGATCAGCCCAAAGACTTTGCGATGACATTTTCCCCCTCCTGAATTACGTTCAACCTGCAGATCACCGGCAGATGGTCGGACGCCACCTTATCATCTGGGCGGCCACGATCGGTGAGCAGGGACTGGCCACCGACCTCAGTAACAATATCGACGCCGTCGTGATCGAGCGAGCCCAGTAACGTAGGTCGAAGTAGCACTTGATCGAACATGTGCCAAAAGTAGCTCACGTGCAAACCGTCGTTGCGAAAATATGTGCCTGGGGGAGACCCACCCGCGTCCCCGAACTTTGACCACATCGGATTGTAGAAAAATGGACGTCTGATCTGCCGAACCACTCGATACCCGGACGCCGCAACCCTCCGGTCCATAACTCCGTGTAACCCTCCGGCTCCAACGATGCCCGCTTCAAAAGGATTCATATTAAGATCGCCTATCACAATTGTACGAGTGTGACCAACCCACGCCTCGGCTTTCTCAATTTCACGCGAGAGCTCCGAGGCAATGAAGATCTGGTCCTCGGAATTTGCCCAGAGCTTGCTGGGGAGATGGACAGCCACCAAAAGGAAGCTCTCACCAACTGGCATCTGGTAGTGGCGGATCGCGATCCGGGGAGCATCGCGCACCAGAGCAGCCGGACCAGTTCGAAACCTCGTAAGAATCGTTAAGCGGTTCGGCACTCCGTGATCGGAGAAGTACAGCCGAGCTGTATGCTCATCTAGAGCCTTCCGGAGAGTTTCGGCCTCCACCCCACATTCCGCAATGACGAGTACGTCGACATCCCACTCCCGCGCGAGCGCCGCGATCATCTTCGGCGAGACGTTCGCGTTCACATTCCAAAAGGCGAGGACCGGCATTTCCGCGTGCTCTATATTCTACACGCGAGCGGAATTCAAAAGCCTTGGCGCTTAGTGGGTTTCGAAGAAATGCACAATCTGCTTGCCGGCATCCTCGGTGTAATACACCGTCACGTGCGCTGCCTTCTCCGTCCCCTTTTCGACACCTTTGCCCGCATCCACCGCCGCCTGATCGCCCAGCTTGAAGGTCTTCACCGTCCCGTCCGCGGTCTTCACCGCGATAGTCTTGCTTCCGCGATCGATGGCAGTGACCGTCCCGTCGGTCGCCTTCATGCCGTCCTTGCCCAGCTTGTCGACCTCCATCGCGGTCTTGTCCGAACCCTTCTCCGTGTAATGCACCACCACCTCGGAACCTTCCTTGATCCCCTTGAAGGTGTCTTTGGCGCCCGCATCGGCGCCGCGCACGATTGTCTTGGAAACCCAGCGCACCGTAGTCTCGGCCCCATCTTTCGTCTTCACGGCGATAGTTTTCGCCGTGGCATCCAACTTGCTAACGGTACCGTGAATGGCCGTCACCGCCTCCACGCCGAAACACAGCGAGCCGGCCCATCCTAAACACAAACATATTTCAATGATTCGCTTCATGCCGTTTGTAACCATCCTTCCGCGATTTCCCTCCCATGCTATCGCGAAGAAGGCCACCCGGTTCGACTGCCGTTTGACCAATGCTGCCCAGCGCCTTACTGGCGTATGCTCACCCTTGAGAGGAACATTATGAATTCACGCCGTATTCTGGTGGCACTGGTTGCCGCGCCGCTGATCTTTTCTCAAAACACCCAGTCTCAAATCACCCAGGCTCCTGTCATGGAGACCTGGCCACGCGAAGTCGACAGTCAGGGCTTGCATCTGGTGATCTACCAGCCGCAGGTCGACAGTTGGAAGAAGGATCAGCTCCAGGCCCGCGCCGCGGTCACCGCCACGCGGCCGCCCTCCACCACCGAGGCCTTCGGCATCGTCACCCTCACCGCGCGCACTGATGTCGAGAAGGAGCAGCGCATCGTGATGCTGCACGACGTGAAAGTCACCAGCGCCAGTTTCCCCGGAGCCAAGCCGGCCGAGGGCAACATCGAACAAGCCGTGCGCGATTCTGTCGCCACATGGTCACGTACCGTGTCGCTCGACCGCCTCCTGGCGGATCTCGCCATGACCGGCGCGGAGACCGAGGCGCAGGCCAATGTCGCCCTCAAGTCCGATCCGCCGCGCATCATCTTCAGCCAGGTCTCTTCCGTACTGGTGCTGATCGACGGTATGCCCGTGCTCAAGCCCGCCGAGGGCTCATCCAAGTATCAGCGCGTCATCAACACCCCCGCGCTGATCGTGTTCGACCCGGCCGCCATGCGCTACTACCTGGACGGCGGAAATCTGTGGATGACCGCGACCGATCTCACCAGCGGTCCCTGGACCCAAGCGACCAATCCCCCGTCTGACCTGGCGGCGATCCGAAGTCAGGTGATCGCGGCGGAAGAAAAAGACCCGCACGATCATTCCAAGGACGCGACGCCTCCGCCCACCGGCCCGCCCGCTTCCGTGTTCGTGAGCACTACCCCGGCGGAGCTGATCCAGACCCAAGGCCCGCCGCAATACTCGCCCATCGAGAAAACCAATCTCGCTTACATCACCAACACCAGCAGCAATGTTTTCCGGGACGTCAAAACGCAGCAGATCTACGTGCTGATCGCCGGCCGCTGGTATCAATCCAAGTCGACCAGCGGACCCTGGGCGTCCATTGCGGGCTCCATGCTTCCCAAGGATTTTACGAAGATTCCGCCGGAGCATCCCAAGGCCGCGGTTCTGGTCTCGGTCCCTGGAACTGAGCAGGCCAAGGAAGCCGTAATCGCCAACCAGATTCCGCAGACCGCTGAGGTCAAGCGCAACCAGGCCAAGGTCAACGTGACCTACGACGGCGCGCCGCAGTTTCAGCCCATCGTTGGCACGCAGCTCCAATACGCCGTCAACACTTCGTTTGACGTGCTCTTGTTCTCCGGCCGTTATTACTGCGCCTACAACGGTATTTGGTTCACCTCTCCGGTGGCGGTAGGTCCCTGGGTAGTCGCCGATACCATCCCTCCCGAAATTTATTCGATCCCTCCCAGCAATCCGCTGTATCACGATCGCTTCATCTACGATTACGGCAGCACTCCCGATAGCGTCTACGTCGGCTACACGCCCGGATATCTGGGGGCTTACGTCTGGGATGACACCGTGGTCTTCGGCACGGGCTGGTGGTATCCCGGCTGGGAGGGCGACTATTGGTATGGATGGCCCTGGACCTGGGGTTTCGGATTCGACTTCGGCTACTTCGGGGGCGGCTGGATCTGGCGCCCCAACGGCTTCTGGTGGTATCACGACTCGCCCTTCATGGGTCGCGTCTACAATGACCATTGGAACCCGCACTGGAACCCCGGCGACCGCGAAAGAATCAACAACAACGTCAACGTTTATAACCGGTGGGGCGGCAATACCGTGGCCGCGCGCAATTTCGGATCTTCCGTGGCGAGCGCCCGTCCCGCCTCCGCCGGCGGTCGCGACCTCTACGCCGGTAAAGACGGCAACGTTTACGAGCGCAACAACAACAATTGGACGCAGCGCAGCAACAACGCCGCTCCCAGGAACGTCCGACCGAGCCAGGATCTGCAGCGTGCCCAGCAATCCCGGTCGCTCGGCGAGTCGCGCATGGGCGAATTCAACCGCGGCGGTTTCTCCGGCGGCTTCCCGCACTCCATGGGCGGCTTTGGAGGAGGCGGCTTCCACGGAGGAGGCGGAGGGCGGCGCTGATTTGCGCCTGCCTGTATCGTTCCGCCACGTTTCTTCTGAGCAGGACAGCGGTTTTCGAAAGTAGTTCCGCGGCCGGTGGATTGCAAATGAGCCTGGATGTGGCTTCGCTACCGGCTGGGCGCCCTATTGCGCAGAATCCATGCCCAGACAGCAACCGCTAGCCTCGAGGAAACGGTCCGGACGCTGGATCGAGCCAAGCCGCATATGTTCGACCTCGTGCGGAGGTCCCTCCATGACGCTCTTGCCGCCAAGGCGCTCACGCTGAAGCTGCTGAATCTCTGCCTCGCCAGGCGCCACTTCCTCGCCCGCGATGCAGTCCTGCAATCGCACCCTCCCGGACTCGTCGTGGACACCTCCAACGCCTGCAATCTCGCCTGCCCTGGCTGCGTGCACTCGGCGCGCGCCAAGGGACTCCGGCTGTTCGACTGGAAGGCGGGATTGATCTCCCCAAACTGCTTTGCCGCGTTTCTACGCCAATATGGCGCACCGGCTATCCAGGTGACGCTCTGCAACTATGGCGAGCCCTTGACCAATCCCGAGACCCCCCAGTTGATCCGCGCTTCCAAGCGTTATCTCCTTCATACCAGCATCTCGACGAACATGACTTTGCCGCGCTTGACGCCGCAGCGTACGTCGAGTCAGGTCTGGACTACATGGTGGTCTCCATCGACGGCGCAACCCAGCCGGTTTACGAGCGCTTTCGCAGAAAGGGCGATCTAGAGCAGGCGTTTGATAACATCCGCAAGCTGGTTGCCGCTCGACGGCGCCTCGGCCACCGCACGCCCATTCTCGCCTGGCGCTTCCTGGCTTTTGAGCACAACGCGCATGAGATTCCTGCCGCCAGGGAGAAGGCTCGTGAGCTCGGCCTCGACCAGTTCCGGGCCGATCCTGCCTGGGACATCGTCTGGGACGATCCTTCCATTCGCCCCGCTCCCATCCAGCCGGTCAGGGTCGATTTCCAGCCCGGCCTTTTCGACGCCCTCTCTGACAACTGGAACCCATTCCCCAGGGAGCTGGAGGAAGATTGCATCGAGCGGGACTTCGCGCGCATATGGAGCGCGAACGCGGCGTCTAACGGCCCGTCCTCGTCCGGCCCCACCTGCGAGTGGCTGTACAAAAGCATCACCATGGATGCCGGCGCGCGCATCTTCCCCTGCTGCTGCGCACCCACTTCCCGCAAGGACCTGCATTTCGCCACTTTCGACCCCGCCAGTCTCGATCCTTGGTTTAATTCGGAGAAACATCAGGCCGCACGCGCGTTCTTCGCAGATCCATCGCGTCACCGCACGCAGCCAGAGCACGGTCCCTCGAACGCTCACCCGTATTGCGTCCGCTGTGAATGGGACAAGACCGCCGATCCAGGCCCGGAACACATGCGGCTCTATTTTCAAACTGCAGCCCCGAGTCTGTTCCCCGGCCGCACGCTGGATTTGCTCGCGTGGTAGTTGCTGGCCCGCCTGCATCCTTCGGCCACGCGGTCAGCATCAAGCTGTACCCGGTCTTCAAAGGAATATTTGCCCGGCGGACGAACACGTTGGCGATTCCACCCGCCCCGCCGTATCGAGCCCGGCCCTTACTTTATGGGCAAGAGTCCGGAACGCTCATCGGTTCCGGATCACCCGAGCGTGGCACCTGGCGCTAGCCCGCAAAGGGCCGGTCGCGGTCCTCAATGCGCAGGTGCAGCAGCCGGCCTGGCCGCGACCCAGGCTCCGTTTTGCGGGCTGTTCCTTGGAAAGCTCTCCTGCGCAAAGGTCGTACAGGTGGGCCGTGCTGCGTGCGGTTCCGCAGTCCCTCTCCCATCCCGGGGGTTACGGAGGATGGGGTGAAAGCGCGCTTTCAGCGTTCTTTGAATTGGCCGTTCGCCGGCCGGGGAGCTACTGCTTCTCGGCCGCAGGCGCAGCGTTAGTCGAAGGAGCAGCCGCCGGAGCGGGCGAAGCGGCCGGAGCAGCTTCAGCGCCCGGAACCGGACTGGCGCCCGTCGGCTCGGCGCCCGGAGTGTTGTCGGGCAGAATCTCGGTCAACGGCAGCGGAGCCGTGCCCGGCGCCAGCGGAACCTCGGTGCGGTGAATATTCTGCGGCAAGTAGTAATTGCGGCTGGTGGAATCGATCATGTCGAACATCATGAAGATCCCCAGGAAGATGAACCCCGCGATCGCGACAATCGAGTTCACCGGCTTTTCCCAGCGCAGGTGCATAAAGAACAGCGCCACCAGCGATGCTTTAATGGTGGCGATGAACAGCGCAACCACCACATTGCCCGATCCCAGGTCGATGTAGGCCGCCCCAACGGTGGTGATCGTGAGAATCAGCAGCGCCACCAACGTGGCCGCGTACGCTTTGGGACCGCCATGGCCATGCTCGGCGTGGGCATCCGCCTGTGTGTGAACTTCGCTATGAGTGCTCATTGAATTAACCTCGGGACCTTTACTGGATCAAATAGAACAGCGGGAACAGATAGATCCAGATCACGTCGACGATGTGCCAGTACAGCCCCACCAGGTCGACCGGCGTGTAATACACGCTATTGAATTCGCCGCGTTCCGCGCGCGGAAAAGAATCCAGCTCAGCAGTCCGATCCCCGCCAGGATGTGGATGCCGTGCAGGCCGGTCATCATGAAGTAGAAGGCGAAGAAGGTCGCGTAGCCGTGGCTGCCCGGAATGGCATCGTGCTCGCCGTGATAGAACTTGCCCGGCAGCCAGCCTTCCTCGAACTTGTGCGCATACTCGAAATACTTCACCACCAGGAAGACGCACGCGCACACGATGGTCACGGCCAGGTAGCCGACGGTCTTGGACCGTTTGTTGTTCTTGGCCGAATCCACGGCCATCACCATGGTGAAGCTGGAAAACAGCAGCACGATGGTGTTCAGCGCGCCCTGCCAGCGCGTCAGGTGCTCATGCGCTTCAACGAACTCCCGCGGGTAGCGCTGCTGCATCAATCCGAAGCCAACAAACAGTCCGCCGAACAGCAGAATTTCGGTCGCCAGGAACAGCCACATACCAAGCTTGGTGGTATCGTGCTGCTGCTCCATCGTGGTGAAGTGATGCTGAAAATGTGGATCGGCCTCCGGCCCGGTCAGGGCGTGCCCGTTTCCATGGGCGCCGTGTCCGTGGGCGTCATGAACGCCGTGCCCTCCGTGCAAGTCGATTGGTGTTGTGCTCATGCGTGTTGTTTCACCGGGCGGTAGTCATAAGGTTCACGCTCCACCACCGGTTGCTCCTCAAAATTGTGCATGATCGGCGGCGACGAGCAGTGCCATTCGAGGGTCGTCCCGCCCCACGGATTGTCCGGCGCATCCATCGGCTTGCGCAGCGACGCCAGCAAATACGCCGCGGTCATGAACAGGCTCAAACCCAGCACCCAGGAGCCGAAGGTGGAAAACGCGTGCAGCGGCTGGAACTGGTCCAGGTAGTTGTAATAGCGCCGCGGCATGCCCTTGCTGCCCAGGAAGAACTGGGTGAGGAAGGTCATGTTGAACCCGATGAACGTATAGCACGCAGGCGATGCGCCCCATCTTTTCCGAATACATCCGGCCCGGTCATCTTGGGCCACCAGTAATGCAGCCCGCCGAGGAAGGCGATCACGGTTCCGCCCATCATCACGTAGTGGAAGTGCGCCACCACGAAGTAGGTGTCGGTCAGGTGCACGTCGGTCGAAAGCGTGCCCAGGAAGATGCCGGTCAATCCGCCGATGGCGAACAGGACCAGGAACGCGATGGCGTACAGCATCGGCGTTTCCAGCGAAATGTTGCCCTCGTACATCGTGCACAGCCAGTTGAACATCTTGATGCCGGACGGAATCGCGACCAGGAACGTCAGCGCCGAGAAGATCACCGTGGCAAGCTGCGACTGGCCGGCCACGAACATGTGATGACCCCACACGATGAAGCTCACCAGCGCCAGCGCCACGCTGGAATACGCGATGGCGCGGTACCCGAAAATGGTCTTGTGCGAAAACGTCGGGATCAGTTCGCTGATGATCGCCATGCCGGGCAGAATCATGATGTAGACGGCCGGGTGCGAGTAGAACCAGAAGAAGTGCTGGAACAGCACCGGATCGCCGCCGATGCGCGGATCGAAAATGCCGATTCCGAAGGACGCGTTCCAGCATCAGCAGCACCAGCGTGATGCCCAGGACCGGCGTCGCCAGGACCTGGATGAGCGCGGTGGAATAGATGCCCCACACGAACAGCGGCATGTCGAACCAGCCCATGCCCGGCGCGCGCAGCTTATGCACCGTGGCGATGAAGTTGAGGCCGGTGAAGATCGACGAGAACCCGAGCACGAAGACCGCGCACCACCATCAGCGTCACCGGTGCCGTCGGTGGTGGTGCGAATACGGCGTATAGAAGGTCCAGCCGGTGTCGACCGCGCCCAGGACCATGGCCAGAATCGCCATCAGCGCTCCGGTCACCCACAGGTAGAAGCTGGCCAGGTTCAGGCGCGGGAAGGCCACGTCCTTGGCGCCCAGCATCAGCGGCAGCACGAAGTTGCCCAGCGCCGCCGGCACCGAAGGAATGATGAACAGGAACACCATGATGGCGCCGTGCAAGCGTGAACACGCGGTTATACTGCTCCGCCGTCAGCAGCACCTTCCCGAACAGCATGTGCGTCGGCGTCAGCAGCGTCAGCCGGATCAGCAGCGCGAAGCAGCCGCCCATCAGGAACGCGCTCAGGATGCCCACCAGGTACATGACCCCGATGCGCTTGTGGTCGAGTGTGCCGGCCCAGCTCCAGAACCCCGAAGTTTCGTTCAGGTAGTTCTTCTTAGGCCGGGGAAGGTCGCCGACCTTCGCCCCCATCGTTTGGACTTGATACTGAGTCATTGCTTGCCCTCTAAATTTCCTACTGTAGCGACTTTATCAGCGCCACGATGCCTTCGAAATCATGCGGCTTGATCAGGCCTTGAAACGTGGGCATGATCGGCTCGAAGCCTTCGACAATCTTGGCCTGCGGCTGGTTCTCGGACTCTTTGACGTAGGCCTCGTCCACCAGCACGCTGGATCCGTCTCTCATTTTCACCATCGTGCCCCAAATGCCTTTCCAGGTCGGACCCTTACTTTTGCCCCCGTCCAGAGTGTGGCAACTGTTGCAGCCCTTGCGCTCCCACTGGACCTTGCCCCAGTCGGCCATGTGGGTTTTGTAAGCCTCCCACTCGGTGCCGCCGGTGGCGATGTAGTTATCGAAATCGGCCTGGCTTTCGACAATCAGGGTTCCGTGCATATCGGAATGCCCCTTGCCGCAGTATTCGGCGCAGGTGAAATTGGTGGACCCGAGCACCGTCGGAGTGAACCACTCCTCGGTATAGCGTCCGGGAATGATGTCATGCTTGACGCGCATGCTCGGCACGAAGAAATCGTGGATCACGTCCTCGCTGGTCATGATCAGCCGCACCGGCTTGTTGACCACCACGTGCAGCGTGCCGGCGTCGCGCGAGCCGTCCGGATACTCGAACGCCCAATTCCACTTTCGCGCCGTGATTTGAATTTCCATGGCGTCGCCCGGGGCTACCGCGTATTCCATCCAGCCCTTCAAGCCCCAGAAGAAGATGCCGACGCAGAGCAGCAGCGGCAGCACCGTCCACACAATCTCCAGCGTTGTATTGTGCGTGACGTGCGGAGTCACGCGCCCAGGTTTATAACGGTAGCGCCAGGCGAAGTAGAAAGCCGGAATCACGATTCCCAGAAACAGGAACACGCTCAGCCAGAACAGGGCCATATAGACCGTGTCTACTTCACCGGCGTACGCCGACCCCTGGGGCGGCAGCATCAATCTGGTAATCCACTCCATCTAGTTCATCCCCTCAATTCAACCCCGCGCATGCGAGGCGCGGAACCGCTCCGCTCGAAGCTTCTCTCCTCTAAACAAGCGCCACATAACAAATCCAAGGATCAGCAGCGTCACCACCCCGCCCGCCTTCATCAGGTTCTGCGCGAACAGCACGTAGGCGTTCGCTTGCGGATCGTAGTGATAGCACCACAGCAAAACTTTATCGATGGTTGGCGTGGAGCGCCCTTCCGACGCCTCCGAAATCGCAAAGCGCAGATCCCGCGGGTTAAAGTGGATCCCGTAGAGATAGCGCGCCATCTTGCCTTCCGGCGTCAGCAGCATGATGGCCGAGGCGTGCGCGAACTGCTGAATCTTGGGATCGTAGCGGTAATGAAAGCCAATTTCTTCGGCCAGGCGCTTGGCGTTGCCGTGAGCGTCGGACAGAAAATGCCAGCCCGGCGCCGGTTTGCCGAAGGCGTCCAGATAGGTTTCCTTCTTGTGCCGCGCCAGATCGAAAGTCTCCTCCGGATTGATGCTGATGGTGACGACTTCGTATTCCTTGCCCGGCGTCCAGCCCAGCTCCTTCATCGCATCCACCTGTCCGCTCAGAATCAGGTTGCACAGCATCGGGCAGGTGTAATACACCAGGTCCAGCAGCACCGGCCGGCCTTGATTGAAGAAGCTGCGCAGCGAGACCGGATACCCGGTTTCGTCGATGAACTCATAGTTCAGGCTGATCGATTTTCCCAGATGCTCCTCGATGCCGACGCCGTCCAGGATCGCCGGTTTGACGCCCGGCGGAAGATCCCCGCCTTTGCCCACCTGCGGATCGTCCGGACGGATACTGTCGAACCCCGCAAACGCGACACCCGTTCCCAGGGCGGCGCCAATAAGACTCAACAGCGCGAGATTTCGGATGCGTTTCATTCTTTGTTGGTGTTTCCTGCTGGGGCGCTCTTGGCCGCCGCCTGCTTGGCCTCCGCCGCTTCCTCTTCTTCCGTCTTGGGCTTGGTCGGCTTGGCCGGATAGAAGGTCTTGCCCTGCGCCGCATCCTGCAACACCGCCTGCTCGGCTTGATCGAGCGGAATGCGGACCACTCCCTTGCTCTTGTCTTGATAGGAGTAGTGCGTCAGAGCATAATCGTCGCGATTGCGCAGATCCTGCAGTTGCTGGCTGGGAGCGGCCAGCACCTTGTCCTGCACGGCATCGTCCCAGATCTTGTAGAAGTACTGCTGCAGGGCGAAAATCACCACGACCAGGATGACGATGCTGCCGATGGTGAACGCCCAGACCGAGGGAGCCGCCGGCTCCGTGCGATCGAAACCTTCGCTGGCTTCGTGATGGGTTCGGATTCCGTGCTCCTCGATGTCATCGAGGCGTTCGCGGTTTTCACGGTTGGTATCTTCGCTCATGCTGGCCTCACGCGTTCTCGAAATTCAAACTCTGCTGCAGCCGCAGGTCGCCCACCGGAACCATTTTGTTCTTGCGGAACCGGTTCCAGAATTGCAGGCTGCAGATGCTGACGGTCGCCGCCAAACAGGCGAAATCGATCCAGTGAATCTGCGGGCCGTTGGGGTAGTGCACCGGCATCACCACCCAGTAAATATCCAGGAATTCCATCACTAAGCTGTATCCGGCCACCATCCCGATGATGGTCAGGTTGCGCTTGGCCGGCCGGCTCAGCAGCACGAAGAACGGAATGAAGAAGCGCAGGAACGGCAGAGCCAGGCTGATCCACAGCCACGCCCCTTCGGACCGGGCCCGGTAAAACGAGGTCTCCTCCGGAATATTGGCGTACCAGATCAGCAGGTATTGGGCGAAGCCGATATAGGTGTAAAAGCACGTGGTCGCGAACAGCCACTTGCCCAGATCGTGGTAATGCTCGACGTTGATCGAGTTGGTCAGAATCCCGGCGCGCCGGAAAGCCAGGCACACCAGCGTCACCACGCTCATGAATGCCAGCGCTCCGCCGG
Organism: Bryobacterales bacterium; assembly: GCA_963838455.1. GTDB lineage: Bacteria > Acidobacteriota > Terriglobia > Bryobacterales > Bryobacteraceae > Palsa-187. The sequence goes on from CAWISY010000271.1 coordinate 21,940, forward strand.
CCAGGTAGTAGAGGCCGAAGATCGTCGAATACCAACTGGGCTGCACCGACATCAGCCAGTCATATGCCGCCAGAGTTCCCACCGCCACCACCAGGAACAATCCCGGGGCGCTCCAGCGCGCGATGACGTGCATCTGGCGAACCGATCTTTGCGAATCCTGCTTGGTGCTCTGGTGATAGATCGCAAAAACCCAGATCGACCACACCAGGAAGTAAGCGTAGGCGCGCAGCGTGAAGAAATTCTCGCTGAGGTAGCTCGTCTTAAGGACCTCCTGGCCCGGCACGACCCCGGCATGAGCCCACGGGTAGACGTACTTCAGCCCGAACAGAAGCGGCAGGAACAGGATCGCGCCCACCGGCAGCGTCACCATGATGTTCTCCATGATGCGGCGCACCGTGACCTGCGCGGCCGACCCGGCCATATATAGAGCCATCACGAAGAAGAACGCGCCCAGACCGATGGCAGTGGTGAAGGCGAAGGCTACCAGGTAAGAGCGGAAGAACCGCTCCGGATCCTGGGTGTAGCCCAGGACGCACAAGGTCACGGAGATGATCACCGCCAAGAACAAGGTGTTGCGGCCGGCCGACCAGCGGCGCGTCTCGAGTTGATAGTTGTCAGCCGGATGATGATGGGTTTCGCTCATGTTTATTGCAACTGTGCTCTCTGGATCATTGCAGGGCCGCCTTCTGGGCTTCGGGAACGTCCGCCGCGGTTCCATGCGCGGCGCGCTGCAGTGCGCGCACATAGGAGATGATGGCCCAGCGGTCCGCGGTCACCACCTGGTATTTGTACGGCGGCATGGTGCGGCGGCCATTGGTGATCACGTTGAAAATGTCGCCGTCGGCCATTTCCACTACCCGATCGTCGGTCAGGTTGGCCGGCTGCCATTGCGGCGCGTGCGCCGGAACAATACCCTTGCCCTGGCCGGTCTTGTCATGGCAAGGGGAGCAATAGGTGTTGAAGCGGTACTGGCCCTGATGCAGCAGCTCCGCGGTCACCGGGACCGGACTCTTGCCTACATAGTTGGCCCCGTCCATCCCGGTGTTGTACGCAGTGTCGTCGAAATAGTAGCCTTGCGCCACGGTGTCCTCGGGAGGCGTCCGCGTGTTGCGGCCATCGGCGAACAATCCGGTCTCGCCTTCGGTGCGGAACTTGGGCTGGCGCTTCATATCCCACCAGACCAGGATCGGAGGATCGCGCTGGATGCTGGAACAGCCGGCCAACACGAACACCGCAGCCAGCATCAACAGCAAAAGGAACGCGGTCTTTTGGGTCGTCGCCTTGGTCATGATGCGGGGCGTCATCCTACGACCACCTCCACTTCCTCCGCGCCCACGCTTTTTAGATGCTCACTGGCACGCTGAGCATCAAACATCGGATCGTTGGCTTCGATGACCAGCAGAAAACGGTCGTCGGTGGCGCGATGCGCGCTGCGGTAATTCATCGACGGATGGTACATCCGCGGCAGCCCGTTGGTGATCCACATGCCGAAAAAGGTCGCCAGCGCGGTGAACGCGATGGTCAGCTCGAAATCCACGGGAATCGAGAAGGAAAAATCGAACAAAGGCTTTCCGCCGATCACCAGCGGGTACGGGCTCAGTCCGAACGGGAGCAGCCACTTGAACATTTGCAGCCCGCCGGTGTACCACTGCAGAAACAGCGCCGAGGCAAGGCCGGTCAGCGAGAAGCAGACCACGATCCAGCCCAGCTTCGAATACGGAATGCCCAGGGCGTCGTCGATGCCATGCACCGGAAACGGCGTCATGGCGTCCAGCTTGGTATATCCCATCTCGCGCACCTTGCGCCCGGCCGTGACCAGTTCCTCGGGCGTCTCAAACGATCCCATGGCGGCGTAGATCTTGTCCTCGCCAATGCCGAGCTGGTCTTTGATCTTTTCGATGTCGAACTGAGGACCGGGCATTTTAATGGACCTCCTCAATGGCCGGTTCCGGAGCAAAGGAGTGCCGCTCGATCGCGGCCACACCCTTGACTTCGGAAATGGCGATCATCGGCAGGAAACGCGCGAACAGCAGGAACAGCGTGAAGAACAACCCGAACGTTCCGGTGAAGGTCAGCATGTCCACCCAGGTGGGATGGAAGTAACCCCAGGAGCTGGGCAGGAAGTCGCGCGTCAGGCTGGTGGCGATAATGACGAAGCGCTCAAACCACATGCCGATGTTGGTGGTGATGCTGATGAAGAACATGACCCACAGGTTGGTGCGCATCTTCTTGAACCAGTACAACTGCGGGATAAACACGTTGCAGGTGTACATGGACCAGGCCGCCCACCAGTAGGGACCGAAGGCGCGGTTCCAGAAGGTGAACTGCTCGTAAACATCTCCGCTGTACCAGGCGATGAAGAACTCGGTCGCATACGCGTAGCCGACGATCGATCCGGTCAGCCAGGATGATCTTGTTCATGTTCTCCAGGTGCTTCATCGTGATCAGGTTGTCCAGATTCAGCAGCCAGCGCGCGATCAGCAGCAGCGTCATCACGCAGGCGAAGCCGGAAAAGATGGCGCCGGCGACGAAGTACGGCGGGAAAATCGTGGTGTGCCAGCCGGGAATCACCGACGTGGCGAAGTCGAAGCTGACCACCGAGTGAACCGAAAGCACCAGCGGCGTGGAGATGCCCGCCAGAATCAGGTAGGCGGCTTCATAGTGGCGCCAGTGCCGCGCCGACCCGCGCCAGCCCAGGCTCATGATCGCGAACACAATCTGCCGGATTTTGTTGGTGGCGCGATCGCGGAGGGTGGCCACGTCCGGAACCAGGCCGGTGTACCAGAACAGGATGCGACACCGTCAGGTAGGTGTTGACCGCGAATACGTCCCACATCAGCGGGCTGCGGAAGTTCTGCCAGATGTTGAGATCGGTGTTCGGTATCGGGAACAGCCAGTAGGCGCGCCACGGACGGCCGGTATGGAACAGCGGGAAGATGGCCGCGCACATAACCGCGAACAATGTCATGGCTTCCGCGGAGCGGTTGATCGACGTTCGCCACTTCTGCCGGAACAGGAACAGAATCGCCGAAATCAAAGTACCGGCGTGGCCGATACCGATCCAGAACACGAAGTTGGTGATGTCCCACGCCCAGCCGATGGGCCGGTTGTTGCCCCACACGCCGATGCCGGTGACGGCCAGGTAAGTCAGCATGCTTAACAGCAGCACGGTGACCGAACCGGTAATGCTCAGCGTGATCCAATACTTCAGCGGCGTCTTCAGAACCGGGGCTTCGACGATCGAGCTGATCTGCTCGGTCAGATCGTGATAACCCGTGGCGCCCCGAACCAGCGGCGGATTGACCTCAATAAGAGCCGGATCTTGCCGGACTGCTACGCTCATGCTTCCAACTCCGGATTAGGATTGCGAACTCGCGCCAGGTAAGTGGTGCGCGGGCGGATATCGAGCTCCGCCAGCATGGCGTAGTTGCGCTCCTGTTTTTTGAGTTTCGAGACCCGCGAATTGGGGTCGTTGATATTACCGAACACGATGGCGTCGGCCGGACAGGTCTGCTGGCAGGCGGTGACAATCTCGCCGTCCTTGATCTGGTCGCGCCGGCCTTCCACCTTGGCCTGGATTTTGGTTTCTTGAATGCGCTGCACGCAGTAAGTGCACTTTTCCATGACGCCGCGCATACGCACGGTGACGTCCGGATTGTGAACCATGCTGCGGATGTCCGGATCGTGCTTGTGGAAGTTCAGGAAGTTGAAGTGGCGAACCTTGAAGGGACAGTTGTTGGCGCAGTACCGCGTGCCGACGCAGCGGTTGTACACCATGTCGTTCAAGCCTTCAGGGCTGTGCGTGGTGGCGGCCACGGGGCAGACGTTTTCGCAGGGGGCGTTTTCACACTGCATGCACGGCAGAGGCTGCTCCACCGCGCGCGGCTCATCCTCGTCGCCCGTGTAATAGCGGTCGAGGCGGATCCAGTGCATTTCGCGTCCTCGGATCACCTGGTCTTTTCCGACTACGGGCATATTATTTTCCGCCTGGCAGGCCACCACGCAGGCGTTGCACCCGGTGCAGGAGGACAGATCGATCGACATGCCCCACTGGTAGCCCTGATTGTAGGCGACTTCCGGATAGACCGAATGCAGCGAGGGCAGCTCCTGCTTCTCCTCGACCGCCTTGGGATTTGACTTGTACTCGACCGCGGTCACTTCGCGGACCAGAGGCCGGTCGCCCTGCTCCTCCGCCAGGCCGCGCTCCTGGGTCGTCGAATGCACGAAGGTTTCGCCGGTGGCGGCGATTTCGACGCGCGGGGCATACCACATCGCGTCGCTGGTGCGCAGCGGGTAGGCGTTGAATCCGACATCCGAGCCCAGCCGGCCGCAATGGTCGCGACCAAAACCCAGCGCGATGGTGATGCAGTTATCGGCGTGGCCGGGCTGAATGATGGTAGCTGCCGTGATCTTGCGTCCGCCGCGGGTGATAGTGACGATGCTGCCGTCCGGAATCTTCAGATCGTGCGCCGTGGCCGAGCTCATCATGGCCGCATTGCCCCACACCAGCTTGGTCATGGGGTCCGGAGTTTCCAGCGTCCAGCCGTTGTTGGCGTAGCGGCCATCCCAGACCTGGGAGCTAGGAACAAAGCCCAGCTCGATCCCGCCGTAATCCGGATACGGGTCGGCCGCGACCGCCGCGGCGACTTTCTTGGCGTCCGCCGTGAGCTTGGCCGGCTCCGCCGCCTTACTTCCGTCGACGATGCCGGCGCTGAGCGATTTGCGCCAGCGCTGCTCAAGCTGTTGAATCTTGGGGTCGGTAACGAATTGGGCGTCTGGGTTCGGCGGCGGAGCGGCGGGCTCCGGCTGGCCTCCGTTCCACTGCTCGATCCAATAATTCTTGACGATGTCGTGCGCCCGCGTGACTTTTTCGCCGGCTACCAGCGCGACGATCTCCGCGGAAGTGCGCCCGCCGAAGATCGGCTCGATCATCGGTTGCTGAATGGACGCCACGCCATTGGCGCTCGCATCGCCCCAGCTTTCGAGGAAATGCGCTTCCGGAAGGTGCCACTTGGAGACGGCTGCGGTCTCATTGGGATCCGCGCCCAGGTGAATCGAGTTGGCCACCTTCTTGATGTTGTCGGCAAACTGCGTGTCGGCCGGCGCCGTGTACGCCGGATTGCCGCCGAGCATGACCAGGGCCGAGACCTGCCCCGCAGCCATTTCAGAAGCCAGCGCTTTTATTGCGGCGGGGCCGCTATCGACGCGGTCTTCGGTGGTGACCTTGAGGACCTCGATGGTGTTGCCGAGTGAACCCAGCGTCTGGTTCATCAATAGAGCCAGAGCGTGAACGATGGCTGGCTGGCGCGGCGAAGTGATGACGAGCGCGTCCTTGCCCGCCGCCTTCAGATCCTTGACCACGGCGGCCAGGAACTTGGAGCGCCGGTCCGCGCCGCCGTTCAAAACATTCAAGCCCGGAATCGCGCCCAAAGCGACCGCCGCATCAATGGCGAAGCGCCTGATTTCCGAGCCACGCATGCGCAGGCGGTGATCCGCGTTCGCGCCGGTCAGGGAGAATTGGCTCTCCACCGAGTACAGGCGCGGCATGTTGTCCAGATCTTCATCCTTGGCGACACGGCGGCGCGAGGAATACTGCTTGGTGGGCAGAGGCGTCTGCCAATCCAGGCCCAGAAAATCGGAATCGAGCGCCAGGATGACCTTGGCCTTGTCGAAATTGGTTTGGGGCGTGACCGGCTCGCCGAACGCCAGCGTGGCGCCCAGGCGACCTTCAGTGCGTTGAAAAGCCTCGTACTCAACCCACTTGGCCTTGGGGAATTTCTTCAGCGTTGATGTACGCAGGGCCGTCAGCGAGGGTGAGGTGACGGATTCGCTCAGGAATCGCAAACCCGCTCCATCGCCCAGCGGCAGAGCCTTGATGAAGGCCTCGAACTTGTCCCAGGTTGAATCCTTGCCGTCTTCGAGAACTTTCCAGGACCGGTCCGGATCGTACAGATTCAGAAGCGACGCCTGAGCCAGCGCCGTGGCAGCGCCCTGGCTGAAGGGGTGCTGCGGGTTGCCTTCAATCTTGGTGGGACGGCCGTCGTGAGTTTCCACCACCAGCCCGGCGCTCTGTCCGGCCAGCGATATCACGGTCGTGTAGAGGTATTTGTCGCCGGGAACGTAATTGTCGATCCCGTGCGAGATGGGGAAGATGTGCTCTACCGGGCGGCGGCAGGCAGTCAAACCCGCCAGGCCGAAGCTGGCGGCCATCATCTTCAGGACCGTACGGCGCGAGCTGTCATCCAGCAGCGAGCCGGCTTCGGTGGGGAACTCATTCTCCATCCACTGGCGGAACTTTGGCGTTCCGGAAAGCTGGTCCAGGCTACGCCAGTATTTGGGACCGGCGGGGGCCTTGGCTTTGATCTTGATAAGGCTCGTCATGTTGACCAAATTCATCGGTGGCACCCCGAACATTGCAGCGGCGGGCTAAGATGCTTTTCTCGAATGATTTCTTCTCCGATTTCTCGCGGATCGCGGTCCGGAACCCAGTCCAGCTTGGTGACCAGTTCCGTGGGCCGGAGGTTGGGCGCGGGGTCCTTGTGGCAATCGAGACAAAAGGCCATGTTGAGAGGCTTCTCCTGGTGGACTTCGATCTCCTGATCGATGCGGCCGTGACAGGAGACGCAGCTAACGCCCGCGCTTAAGTGGACCTCGTGATTAAAATAAACGTAATCGGGAAGGCGGTGAATGTGCACCCAGGGAATGGACTGGCCGTCGGCAAAGCTGTCGCGCACCAGTTGCAAGCGCGGGCTGGTGTCCTTGACCTTGGCGTGGCAATTCATGCAGGTCTGGGTCGCCGGGACTGCGGCGAAGGCGGCCTTGTACACCGTAGAATGGCAGTAGTAGCAGTCCAGCCCCAGTTGCCCGGCATGCAGCTTGTGGCTGTAAGGCACGGGCTGGACAGGCTGGTAGCCCGTGTCGATCACGGTTGGATAGGAGAAGTAGGCGTAGGCGGAGACCGTCGCCACGGCGCCCAATCCGATGACTATACCAGCAACCTTCATTATCAAGTCGGACTGTTTGGGGAAGACGGCTGCCATCTTTTATTTATGGACCTCGTTCTGAAGAACCGCGGTGTTACTCATGACTGCGGCTTGGACTGGCGGCTCTACCCGGCCGGCCAGAAGCGGGCATTTCCAAGACGAGCGCGATTTCGGGGGCAATATCGTTTCTATCACAGCCGGACGCCTTACGCAAGTGGAGCAATGATTCTTGTCTAGCGGGAACGGTTACAGGATAACAAGAATCTTCGGCGATCTCAAGGTCCGCCCGAAGCTGATGGTGCTGCACAACCTCTTCTTCCTGGTGCTGGCTTGCGCGGCCTATTTCACGCTGATCCCGCTGTTTGAAAAACAACTGGAGGACGCCCATGCGCGCGAGGTCCAGATTCTGGAGCGGGCGGCGACCTTGCAAGGAATAAACGCCCAAGGGGGTGGTTCGATTAACCTGGGCCTGCCGGAGCGCACTTACGAACAGGAGCTGCGCCGAGCCAAGATCACTCTGTTCCTGGTGCTGGGCAGCATTTATGTGCTGGCGGTGCTGCTGCTGGAGTCGATCATCATGCCGGAGTACGTGTACCAGCCGCTGCAGAAAATGCTGGACGCGGACGCGGCCACGCAGGCCGGCGACCGGCAGCGGGAGCTGATTCCGGAAGATGACATCTTGGGCGACGAGATCGGGTACCTGATGCGC
>CAWISY010000272.1:0-19721 GCA_963838455.1 Bryobacterales bacterium
CGTATCGGTCGCGTCAATGCACCCCGACTGCGTTTCGTAGCCGAGCTCACGGACTTCGATGCGTTCGTATCTTGTGTAGGTGCGCAGCACTTCCCGGTTCTCCGGATGCACGCTGCGCGCTACCACGATTCGATTCCGCCCCGTAATGCGGCGAGCCATTAAGGCCGCTTCCGGCAGAGCGGTAGAACCGTCATACATCGAGGCGTTGGCGGCGTCCATGCCGGTCAACTGGCACAGCATAGTTTGAAACTCGAAAATACTGGTTAAAGTGCCCTGCGAAATCTCAGCCTGATACGGCGTGTAGGCGGTGAGGAACTCGCCGCGGGAAACCACGGCATCCACCAGGGCCGGACGGTAATGGGAATAGACGCCCGCTCCCAGAAAGCTGGCGAAGCCGGTGGCGTTTTCCGCGCCGCGGGTTTTAAAGTAGTCTGCGATCTCGTATTCGCTCTTGCCCGGCGGAAGATTCAGCGGACGATCCAGCAGGGCTTCTCGAGGAAGGTGGGCATACAGATCTTCGAGGTGCGCGAGGCCCAGCGTGTCCAGCATCTGGCGGCGCTCTGAATCCGACTTCGGCAGGTAGCGCAAGCGGGTTATTCAGCTCCTGCGTAGGCTTCGTATTCCTCAGCCGAAAGAAGCTGCGCCGTCTCGCCTAGCGCCGACATCCGCACCTTGACCAGCCAGGCTTCGCCGTGGGGATCGGCATTCAGCTTTTCGGGAGCAGTGGCCAGGGTTTCGTTCACTTCGATCACTTCCCCGGAGACCGGCGAATAGAGGTCGCTCGCGGCCTTCACCGACTCCACTGCGCCCAAGGCTTTGCCCTGCTCTACCTTCGTGCCCGGCTTCGGTAAGTCCACGTACACGATATCGCCGAGCTCTTTTTGCGCGTGAAACGTGATGCCAATCGTGGCGATGTCCCCTTCGGCGCGCACCCATTCATGTTCCTTGGTATAGCGAAAGTTTTTGGGATAGGTCATGAGGACCGCCCCTTGTGGCGGTTAAAGAAAGGCGTTGGAACGGTGATCGCGGGAATAGGCACACCGCGCACCATTATATGAATTGCCCGGCCTGTCTGCGCCAGCGGCAAGGGAAGGTAACAGAATCCGATGTTCTTGTTCAAAGTCGGCGAGGGTCCACCGCTGGTTACCTGTCCGGCAAGAGCACCGTCTGCGTATACTTCATTCCCGTCGCGCCCGATGCCGCGTCCCGTCATTTCAAACCCGATCAGCTTGCGCCGCACGCCGCTCTCCTTCTGCTGGATCAAAGCTTCGCGCCCGAGGAAGCCGCCTTTGCCGATCTTGACGATCCAGTCAAGACCGGCTTCCCAGGGCGTGACGTCAGCGTCAATTTCGTGTCCGTACAAGGGGAGTCCGGCCTCCAGCCGCAGCGTGTTGCGGGCGCCCAGGCCGCACGGCTTGATACCGAGTCCAGCGCCGGCATCCAGGATTTCGTTCCACAACCGCTCGGCCTCGGCGGGAGGAATATAAATCTCGAAACCGTCCTCCCCGGTGTAACCGGTGCGAGCAATTCGAGCCGGAACGCCCGCAAGAACGCCGTCCACGAAGTGGTAGTAACGGATCGGCGCAAGTTCTACGCGTGTCAGCTTCTGGAGGGTTTTGAGAGCGCTGGGACCTTGGACGGCGAACTGGGCGTAACGGCTCCCGGCGTTTTCAACGCGCGCGTTGAAGCGGTTGTTTGCCGCGATGTGCTGGTAGTCCTTGTCTTGATTGGCGGCATTGACGCACAGGAAAAAATGATCGCCGGCGATCCGATGCACTAGAATGTCGTCGACGAAGCCGCCGTGAGGATAGAGCAACGCTGAATACTGCGCCTGGCCATCGATGAGCCTGGAAGCATCGTTGGTCGTGACAAAGTTGACGAAAGCAAGCGCGTCCGGACCGCGAACTTCGAGCTCGCCCATGTGGCTGACGTCGAATAGTCCCACATGCTCGCGAACGGCGCGGTGCTCCTCAATCACTCCGGAATACTGCACCGGCATCTCCCATCCGCCGAAATCAATCATCTTGGCGCCCATGCCGCGGTGGATGGCGTTCAGCGGAGTAGTTTTCAACGTGGGCGCAGGCTCCGTCATGCGAGATTTAGCCTAACATCCCGCCTCTGCGCAAATCCACTCTTCCGATTCGCCAGAATGCCTCGCGAGCAGGAAGCGGCGCGGGAACTCGGGACAGCACCTAAAAGCTCACCTATTGTTTCGGAGGCGTTTTACCCATTGGAGCCATTCCGCGCCCGCAGCCTCCTGCTTGCATCTCAGCGGAGGCAGCATTATCGCCATCGGAGGATTGGGGCTGCTCTGTCACCATTTGCTCAAGCTTTTGAAACTGGGCTGGAGTGAGCGCCTCCTGCATGGTCAGCCAGTTATTAATCGCGGATTTTTCGAGCGCGATCTGCGCTGCGCCGATTTCCTGCAGCTTGCTCTCGATCGCAGAGCGGTCTGGCTTGTCGGCGGAAAGAAGGTCTTCCAAATCCATCCGCTTGATCTGAAGCTCCGCCCTGTTGCGAATTTCTGTCTTCTGGAAGTCCGATTCCTGCTGCCGGATCTTCGCCGCTTGGGCGGCGGTGACGCCGAGTTGCTGGCGCACGTCGGGATCACTTAAAAGCTGCCCGAGTCCGAATTCCCGCGGTTCCACAGCCGGGCCGCCGATTTGTGCCGGATCAGAAGGTGGATCCGAAGGCGGATCGGAAGGCTGTTGCGGAGGGGCAGGCTGACCCTGAACCTGCGGCGGATTCGAAGGCTGCTGAGCCTGTGGAGGATAGGGGTTCGGTTGCGGTTGCGGGGTCACGGGCGGTGCCGGATAGTAATAATACGGGTACGGGGAATACGGATAAGGTTCGTAATACGGATAGCCGCCCCAATAATAGGGATAGCCCCAATAATAGGGGTAACCCCAGCCGCCCACTCCAAAGTAGATGCTAGGCCCCCAGTAACGGCCACCGTAGTAGCCTCCGTAATACCCGCCGCGGAAGCCGCCGACGGCGCCACCGCCGACACGCCCACCACCGGCGACACGCCCTCCGCCGCCGACACGCCCGCCACCGACGGCGCCTCCGCCGGCATGCCCACCGCCGCGTTGAGCGTAAGCCGCCGGCGACAGTAGAACGGGTGAAAGGAGAGCAATGAAAAGTGCCAGTTTCGAGAGTCTCATGCCTTAGGGCAGTGCAACACCCGCGCCATCCTCAAGCCGTTGTCAGCAGAAGGATGCCCGCATCGCGACGGTGAGTCACTGGGCGGTATAGCCCAAATTCCTTGGGGCTATCTCAGCCGGTCATTCGGCCGCCGCGGAGCGTTCCGCGAACTCAATGTTGTGCTTCTTGAGCTTGTAGCGCAATGCGTCGCGGCCGATGCGCAGAAGGCGCGCGGCCTTGCATTGATTGCCGACCGCCTGCTCCAGCGCCTCGACCAACAGCTTCCGCTCATGGGCCGCAAGCGTGCCGATGCCGGCCGAACCAAGCGGCACATCGCCAGCAGGGCCTTCGGAATGCGCGCGCAGGTACGCCGGCAGGTCCTGCACGTCGATCATGTCCCCCATGGTCATCATGGCCGCATGCCCGATAACGTTCTCCAACTCCCGCACATTGCCCGGCCAGGAATGCTGCGAAAGCCGAATCTGCGCGCGATGCGTCAGCCCGCGGATTTCCTTCTGATACTGGGCTGCGAACCGGTTGACGAAGTGACGCTGGAGCAAAGGCAGATCCTCTTTGCGCTCGGCCAACCTGGGAACGTTGATCTCGACCATCGAAAGCCGGTAGTAGAGATCCTCGCGGAAGCGCTTTTCGGCGATCAGGTCGCGCAAATCGTGATTGGTGGCCGCGACCACACGCACATCCACCTTGCGGGCGTTGAGTGCTCCCACGCGCTGGACTTCCTGGTTCTGCAACACGCGCAGCAGCTTGGACTGGGTCGCCAGCGGCATGTCTCCGATTTCGTCCAGAAACAGCGTGCCCCCGTCGGCGTGCTCGAACAGGCCGGGTTTATCACAAGTCGCCCCGGTGAAGGATCCCTTCACGTGGCCGAACAGCTCGCTTTCAAACAGCGTCTCGACCACAGCCGAGCAGTTGAGCACCACGTACCGGTCCGCGGCGGCCGGACTCAGCCGGTGCAGCGCTTGCGCGGCGAGATCCTTGCCCGTTCCCGTTCCGCCGGTGATCAGCACCGCGCGGTAGTGCGCCGCCACGCGCTGGATGCGCGAGAGCATCTGCCGCATCAGCGGGCTGCGCCCGATGATTCCATCGAACTCGGAGGAGACCCGCAACTGGTCTTCCAGGTCCAAAGACCGTCTCCGCTTGCGCGCTTCCTGGACCATTGTTCCGACGCGCTCCCGCAGCACCGCCAGCGGAATCGGCTTGTTCAGGTAGTCGCTGGCGCCTTTTTTTATCGCCTCCACCGCGGATTCGGTGGAGTAATGCGCCGTCATCAGGATCACGTCCGTCGCGGGATCGATCTCCATGATGCGGTCCAACACATCCAGACCGCTGAGCCGGGGCATGACCAGGTCCGTCAGCACAATCTGCGGGTGACGGCCGCAAACGAGGTCCAGCCCGTCCTCCGGGTCCGAGGCCGTCAGAATCTCCAAGCCAGGCTGCGCCAACCCGCTCGAAAGCAGTTCCAGGCTTCCCGGATTGTCGTCGATGATGAGTAGAAGGGTCGCGGGATCGATCGCCGTCATCAGGTTCACGCTATGGCGGAGTTTACAAGCAGGCCCGCAACCCCCGGCGAGCGCTCTCGCACCTGCCACTGCTTCAGCCACCAGGGCTCCAGGCCCGCCTCTCGCAACGTAGCTACAACGCGTTCGGGGTGTCCCAGATCGCTCCAGCCGGTATCGCCCATGCGCAACGCGACCAATCGGCTGGCCTGAACCGACAGGACCTCGCGCGAAAAGTCGATAGGATCGAGACGCGCATAAAGCGAATCGGGAATGTGCACCTCTGCTCCAGCCCACAACGGACTCGTGCGCAGCTCTTCGATCGCGCGCATCAGCGGGCGGTTCACCATTTCCAGAAAGCCGCGCACATGCCCCACCATCACGAATGTGTTCCAGAGAGATCCTCGCTGGATCAATTCGCGGGCTACATGGACCGGCGGCTTCTCGCAAAACCTCCGCACCTGGAATGACCCGGCGCCCGCGGACGGCCCCAGTTCGATCCAGCCATATTCGACTTCCGGCCCCTGCGGCGGAGCGCCCAGTAACACCACTGAATCCGGGCGCTGCGCCGCGGAATCGAAGGCGGACTCCAAAGCGGCGGTGAATGCGGGTTCATCCGAATAGTGATGGTCGCAGGGCAGGATCGCCACAATGGCGTCCTTATCGTTCTGTTCGATGCTCAGAAGACTGTACAGGATGGGCAGAGCGGTGCCCTTGTTCGATGGTTGTATGACGCGCTGCGACGCGCGGATCCCCGGCTCCTGAAGATAGAAAGCCCGATGGCTGCCCGTTAGAGGAACCAGGATTTGCTCCCGAAGGATGCTCCGCTCCGCTCTTTTTCGCGTCTGCTCCAGTAAAGTCGCGCTTGCGACTAAGGGGCAAAACTGTTTAGGGCGGTCATCGCCGCAAATGAAGCGGGTGAGCGGCTGAAGGCGCGTTCCATCTCCGCCGGCGAGGATGACACCCCAGCGTTTTCCCGGCTCAGCGGAAGGACTCTCGTGGGGCTGGACGGATCGCATTGGTATCACTCCCGCCTTCCTCCCCACGAGCTCCTCCGCGCGCCCTCTCCGAGGATGATTCTTGCCAACGTCGCTCCATCAGGCGCCGGCTGTGAGCTGCTTTGGCGCGACCTTGGCCGCGGTTACTTCTAAGATGCCCTTATCCAGCGACGCTTTCACTTTGTCGACATCGATCGGCGCCGGTAAATCCAGCCGCCGGAACAATTGCTTTTCCGAGAATTCGCAAAAGCGGACGCTGCCGTCTTTTTTCTCGTGGCTATGGGTAGCGGCGGCCTCAATGACGAGCGAATCTGGCGTAGCGGACACCTGAATGTCCTTGGCGTCGAATCCCGGAACCGCAATGCGGGCTCTCAGCTCCTTCTCATCTTCCACGAGCTCGGCAGCCGGCGACCACGCCACATCCCGCTCGGCTTGCAACCAATCTTCCACATCCGATCCGTGCGCGCCACCGCGGTTGTGGAATAGATTGAAAGCTCGCTCCCGGATCGAGTCTGTAATCGACTCCAGACGCTCCAGAAACGTTTGCGGAATTGCTTCGGAATTCTTATATTTTTCAACCGCTACCTGCGACATCTTCAAGCTCCTTGAATAAACCTCTTCTCTAGTACCCCACAGTACCAGGGGTCGGCGTCCTGGGAGACCTAGTCAAAGCACTAGGTGATTTCTGTAATGCGAGGCGAGCTAAACCAAACCTTGTTCGATGGCGTGTTTGGTCAGTTCGGCGGTGGTGCGTAAGCCGAGCTTTCTCTTGATGTTGTCGCGATGAAACGCGACCGTTTTGACGGAGACGGAAAGGCGAAAGGCAATTTCCTTGGCGGCGCGGCCCTCGGCGATTAGTTGCAGAATTTCCCGCTCCCGGGCGCTGAGCCGAAGCGTGGCGGCGGCCTGCGCAGGGTCCCTGAATCGCTCCAAGTGTTCGCTCGAAAGACTCGGGCTGACGTAGATACGGCCGTTCAAAACGCTTTCAATCGCGTCGAGCAGTTCCTCCCGGGCAGCGGATTTCAGTACGTATCCCGTGGCTCCGGCGTTGAGCGCGGCTTCCAGGTACGCGGGGTTCACATGCATCGTGACGAACAGCAGTTTCACGTCAGGGAGCATCTTCTTGATTTGGACGGCCGCGTCAATGCCATTCAGCAGCGGCATGGTGATGTCCAGAAGAATCAGGTCCGGCTTCAGACGCGGCGCGGCGTCGACCAGCGCCCGCCCGTCCGTTACCATCCCGGCGATCTCATGATGCGGCTCGACCACCGACCGGATGCCTTCCAGCGTCAGGGTGTGGTCGTCCGCCAATAAGATCCGTGCGCGTCTCATGAGCTGCCATTAGGCAAGGGAACATTTAGTGCAATCCGGGTGCCGCGACCCGGACTCGCCGCGATGGATAGCTTCCCCTTCACTAGCCGCGCGCGTTCCTGCATGCCGATCAATCCCAGCCCTCCCCGCCCTTTAACCGCCTCCGGGTCAAAGCCAATGCCGTCGTCCGCGACGGTTAACTCTACCTCTCCCTTCTGCACGGCGAGACCAACCGAGACGTGCGTGGCCTTCGCATGTTGGGAGACATTTTGAAGGCATGCCCGCGCCACGCGGTACAGGCAGGAGGCCACTTCGCGGGGTATCGAGGCCGGCGGGGCAGCGCCGGTGAATTCAACCGCTATCTGTGGATTTTGCGCCGCAAACTGATTGCACAGGTCCTTGAGCGATGCCTCCAAGCCCAGGTCATCGAGAACCGATGGGTGCAACTCATAGGCGATGTGGCGCGTCTCCTCCGAGGCTTTGATGACCCGCGCTTGCAGATTCTTCAGCCGCTCCTGCACGAACTTGGCGGGCGCTTCGACCGCAAGACCGCCGATGTCGATGGCGAGCGAAGCCAGTTGCTGGCAGATCTGATCGTGCAGCTCCAGCGAAACCCTCCGGCGCTCCTCTTCCTGGGCCGTGAGCAGACTGGCCGCCAGAGCCTGAACCTGCTGTGCATGGGCTTGCGCACCCTGCTCCAATTGCCTCCGTTGCGTGATATCGCTCACAAAAGCGACCGCTAGCTTACCTGTGGCCGTCTCGATCACGTTGAGGCCAATCTCCACCGGAAAACGCGTGCCGTCCTTCCTGCGCCCTTCCAGATCCAGGCCGATCCCCATGGGCCGGCTTTGCATGTTGGCGAAGTAAACTTTGTGGTGTTCGGCGTGACGCGCCCGGGCCTCTTCCGGAATCAGAATTTCGAGCGATTGCCCCAGCAGTTCCTCCCGGCTGTAGCCAAACATCTTCTCCGTATGGCCATTGACGAAGACAATCCTTTCGTCCTGGCTCACTGCAACGACGGACTGAGTGGAGGAGTCCAGTAAGGCGCGAATCGTGAAGGCACTTCTTTCCGACTCCTCCTGGGCCTGTTTTCGCTCCGTGACGTTGTCGATGGCGATCAGGATCGTCTGCGTTTTTTCGATCCGGTGGGCATTGAGCACCAAACGCCGCCGTCCGATTTCCGGGAACTCCTGGTCGACTCCAAAGTCATGGATCTCCGTACCCTTCGAAAGAGAGTCCTGGAGCAGCTCCCGCAAGCCGAGTGCGTTAAATTGGCCGGGGCCGGGTCCAAAGAACGACCGGTGTTCCATAGCCGGGAGCGACACTTGAAACAGGTCGCAGAAGCTGCGGTTCACCGTTACTATCCTGTACTCGGAGTCCACTACGACCAGAGCCTCGTGAGCCGTTTCGACAATGGCGCGGGCGTAATCGCCAGACTTCTGCGCTTCGTCCCGCGCGCGATAGATCAAATCCGTGTCGAGCAGCACCACCAGCACGCCTTCAATCTTGCTCTCGCCGGTCTTGTAAGGCCGCACACGCAGCGAATAACGGTGGCCGTCCCTGTCGCTGACCTCACGTTCGACCGACCGCCCCTGACGGGTGACCGCCGTAAACAGCTCCCTCCAATTGCGGACGTTCAGGCTGGAAGCGATATCGCTGAAGGGGCGGCCGATATCGCCGGGGATCAGGTTCAGCAACGTGCCCGCGACCGGAGAGAAGCGCCGGACGCGCAGGCCGGCGTCCAGAACCAGCACCGGAATGTCGACGCCCAACAGCAGGTTGGTCAGGTCATGCGTCAGAGCGTTCAACTCCGCATTGTGATGCTGCAACTCGTCGTTGAGCGTCACCAGTTCTTCGTTCGAGGACTGGAGCTCCTCCTTGGCCGTTTCCAGCTCCTGATTGGTGCTCTGCAACTCCTCGTTACTGGACACGGCTTCTTCGTTGGCGGCCTTCATCTCCTCGCGCACGGTTTCGTGTTCGGCGAGCAGGCCCCGCAGGTGCTCCCGCGTGGATGCCAATTCCCGTTCGAGCGTTTCCGTCTGGTTGCCGGCATGCTTCCTTCCAGCGCCGGCTCGGCCGAGTTTCCGCCCTCCCACCAAGCTTTCCGGCGAGCTTGCCGGCTCGATCGCTTGAAACACTACCAGGAGATCGTGCTTCTTGCCCCGGCCGTTCCTGAGTGGCCGCACCTCCAGCCGCACTGCGGCGGGCTGGCCCAGGTGCTCGAACGAAACCGCGTCTTTGTGTACCGTGATGCCTGTGCGCCTGGCCTTGTAGACGGCCGAACGCAGATCCAGCACCAGTTCCGGGCGAATCATTTTCAGCAGGTGAAAACTGGGCTGCCCCGTGGCAGGCGCTAAATAAGGGCTGGTGTCGCCTTGAAAATGCACAATGTGGAGATCCGGATCGACGATCAGCGCGGGCGGCGAGTAGTGCTCCAGCAGGACGCCCTCCGCTTCTTTCCGGAAATCGACATCCGCAGGAGGAGCGGAAATCCTCGGTGGCGCGGGATGTGGCTCAGGGAAGTGCTCCGCGGCCGACTTGATCCCGCGAGTGACGGCCGGCGCCGGCTTGCGCAGGAAGATCCGATGCTTCTGATCCTCCACCCTAAAGGCGTCGGAGTCGCCGCCGATGGATTCCGAGCTTCCTAGCAAGAGAGAGCCTCCGGGCTTGAGGGCATACTGGAAAATCGACAACACTCGCTTCTGAAGCGCGGGGCCCATGTAGATCAGCACGTTCCGGCAACTGATCAGATCCAGCCGTGAGAACGGCGGATCTTTGGCCAGATCGTGCCGCGCAAAGATGCATAGGTCGCGGACGAACTTCTGGATCTGATATCCCTGGTCCGCCTGGACGAAAAAGCGCTTCAGCCTCGCCGCGGAAACTCCCGCGACTGCCGCTTCGGTGTAAATCCCCGCTCGCGCTTGCTCGATGGCGCGTTCCTGAATGTCGGTCCCGAAAATCTGAATCTTGATTCGATCGGCCCGCTCACCCAGCTCCTCGATCAGCAGCATCGCAATGGAGTATGCCTCCTCTCCGCTGGAACAACCGGCCACCCAGATGCGGATCGGCTCCGTGGGCGCTCTCTTCAGGACCAGCTTTGCCAGGACCCGTTTTCGCAGGGCCTGAAAACACTCCGGATCGCGAAAGAAGCTGGTCACGTGGATGAAAATGTCGTCCGCCAGCGCCTGCGACTCCTCGGCGTTCCGCCGCAAAACCTGTGCATACTGCGTCAGCGACGTGATCTTTTGAAGAGCCATCCTTCGCGCGATGCGCCGCCGGACAGTGGCTTGCTTATACAGGCGGAAATCAATGCCCGTGGAAGACCGCAGAATCAGGCAGATTTTATCGAGCTCGGTCCCCTCCGGCGCTTCACGCCCTTCCGCCAGGTACGGGTGGCGTCCGATGCGAGCGAGTTCCGCGGCGATGCGCTTGGGTGACAAAACGAAATCGACCGAGCCCGCTGTGATCGCGCTGATCGGCATCGCCGGCCATTGAGCCGTTTTCGGTTCCTGCGCGAAAGTCACGCCTCCCGCCGCCTGGATTGCCTTCAGCCCATTCGTGCCGTCCGATCCTGTGCCGGAAAGGACCACGCCGATGGCCGCACCGCCCTGCTCCGCCGCCAGAGCCAGGCAGAAATCGTCAATGGGGTGTTGCGGCCCGGAGGCGTCCGATCGCGGCGCCAGCCGCAGCGTCCCCTTGCGGATGGTCATTTCCTTGTTGGGCGGAATGACATAGACGCAGTTCGGCTCCACGGCCATTCCATCGGAAACTTCAACCACCGGCATTGCAGTGGCCTTCGAAAGAAGGTTGGTCAGCGCGCTTTCGTGCGACGGCTCCAAGTGTTGGATCAGCACGAATGCCATGCCCGATTCGGGCGAGAGCGCTTTCAGGAACTCAGTGAATGCTGCCAGACCTCCGGCCGACGCGCCGATCGCGACGACGGGGAAGGAGAGTCCTGGGCGCAGATCACTCACGTTTCGGTGGACACTGCCAGTCTTTGCGCGAGTCTTGCGAGACTTTAGCGCCGCGTTTGCTTTTGCCATGTGCGAAGCCTCTGCACGGAGGCTGACTGCAAGATACCATTACCTCTGGTCAATTCGCGTGGTTGGCCTAAGGTTCGATCGGGAACGCCGCCGCGCTTGGTGATTATGCGGTTGAGAACGCTTCCTAACCAGCGCGCAGAAGACGGCTTGCGCGTTTTGCCCAACAAGGCGAGTGCTTTCGCGCTTGCGGGCGGAAACGGCACCAGTTGGCGGCATCGCAAGTGTGTATAGGCGCTCCCCGGACGCATCCGCGAATCAATGGCAGCGTGAGTGCTTTTACCATCTACGGAAGAGGTCGAATTGCTTCGAGGAGGAAGCCATGCGTTACCGCACTCTCATACTCATCGCTCTGGTTCCTTTGATCGTTTTCCGCTTGGCAGTGGTGGGACGCAGCCAGACGCAGATCAAGCACGTTCCGGCCCCGCAGACCGATATCGCCTCCGGCGTGGAGATGTACAACGCCTACTGCGCCGTTTGCCATGGTACGGATGGACGAGGAAACGGACCGGCCGCTCCGGCGCTGAAAATGGCTCCGACGGACCTGACCTTGCTTAGCCAGCGCAACGGCGGCAAGTACCCGGATTTCAAGGTGTCCAACATCATTAAGGGCGACGGATCGATTGCCGCCCACGGGTCGCGCGAAATGCCCATGTGGGGCGATGTGTTCCGTGGACTAAATCGGGACGAGGCCAAAGTCACTCTGCGGGTTCACAATCTCACGGAGTACATCGGCTCGCTGCAGCGGCCGTAGATTTTGATAAGACACGAAAACGCAGGGCGAATCCCAGGTTCCCTGGTGATTTTGAGTTGACTCCGGCGGAGCGGGCCACGGCGACATCGCACGAATGCCCGTCGTCCTCCGCCCGAACGCGAGCGCCGTGAATCGGGGGTCTCCGATACGGATGGAGACCTGCTTGCTAAAAAAGCAAAAGCAATTTTTAAGAATTCGAAAAGGAGTTAGTCTTTATGAATCGTAGAAATGCATTTTCGTCGTTGCTGGTGGCGGGCGTCCTTTCAATTGGACCGGCCTTCGCCCAGGAAATTTACAAGTCAGTTCAAGGCTCGCGTAGTGGGAACCGATCCAAAAACGGACGTGGCGGCGGTCACCCTCTGCGCGGCATCGGCCTCGCTCCGCCCCGTTCGTCCTCCATGCGCGCCGAAAGGGGCTGGTATCCTGGATTTGATCCCACAGATCTGAGGTATTCGTGTTGCGTTGTTTCACCCTGATTGTCCTCCTCGCAGTTCCTGTTTTCGTTCATGCGCAGACCGCTCCGGAGGAGCACCGTATCCGGCTCTTTCACACCCATACGCAAGAACACCTCGACGTGGTGTATCGCCGCGGAGCCGATTATGTCTCCGAAGCGCTTGCCAAGCTGGATCATTTCCTGCGCGATCACCGGACTGGCGACGTGCATCATTACGATCCCCGGCTGTACGATCTGCTCTCCGATTTGACCGCCCGAGGCGGGCGGCCGGATTCGGTGATCCACATCATCTGCGGATATCGCACGCCGGCGAGCAACGAGTTTCTAAGGACGCATACCGTGGGCGTGGCGAAGAACAGTCTCCATATGCAGGCAGAGGCCATCGATATCCGCGTGCCCGGGATCAAGACAGCCGCGCTGCGGGATATCGCACTATCGCTCGCTCGCGGCGGCGTGGGATATTACCCGGCTTCCGATTTTATTCACGTGGACCTCGGCCGGGTGCGGCGCTGGTAATTGCCGCCGCGCGGTAGCGCTTCGCCAAAGCCTGTTCGAGCTGTGCGTCTAAGCCGTAAATATCATCGAAAAACCGCACTTCTCCGTTGCTCAGCACGACCGCAGTGGCGTAAACGATCAACACCGGAATCGGCCGGTCGAGAGTCACCGCGATGGTGCGGTCTCCGTTCATCGCCTCAAGAATACGCTCTCGCGTCCACTCCGGTTTATCGCGCAGAACCCATGCGGCCAGATCCACGGGCTTCTCCACGCGAATGCAACCATGGCTGAAATCGCGGCGCGCACGGGAAAACAACGCCGTGGCGGGGGTCGCGTGCAGGTACACATCGTAGGCATTGGGAAGCAGGAATTTCACCAACCCCAGCGAGTTTTCCGGCCCAGGCGCCTGGCGAATGCGCAGTTCGCCGGAGCGCAGCCGCGCAAGCAGAGCGTCGTCCACTGCGCCCGTGCTCACCACCTCGTTTCTCATCGTGACTACTTCGTAGTGGTTCTTCGACAAATACGAATGATCCTCTTCGATCTTGGGAACCAGCTCCGCTTTCTGGATGCTGAATGGGACATCCCAATAGGGCCGGAAAATCACCTGCTTCATCTCGCCTGAGAACACCGGCGTCTGGTGATGGAACGCTTTGCCGACCACCACCTTCATTTCGAGTTCCGGGTGACCATCGCCACCGAAGGCGCGCAACTCGAACTCGGGAATGTTCACCACCACGGGCGGCCGGGGAAAGCTGTGGGGAACCCAGCGCCAGCGTTCGAGCGACAACTGCAACTGGCGAACGCGCCGATCGAGCGGAGTATTGAGCTCGGCCAGCGTGGCAGTGCCAATCCGGCCATCCTGCTCCAACCCATGGCGCCGTTGGAAGCGCTTCACCGCATCCACCAGAGGACCGCTGTAAGAATCGGCGGGCGCAACGGCATCGGCAGGCAAGTCCCCGAGCTTTCGCAGCACAGCCGTTAACTGAACTGCGGCCGGATAGGCGCTGCCGGGCTCGATCGGCTTCTTCACTGCAGGAAGCGCCTGGATTGGAGCTTCGCGCGACGCCGTCAGGTATGTCTCGAGTGCGGCCTGGGTGCGGCGATAACCTTCAAAGGGCGGCTCGATGCTGGCGAGAACGTCTTTGACATTCGAGGAGTTCACGAGATCGCGACTGATAAAATCCGCCACGCTGCTTGCGTCGCCGATGTCGAATCCGCCGTGAAACAATCCTGGATTCGCTCGTCCAAAATGCAAGTCGGAGATATAGCGCATCAAGGACACCGTCAGCGCCAAATCGAATCTGACGGGATCGAATCCGTGGGTCTCGCTGCGTTTGTCCCAACGGGACGCGTCATAATCCTCCGGATCGAGGCCCTTCGCGTCTGCCGTCTTTAGAACCCCTATCACGGACTCCGCTTGCCGGGTCGGCGATCCTTGGTGCGTCCACGCCGGAGTGTAATCGCGGCGCGCGTAGAACGCCACAACCTGGTCACGATACTCCGCAAAATCTGGCCATCGGAGCTCCTCCAAGCGGCCCGAGGCGGCCAGATCGGGCAGTGCCACGGAGGAATCCGCGGCACGCAAAAGCGTCCCGGCGGCGAGCAGCCACAGTGAGCAGAAGAGTCGCGCCATTCGCTTAGACGCTCACCACAGCGCAGGGGGAGCCGCACACGATCGGGTAGGTCTGCGAACCCGGCCGGCCCGCGCCGCGCTCCGCTGCGCTTCTCCCGATCACGAGGAGATCCGCGCCGGTTCTTCTCACCGCGGCTGCCAAGGCTTTGGGCACGTCGCCATCGCTCACCACCAGCACTTCAGCGGTGACATCGCAGTCGACCAGCATCTCGTGCAGCCGCTCGCTCGCGCCGCTGTTCGACTCCTCGTGCCATTGGACGGCAAACCGGCCGGGCAGGTTCGGTGGCATCTCCAGAACAGCGTGGACCACCGTCAGCTTGGCTCCCAACGCTCGCGCCACCTCCGCGGCCCAGTGGATTGCTGTATTGGTTTGGGCGCCAAAATCGACGGCGCATAATACGTTCCGAACCTCGGTGTGACCTGGGTGCGGCTCTGCCAGATGGGCTCCCGTCCAGACTGGGCAGGCCGCGTCATGCAGTACCTTGGCGGTCACCGAACCGAGCAGAAAGCGCCGGAAAACGCCGCTTCCGCGAGCCGGTATCACAATGAGATCGGACTGCTCCTCCTGCGCCCGAGCGACAATCACCTTGGCTGGATCGCCGCAGCACACCATCCGCTTGACCGCCACTTCTCGCAGTTCCTCTTTTCCGAATTCCATCAACTCCTGGCGCCGAGCGGTCATATGCTGCGCGCGATGCGCTTCCGTCGTAAACGGACGCATTACCGGGAACTCGTCTACATGAAGCAGCGTCACCTCCGCGTGAAAATGGCGCGCCAGCGCGCCGGCTTGACCGGTTGCGATCAGGCTGTTACCCGAAAAGTCGGTCGGAACCAGAATTTTATCGATTAGTGCCATGTCCCCCCCTGCCCTCTTTGTGTGCAAGCGGGCTTCCGTCCAACGGGGCCTCTGCGATGACGAAAAAGTGCGCCGCTGTGGTTCTTGGCTGGCATCTGGAGCCCCTCCTGCCTAGGATCTGCATCACCAAAGCTGGTCTCAAAAATGCACACTGACGGGTTGTGAAGATCCTTCTTGCTACAGACGGCTCCAAAGACGCCGTGATAGCAGTCGAAACCGCAAACCGCTTGTTGAGTTCGACTGGCCGTGACGTTGATCTCTTATGTGTAGCTCCTAAACTCTCCCAAAAGAAAGAACTCCAGCCAAGGGAGAACAGGTATGAACGCTGGGCCTTGCGTCAAATGACTCAGATACTGGAGCAAGCTCGAACCAGCATCGGGCCCAAATGCTCCAACATTAATGTTCTGACGGAATTTGGCTCTCCCTCCGGCGTGATCGTCGGCCGAGCTGAGGATTACGACCTCACGGTGGTCGGCCCAAAGGGCAGCGGCACTGCCGGAGAGGTGGGGCTCGGTCCGGTTGCAAGCCGCGTGGTGGAGCACGCGTTAGGGCCCGTATTGGTGGCCAGGGAGTTGCGCAGCGAAGCAGGAGCTATTCGAGTTCTGGCAGCCGTGGACGGCTCCACGACATCCTTGCACGCCATCGAAACACTCGGCGAACTCTTCGACCTCACTTCGGCAGAAGTTTGCCTGATGCACGTCGCGGAAACTCCCTGGCTGGAGTTGTCGCCGGAAGAGGACTGGATCACTTACTCTGACGAAGACCAGGACCGTAGCGAGGCCGGAAAGCTGGAAGAGGAACTGGTGCGGAGGGGGGACGCTATTCTTGAACAAGCTCGGGACGTGCTGCGGCCGTATCGCGTATCGATCACCACTCGGACCGATCAAGGCAATCCCGCGAATGAGATCCTGAGCGAGGTCGAACGCGGGCAATATGACCTTATTGTTGTGGGCGCAACCGGTGCTCGCGACATGAAGCATCAGATGCTGGGAAGCGTATCGGCGAAGATCGCTTGGGACGCGCCCTGTTCGGTGCTGATCGTGCGAGAACCGGAGTGACACCACTCGTACTCAACGCGGAACCCATTCGTTACCGGCTTTAATGTAGGCTCGCTTAACCGCTGCCCAGGCGACGCGGTGTGCGATCTCTTCCTGACGTGGATCTGCAGCATATTGCTGCCAGGCGTGATTGAAGGCCTCGCGATAAATGTTCTGCGCGTGGTCCGGGAGATGGCCTCGAACCGGGAACGGCAAATCGTCGTTGGTCAGATACGGCATAAAACCGGCGGGTCTGGACTGACTTCCCGCTTGTGCCATGATATCTCCTGGCCGCGCCGCATCCTTGCGACCGCCAGTGAAATGCCACGATTCTGGGCGAAAGCGCGCAGCGCTGTTGCCATTGGGTTTGGTCCCCGTTCGGGGAAGCGCGGTTTCACAGCACATGCGGCGAACATCGGAATAAGTGGGCCATGACGTGCGAATCAATCGGCGAATGGCTTGGGCGCCAATCACGAAGGATCTGTCCGCGTGGCCAGTGCCTCCAAATCTCATCGATTTGGAGCGAACCCGCGCCACCTTTTCCTGGGAGCAGGTTCGGCGTGATTTGCTCGGGCCGAACGGGTCTTTTAACATCGGTGAACTCGCTGTCGACCGCCACGCCGCCGGGGCCTTTCGGGATCGGGTCGCGATCCGCTGGCTGGGGCGCGACGGAACGATTCAAGACACCACGTATGCCCAGTTGCGCGAGCAAAGCAACCGCTTCGCAAACGTCTTGCGATGGCTGGGAGTAGGGCCGAAGGATCGCGTATTCGCGCTGGCTGGACGAATTCCGGCTTTGTATACCGCGGCTCTGGGCACGCTCAAGAACACAAGCGTGTTCTGTCCGATGTTCTCCGCCTTTGGACCGGAGCCGGTCCGGCAGCGCCTGCAACGCGGCGACGCCAAGGTGCTGGTCACCACAGAAAGGCTGTACCATCGCACCGTAGCGTCCCTGCGCAAGGAGCTGCCCGGGTTACGCCACATTCTGATCGCCGACGCACGGGAGCCGATCGATTCCAACGTCTGGGCGCTAGAACCGTTGCTCCAGCAAGTTTCGCCCGAGTTCAAGGTCCCGCGCACCAGTGCGGAAGATATGGCCCTCCTGCATTTCACCAGCGGAACCACAGGAATGCCCAAGGGAGCGATCCACGTCCACAACGCTGCCTTGATGCATTACATCACGGGAAAGCACGTTCTGGACCTGCGGCCCGGCGACATCTTCTGGTGCACCGCTGATCCTGGATGGGTGACGGGGACGTCCTACGGAATCATCGCGCCGCTGCTTCACGGCGCGACCAATCTCGTCGACGAGGGTGATTTCGACGCCGAGCGGTGGTACGGCGTGCTGGAGAATCAGAAGGTCAACGTCTGGTACACCGCGCCTACCGCAATCCGCATGTTGATGCGCGTGCCGGGCGATCCCCGCTCCCGCCACAATCTCAATAGCGTCCGCTTGATTGCCAGCGTGGGCGAGCCACTGAATCCTTCGGCCGTGGTTTGGGGACGGGACACACTGGGCCTTCCGATTCATGACAACTGGTGGCAGACCGAAACCGGCGGAATCATGATCGCCAATTTTCCGTCGATGGAGATCCGGCCGGGCTCAATGGGCAAAGCGTTGCCTGGTGTCGACGCCGCCATCGTGCGGCGTAAAGAGGGGATTGTCGAGGTTGTCGAGCAGCCGGATCAAGAGGGAGAGTTGGCGCTCAAGCCGGGCTGGCCGTCCATGTTTCGCGGCTATCTGCATGAGCCGGAGCGCTACGCGAAATGTTTCGTGAAGGATTCTTCGGGAAACGAATGGTACCTTACGGGAGACTTGGCGCGCCGCGACGCAGACGGCTACTTCACATTCGTGGGCCGCGCCGATGACATCATCAAGACCGCCGGTCACATGGTGGGGCCATTCGAAGTGGAAAGCGCGCTGATGGAGCACCCGGCTGTCGCCGAAGCGGGTGTGATCGGAAAGCCCGATCCCACCATCGGCGAAATCGTGAAGGCGTTCGTCGCGCTGCGACCCGGTCACCAGGCCAGCGAGGAGTTGCGGCTCGAATTGATTGGGTTCGCGCGCAAGAAGCTGGGCGCGGCGATCGCGCCCAAGGAGCTCGACTTCCGGCCGCAGATTCCGCGCACGCGCAGCGGCAAGATCATGCGGCGGCTGCTCAAAGCGCGTGAGCTGGGATTGCCGGAAGGCGACCTATCGACACTGGAGGCGGGCGGATGACCGATTCCACGCATGGTCTTGAATTGCTGCGGCAGATGACCTTAATCCGGCGCTTCGAAGAGAAGTGCGCGGAATTGTACACGCGGGAGAAGATCCGAGGGTTCCTGCATCTGTACATTGGCGAGGAGGCTGTGGCCGCCGGCGTGATGCAGGCGCTCCAGCGTGAGGACGCCATTGTTTCCACCTATCGCGAGCATGGGCACGCGCTGGTGCGGGGGATGTCCGCCGGTTCCGTAATGGCGGAGATGTTCGGGAAGCAGGAGGGCTGCAGCCGAGGGCGCGGCGGCTCGATGCACCTGTTCGATAAAGCGCTACGTTTCTATGGCGGCAATGCTGTGGTGGGAGGCGGGCTACCCGTCGCGATCGGTCTGGCGCTCGCGGACAAGATGCGCAGCCAATCGCACGTCACCTGCTGCTTTTTCGGCGACGGCGCCGTGGCGGAAGGCGAGTTCCACGAATGCATGAACCTCGCCGCTTTGTGGCAGCTTCCGGTTCTCTTCATCTGCGAGAACAACCGCTACGCGATGGGGACCCGTCTGGATTTCTCCCACTCCGTAACCGATTTGGCGAAGAAGGCCGGCGCGTACGGCATCCCCGCTGTCGCCGTGGATGGAATGGACGTGCTGGCGGTGGAGGAAGCCGCCAAATCGGCTGCGGACGCGGTTCGCTCCGGGCAAGGCCCGCACTTCCTGGAGTGCCGGACCTACCGGTTCCGCGCGCACTCCATGTACGATCCGGAACTGTATCGCGATAAAGCCGAAGTAGAGGAATGGAAGAAGCGTGATCCAATCCCTGCTCTGGTCCGCCGGATCGAAGAAGACGGAACGAAGGTGGATCTCGCGGAGATCGAGCGGCATGTCGCCAGCGAAATCGATGAAGCGGTCGCATTCGCGGAGGCAGGCACCTGGGAGCCGGTGAAAGACCTGACTCGCTTTGTGTATTCGGAGCCACGCGCATGACCTATCGTGACGCCGTTCGCGAAGCCATCCGCAAGTCGCTGCGGGCCGACGATCGCGTGTTCCTGATGGGCGAGGACGTCGGCCGCTACGGCGGCTGCTATGCGGTCAGCAAGGGCTTGCTAGCGGAGTTCGGACCAGAGCGAATCCGCGACACGCCTCTTTCCGAATCCGCCTTCACCGGCGCAGGCATTGGCGCGGCGCTGGGAGGCATGCGGCCGATTGTGGAGATCATGACCGTCAACTTCAGCCTGCTGGCGCTGGATCAAATTAGCAATACGTCGAAGGTGCTGCAGGCGAATACC
>CAWISY010000273.1:0-7712 GCA_963838455.1 Bryobacterales bacterium
CAAAGTTCCGCACGTCGAGGGCGTTGCCGGCACTGCGGCGCAGTTCGTGCTGCACGTGTCCCGGCGTATGGATAAAGACGCCGGCGTGATTCGCCGGTCAAGGGTGCGTGTGAAGGGCGCGGCTGCCTGAGCCGGAGACCCCCGATCTAAGCAAAATGACGAAAGCAAAATTCGGCGCTAAATATAGTGTCGGGCTGGACGTCGGGTCCACCACCGTCAAGGCTTGCGTCCTCGATCTCGAGACCGACTCCATCGTCTGGCAGGATTACCAGCGGCACGAGACCAAGCAGCCGGAAAAAGTGCTCGAGTTCCTGCGGCGCATGGAAGCCGAGGCCGGCATCTCCGACGCGAACACGCGCGTGTTCATGACCGGCTCCGGCGGAACCACGTTAGCCGAGCGTATTGGCGGCAAGTTCGTACAGGAAGTGACCGCCGTTTCCCTCGCCGTCGAGAAGCTGCATCCGGAAGTGTATTCCGTGATCGAGCTGGGCGGGCAGGATGCCAAAATCATCGTATTCAAAGACGATGACGAAAGCGGGCGCAAGAAGAAGATCCCGTCGATGAACGATAAGTGCGCCGGAGGCACCGGCGCGGTGATCGACAAGATCAACGCCAAGCTGAAGATTCCCGTCGCGGAGCTTTCGAATCAAGGCTACGACGGCGTCAAGCTGCATAAAGTCGCGGGAAAGTGCGGCGTCTTCGCCGAGACCGATATCAATGGCTTGCAGAAGGAGGGAACGCCTCCGGATCAATTAATGGCGTCGCTGTTCGAGGCCATCGTGCTGCAAAATCTGAGCGTGCTGACGCGCGGGCACACGCTGCGGCCGCATGTGCTGCTGCTGGGAGGGCCCAACAGCTTCATCCGCGGTATGCGCGAGGCCTGGATCGCCAACATCCCCAAGATGTGGAAGGAACGCAAGGTGGAGATCCCGGAGGGATCGACGCCTGACCAGCTCATAAAGGTTCCTCAGAATGCCCAGTATTTCGCCGCGCTGGGCGCGATCGAGTTCGGCAAGGATGAAGACCAGGACGTCGGCCGCTACGCCGGCACAGCGAAGCTGGCGCACTATATCGACTTCGGTCGCGCGGAAGAAAAGGCCGCTGCGGGAGGGTCGGGTCTGGCCGCCTCTGAATGCGAACTGGATACTTTCTCCAGTGCGTACCGCAAGAAGAAATTCGTCCCGGCAGCGTTCCGCCGTGGTCAGGTTGTTGCCGGATTCGTGGGCGTGGATGGAGGGTCGACTTCCACCAAGGCCGCGCTGCTCGATGAAGACGGGAACATTCTGTGCAAGGCCTACCAGCTCTCGAACGGCAACCCCATCGAAGACACCAAGCAGATGTTCGAGAAGCTGCGCGCGCAGGTGGAGGATCAGGGCGCCAAGCTGGAAGTGCTGGGCGTCGGCACCACCGGCTATGCCAAGGACATCCTGAAGGACGTTCTGCACGGCGACGTCGCGCTGGTGGAAACCGTGGCGCACACCGAATCGGCCCTGCGCTTCTATGAAGATCCGCACGTGATCGTGGACGTGGGCGGGCAGGACATCAAACTGATCGTGCTCAAGAACGGCCGCGTGAAGGACTTCAAGCTGAACACGCAGTGCTCCGCGGGGAACGGCTATTTCCTACAGTCCACAGCCGAGGCGTTCAACATTCCGGTGGAACAATTCGCCTCCACTGCGTTTTCGGCGCAGTCGATGCCCAACTTCGGCTATGGCTGCGCGGTATTCATGCAGTCCGACATCGTCAATTTCCAGCGGCAGGGCTGGCGCGCGGAGGAGATCCTCGCGGGTCTGGCCGCTGTGCTGCCCAAGAACGTATTCCTGTATGTCGCCAGTATTCCCAACCTGGCCAACCTGGGCACGCGCTTCGTATTGCAGGGCGGGACGCAGAACAACATGGCGGTGGTGAAGGCGGAGGTCGATTTCATCAACTCCAGCTTCCGCGCCGCGGGCAAACGGCCAGAGATCATCGTGCATGAGCATTGCGGCGAATCCGGAGCGATCGGCGCAGCGGTGGAAGCGGCTCGGTTGTGGAAGAACGGGCTTCAGACCTCGTTCATCGGCCTGGATGCCGTGCGACGCATCAACTACCGCACCACGCGCAACGAAGACACGCGTTGCTACTTCTGCAAGAACAACTGCCTGCGCACGTTTATCGATGTGAACACCACCGACGAAGCCGCTGCAACCGACGGCCCCGTGGTGAACATTCACCAGACTGAGTCCCTATCGTCGCCGGCGGGCGGCGGCTGCGGGTCTCATCACAGCGACTCGCTGAAGGCTATTGCGCAGCCGCTGACGCAGATCCAGCTTTCGATCAACTCCACCGAAACGGTGAAACTGCCCGAGCCCAAATTCCAGCTCCGCAAGACCAAGGTACCCTTGCGTGAAGGCGAGCAGCGCCTGATCATCGCCACCTGCGAAAAAGGCACGGTCGAGGATATGGAGGAGATGAAGGGGATCAAGGGCAACCTGGACTCCATCAAGGCCAAGTATCCGAACCTGGTGGAATGGGCCTCGCGCGAGGCGTTCCGCTTCCGCGTGACGGAGAACCTGTCCGATGCGCCTCCGGAAATCAAGTGGTGGGATACCAAAAAAGGCGAAGCCAAGAAGCGCATCGAGCTGATGAACCGCCGCAAAGAGATTCGCATCGGCATGCCGCGCGTGTTCTATATGTACTCCCACGCGCCGATGTTCAACGGATATTTCCAGGCGCTGGGGATTCCGTCGGAGAACATCGTTTACTCGGACTACACTTCCAGCGAGCTGTATCGCGCCGGCGCCAACCGCGGCGCGGTCGACCCGTGCTTCCCCTCCAAGATCGGGATCTCGCATGTGCACAATCTGCTGTTTATCAAGGGGCTGAAGAAGAAGCTCGACGT
Source organism: Bryobacterales bacterium (assembly GCA_963838455.1). Classification (GTDB taxonomy): domain Bacteria; phylum Acidobacteriota; class Terriglobia; order Bryobacterales; family Bryobacteraceae; genus Palsa-187. The sequence continues at coordinate 2,882 of CAWISY010000273.1, forward strand.
GATTTTCTACCCCATGTTCGATGTGCTGCCCACCAAGCTGGTGCAACTGCAGGGGTCGAACGCATGTCCCACTATCACGGCGAGTCCGGAAACGGTTAAAGCCGCCTTCACTAAGGAAACCGACGTGTTCGCCGAGCACGGAACCAGGTATCTGGATCCGATTGTCAATATGTCGGACCGGACTCTCTATGCGCACCAGATGTTTGAAACGTTTAAGGACATCCTCGGTTTGAGCATCCAGGAGAACGACCGGGCCATTCAAGCCGGCTACGACGCGCAGGAGCAGTATGAGAAAGAAGTGCAGAAGAAATCGCGCGCCGTGCTGGATGAGTTGGAGCGCGAGGATCGCGTGGGCCTGGTCATGTTAGCCCGCGTGTATCATCATGACCCAGGTTTGAACCATGAGATTCTGGATGAGTTCCAGAAGCTTGGGTATCCGATCTTCAGCCAGAGCACGCTGCCTTACGATGAAGATCTGCTGGAGCGGCTGTTTGGCGAGGAAGTCCGCTCGGGCGCCATCCGCTCTCCGCTGGAAATTCAGGACGTCTGGAAGAACAGCTACAGCGTCAGCACCAATCACAAGGTCTGGGCCGCCAAGTTCACGGCGCGGCACCCCAATCTGGTTGCGCTCGAAATGTCGAGCTTCAAGTGCGGCCACGATGCGCCGATTTACGGCGTGATCGAGGGCATCATCGAGAAGAGCGGCACACCGTACTTCTCCTTCAAAGACCTGGACGAGAACAAGCCCACCGGGTCGATCAAGATCCGCGTGGAGACCATCGATTACTTCCTGCGGCGGTATCGCGAAGACCTGGTGAAGCGGCGCAAGATCGAGCGCGAGATTGACGCGGAGATCGAAGCGATGGCGCGGCGGCTGGAGACGGGCGAGGAAGCAGACGCAGCCGCGGTTTCCGCATAATAGTGGGATGAGGCACCCGTGGGCTCTTGCGGCCGGCGCCGCTCTATGTCTGGCTGTGCTGTCGGCGGACGAATCCTGGCAAACCAAGCCGGTCGCGCAGTGGAGTGATGATGACGCCGTCCAGGTGCTGGCCAAATCGCCATGGGTGGGCGTCGTGCATCCCGACATCGTGCGCGATCTGAGTCCGGATGAGCGCCGCCAAAGCGGGAATTTCGAGGCGGATCAGGGTAAAGGAGTTGGCCTGGCCGGCATCGACATCTTCAATCCCGCGAAGATGAAGGAGGCCATCGCCAGGGCGCACGCCAAGCCTGATCCCGGAACATTCTATGTGCGCTGGGTAAGCGCCGCTCCCGTGCGAGCCGCGGAAAAGAAGCTCGGCGCCCTGAACGCGCCTGCCAGCGACGACAAATACTACACCATCGTCGTCTACGATATCCCTACGCCGACGCGGATCAACATCGCGGCCGAGCTGAAGGGCATCGCTTCGCTCAAGCGCGAAAACAAGAAGGATCTGAAGCCGTCCAAGGTGTTGATCGTGCGCAAGGATGAAACGCTGGCCGATGTGATCTACCAGTTCAAGCGCTCGACGGAGATCACCAAGCGGGACTCTTATGTGGGCTTCGCCGCGCAAATTGAGCGGCTGGTGCTATGGCAGGTATTTTACCCGCAGCAGATGCAGATCCAGGGGAAATTAGAGTTGTAGCGCCGCACAGGACTGCAGGTTCCGTTGTGCGGCGCGTTTCAAAGGATACTACTTCGCTTTATTCTTGTTCGCCTGTTCGGCCGCCAGCTTCAGCTCGCTATTGACCTGCTCGAGCAAGCTCTTGGCCTTCGCCGCATGACCGGCGAGGTCGAATTCATTCGCCTCTTGGGCCGCGGTGATCTTGTTGTAGGCTTCCGAGCTGAGCCGCTGCGCGGCTGCCAGGTTGGGGTGATTAGCCGCGGAGACATTTTTCTTGGGCTGAGCCAGAGCAATGCCTCCGATAACGAAAACGACGCCGATTACGGCGGAAATCACTTTCTTTTTCAACATTGGTTGAACCCTCCTGCTGGGCTGAACCCGTTCACGCGCGCTTAGTTGTGTCCAGCGTCAGCAGATTTAGGATAACTTAATATTCGGAGGGTTTGGCAGACTGCGGGCTCAATCCAGCGGGTCGTGCCAGCCGCCGATATCGGCCGCAAGCCGGTCGGCTTCTTCCGGGCCCCAGGTGTCCGGGCCGTATTCGTACACCGGCGAGACGTCGCCCAGAATCGGCTCCACAATCGACCATGCTGCTTCCACGGCATCCTGGCGGACGAACAGCATGGCGTCGCCGTGCATGGCATCGGTGAGCAGTCGCTCATAAGGGCCCAATTCAGCCGCGCTTGCATGCTGGACCGCGGAGAGTTCAACCGGCATCGAATCGAGTCCCGGGCCCGGCTTCTTGATCCGTGCGCCCAGGTTCAGAGACAACTGCGGGCCGAGGCGGAAACGGAGGTAGTTGCGGGCGGGAGTCGAGCGCGCAATGGGAGGCCGGCGCAGCTTGACCAGCACTTCGGTGGCGGTCACCGGCAGGCTCTTGCCGGCCCGGATCAGAAATGGCACGCCGGACCAGCGCCAGGAATCCACTTCCAGCCGGACGGCCGCGAAGGTTTCCGTTTGCGAATCCAGCGTGACGCCGGGCTCCTGGCGGTAGCCGCGGAACTGCCCGCGCACCAGGTGAGCGGGACCGAGCGGCGGGATCATGCGGAAAACCTTTACCTGCTCATCATGCAAGGACTCCGAGTATGTGGTGGTGGGGGGCTCCATCGCCAGCAGCGCGACCACTTGCAGCATGTGGTTTTGAACGACATCGCGTATGGCGCCCACCTGGTCGTAGAAGGAGCCGCGGCCCTCGACGCCGAAGGCTTCGGCCATGGTGATCTGCACGCTCTGGACGTAGTTGCGGTTCCAGATCGGCTCCAGGAAGGTGTTGGCGAAGCGGAAGCACAGCAGGTTCTCCACGGCTTCCTTGCCCAGGTAATGGTCGATGCGGAAAATGGACGGCTCCGGGAAGACGGCGTGCAACGTCTCGTTGAGCTTTCGCGCCGATTCCAGGTCGCGGCCGAAGGGTTTTTCGATGATGACGCGGCCGTCGCGCACGCAGCCGGCATGCCCCAATTGCGTGACCACCGCGCCGAACAGGCTGGGTGGAATCGCCAGGTAATGTGCGGGAGCCGCCGCGTGGCCCAGCGCGTCGTGCAGCTTTTGAAACGTGGCGGAGTCCTGATAGTCCCCGTCGATGTACTGCATCAGTTTGAGCAATTGCGCGAAGGCGGCCTCGTCCACGCCACCCCCATGTTTGACCAGGCTGTCGCGGGCCCGCTCACGGAATTGATCGATGTTCCAGCCGGATTTCGCCACGCCGATTATGGGCGTGTTCAGGCTGCCGCGCTTGATCAGGGTTTGCAGCGCGGGAAAGATTTTCTTGTGCGCCAGGTCGCCCGTGGCGCCGAAAAAGACGAAGGCATCCGAGTCAGCCACGCCTTAAACGTAGCAGGTTTGGTGCCCCTAAACGGGCATGAGCCGGGCATGACCTATGATGGAAAGGTTGCCCTCTATGCCCAAGCGAATCACTTACAAAAAGGCCGGTGTGAACATCGACGAAGCGAACCGTGCAGTGGCGTCCATCCGCACCATGGCCCGGCGTACGTTCACGCCCAACGTGATGACCGACATCGGCAGCTTCGGCGGAGGGTTTCGTCTCCGGGGCTATGCCGATCCGGTCTTGATCTCTTCGGCCGACGGCGTCGGCACCAAGATCAAGCTGGCGTTTCTGACCGGCGTGCATTCCACCGTCGGCGAGGATCTGGTAAATCACTGCGTGAACGACATCGCGGTGCAGGGCGCCGATCCGCTGTATTTCCTCGATTATTTTTCGGTGGGAAAGTTGAACGCGAAAGTCGCGGCGCAGGTGGTTTCGGGAATCGCGCGGGGCTGCAAGACCAACGGCTGCGCTCTGATCGGCGGCGAGACCGCGGAGATGCCCGGATTGTACGCCGACGGCGAATACGATCTGGCCGGCTTCATCACCGGCGTGGTGGAGCGCAAGCGCATGATCACGGGAGCGTCGATCAAGCTGGGCGACGTGCTACTGGGGCTGCCCTCCACAGGCTTGCACACCAGCGGGTATTCTCTCGCGCGGATGCTATTGTTCGAGGTCGCCGGGCATCATGCCAACACAGAAGTGGCTGAGCTGGGCGGATCGATTGCGGAGGAGCTTTTGAAGATTCACCGCAGCTATCTGGCTCCGCTGCGCGCGCTCCGCGATGCCGGCCTGCTGAAAGGCGCGGCGCACATCACCGGCGGAGGCATCACGGAGAACACGCCGCGCATTTTGCCCAAGGGGCTGGGCGTGAGAATCCGGCTGGGTTCGTGGCCGGTGCTGCCGGTGTTCGATCTGCTGCGCAAGATCGGCCGCATTCCGGAACATGACTGGCGGCGGACGTTTAATCTCGGCGTCGGGATGATCGTGGTGGTTTCGCCCCGGCACTTGAAGGAAGCCGAGCGCATTCTGGGCTCGCTGCGGGAGCCGTTCTACCAGATCGGCGAGGTGATTCGCGGCCGCGGGGTCGTATATAAGTGAAGCGCCTGGGAATTTTGATTTCCGGCCGAGGCTCGAATTTCCTGGCGATTGCGGAGGCGATCGCGGCAGGAAAGCTGGACGCTCAAATCGCGGTCGTGCTTTCCAATCGTCCCGATGCGCCGGGCCTCGAACGGGCGCGGGAGCGGGGTCTGCCGGCTTTAGCGCTCCCGTCACAGGGCATGGATCGCGAGGTGTATGACCGCAAGGTGATCGCGGAACTGCGCCAGCGCCAGGTCGAGCTGGTTTGTCTGGCCGGTTATATGCGCATCTTGAGCGGGCACTTTATCCGGGAGTTTCCGGGCCGCAT
>CAWISY010000274.1:0-3950 GCA_963838455.1 Bryobacterales bacterium
AAGGCGCAAAAAGTATGCAGAGGAAGACAGTCCTCATAGCCGTGGCAGCGTCGTGTGTCGCCGTGGGCCTGGGGGCGTGGCTATGGCTCCGAGAACAACCCAGTATTCAATACCGGACGGCGGTCGTGGGGCACGGCGATATCGATACGACCGTTTCTGCGACCGGTAACCCGAACGCGGTCGTTACCGTGCAAGTGGGCTCGCAAGTGTCGGGCATCATTCTGGCCTTGTTCGCCGATTTCAACACCAAAGTGACCAAGGGCGAGTTGATCGCGCAGATCGATCCCGCGCCCTTTCAAGCCAAGGTCGATCAGGCTCAGGCTAACGTTGATTCGGCGCAGTCCGCCGTGGTCAATTCCCAAGCCGTCGTCCAGCAGGCGCTGGCGGGCATTCAGGCCGCAAACTCCGCGCTTGCAGCCGCCAAGGCAAATGTCGTGAAAGCACAGGCCATCTCGGAGGATGCCAAGGTGAAGGTCGACCGGCGCGTGATCATGGTCAAGCAGGGCGCGGACGCCAAAGAGGATCTTGAAACCGCTCAGACGACCTACAGTTCGGCGGTAGCCGATCACGACGCACAAGTGGCACAGCAGCATGCGGTGGAAGACAGCGTGAAGGTTGCACAGGCGCAGTTGAACGTGGCGAATTCGGTCCTGGCCGCCAACCAGGCGCAGGTAAAGCAGTTCGCCGCCGCGCTGCAATCGGCCCAGATCGATCTGGACCACACCAAAATCACGGCGCCGGTGGATGGCGTGGTGGTGTCGCGCAACGTGGACGTCGGGCAGACCGTGGCCGCGAGCCTGGCGGCTCCGACGCTGTTTCTGATCGCTCAGGACCTGACGAAGATGCAGGTGGATACCAACGTGTCGGAAGCGGACGTGGGACGCGTGCGCGTGGACCAGCCTGCAACCTTCACGGTGGATGCGTATCCCGGGCGGACGTTCAACGGCACAGTGACCTCGGTCCGCAAAGCGCCCATCAACGTGCAGAACGTGATCACGTACGACGCGGTGATCGGCGTTTCGAATCTGGACTTGAAGCTTGTTTCCGGGCATGACGGCGAATGTGAAGATTCTCGTGAATCAGCGCGCCGAACGTGCTGAAGGTCCCCAATGCCGCGCTGCGTTATCATCCGGCATCCGAGACGCGCGGCGGCCGCGCCGGCAAGGGCACGGGCAAGGGCGCCGCGCCGGAGAAAGCGGTCTGGATACTGGACGCGAACAACAAGCCGCAGCGCGTCGTGGTCACTACAGGCGAAACGCGATGGCAACGTACACGGAGGTCACCGCAGGCGCCCTGAAGGACGGAGACCGCGTGATTGTCGCGGCGCTGGCAAGACGGCCCGGCTTCGGCGGCAGCCCCGGCTTCAGACCAGCGCAAGGGCGGCAAAGGACCGGGATTCTAACGTGAGCGCCATGGCAGCAGTCATCGAAATCAAGGATCTGGTGAAGGACTACCGGCTCGGGGAGGTGCCGGTGCACGTGTTGAAGGGCATCTCGTTCGAGATCGAGCGCGGAGATTTCGTTTCCATCATGGGGCCATCCGGGTCCGGCAAATCCACACTCATGAACATTCTCGGGTGCCTCGACAAGCCCACGTCGGGGAGTTACAAGCTGGACGGAGTCAGCGTCGGGGAGCTGAATCGCGACCAACTGGCGGAGATACGAAACAAGAAGATCGGGTTCGTATTCCAGCAGTTCAACCTGCTGGCGCGGACCAGCGCGATCCGAGAACGTCGAACTGCCGCTGATGTACTACCGATACACCTGCCCGCGAGCGGCACGAGCGGGCGATGAAGGCGCTGCTCGCGGTGGGCTTGGCCGGGCGCGAGGATCACCAGCCCAGCCAGCTTTCCGGCGGCCAGCAGCAGCGCGTGGCCATCGCGCGGTCGCTGGTGAACAATCCTACCATCATCCTGGCGGACGAGCCCACCGGAGCGCTGGACTCAAGGATCAGCATCGAGATCATGGCGATCTTCCAGAGGCTGAACCGCGACCAGGGCATCACCATGATCGTGGTGACGCACGATCCGGACGTCGCGAGCTACGCCAACCGGAACCTCCACTTCAAAGACGGCAAGCTGCACGGGGATGAGCGGCTCGACAAGCCGCGCGATGCACGGAACGACCTGGAGCAGCTTCCCGCCGAGCACCGCGGAGGAGGTGGCCCCGGCATGAACAAACTGATCGCCAGCATCCGGATCGCGCTGCGGGCGCTGAAGGTGAACCGCGCGCGTTCCGCGCTCACCATGCTGGGCATCATCATCGGCGTGGCGGCGGTGATCGCCATGGTGGGCGTGGGCGCGGGCGCCACCGCGAGGATCCAGCAGCAGATCCAGAGTATCGGGAGCAACCTGATCATCGTTCTGCCGGGCAGCATCAGCACCAACGGCGTCCGCCTCGGTTCCGGCGCGGTAGCAACGCTGACGCAGGACGACGCGAAGGCGATCGCGACCGAATGCCCGTCTGTGGCGATAACCGCTCCTACCGTGCGCGGCGGAGTACAGGTGGTTTACGGAAGCAACAACTGGGCCACCAACTGCCCAGGGAGTCACTCCGGATTACATGACGATCCGCGATTACACCATGTTGTTCGGACAGTTCTTCACGACACAGGACGTGGATGCGGCCGCCAAAACGGCCGTGTTGGGTGAAACCGTCGCGCAGAATCTATTCGGCGACAGCGATCCAACGGGTCAAGTGGTAATCATCAAAAATGTGCCGTTTACCGTCGCCGGCGTGCTGACGCCGAAAGGCCAGTCGCCGACCGGCCAGGATCAGGACGACGTCATCCTGCTGCCGATCTCTACTGCCACCGAGAAGGTTCTTGGCGCCAACAAGGCCAATGCCAAGGCGGTCGGCTCGCTGATGGTGCAGGCCATTAGTCCGCAGGCCATGGACCAGGCGATACAGGAAATGGAGGCGTTGCTGCGCGAACGGCATAGAATCTTGCCGGGCCTGGACGACGACTTCACGATCCGCAATCTCACCGAAGTGTTTGCCGCCCAGGAAACCTCCGCGCAGGTAATGTCAATTCTCCTGGGCGCGATCGCGTCGGTGTCGCTGATCGTAGGCGGCATCGGGATCATGAACATCATGCTGGTCTCGGTAACCGAAAGGACCCGCGAGATCGGCCTGCGGCTGGCCGTGGGCGCCAAGACGGGCGATATTCTCTCGCAGTTCCTGGTGGAAGCGGTAACGCTCTCCTTGCTGGGTGGCATCATAGGGATCGCTAGTCGGGCTCGACGGCTTCGGTGCTGATCTCGCACTTCGCGCAATGGTCCACGCAGGTCAGTCTGCTGTCGATCCTGACCTGGCGTTCCTGTTCTCCGCGCTGGTGGGAGTGTTCTTTGGCTACTACCCGGCGCGCAAAGCCGCGTTCCTGGATCCGATTGAGGCTCTCCGGTATGAATGAGCTGACCCGTCAAGGGGCCGTTCGGCTTCGTCCATGGTTGGCTTTCGGGACCATCCCGTTGCTGCTGTTTTCGAATGCCTGCATGATCGGTCCGAAGTATCAGCGTCCGGCGCACTCCGGCGCCGCTAACTTTTAAGGAAGACTTGCCGGCCGGCTGGAAGCAAGCCCAACCCAATGACGGAGCGCTTCGTGGCAAGTGGTGGACGGTGTACAGTGATCCGCGTCTCGACGCGCTCGAAGACCAGGTGAGCATCTCGAACCAGAATGTATTAATCGCCGATGCTCAGCTCCGCGAGGCCAAAGCGGCGATTCGCATCGCCCGGGCTGGCCTCTTCCCCGCGGTGACCACCGCGCCTTCCGCAACGCGATCCGGATCGGGCGCGGCTTCCGGCGTGGGCCAATTTTATACGATACCCGTCGATTTGACGTATCAGATCGATATATGGGGAAGCATCCGGCGCGGAGTAGCGGCGAATTCCGCCACTGCGCAGGCTTCGGCGGCGCAACTGGAGACCGCTCCCTATCAGAGACGATGTGAC
>CAWISY010000275.1:0-18433 GCA_963838455.1 Bryobacterales bacterium
GAACGACATTCGCGAAGTGGGCCTCGACGAACTGGATCAGGAAGTATTTGATCTCGGCTTCCTGCGGACGGTATTCAAAGTCCGCGTAGCTGAGCGCCTCCGCCCGCCCGACTTCATTGATGCGGATGATCAGCGGCTTGACCCGCAGGGCCGAATCGTACGCTTTGGCGACCAGGAGCACCAGCGCCAGACAAACGCCGCACAGCGCCAGCACGGCGATCTTGAGGTAGGTGTTCATCACCGCCAGCGACCCATAGAGCTCAACAAATTGCCGGCGTCCGGCGGCGAAATCCTTCGGCGGCGGCAGTTCCAGATGGGCGGGCGACATGGTCATTCTCCTGGCTAATGCGGTAGTGCGGATTCCCCGGACCGGCCGGTGAAAAGGGAATTGACGAGCGATGGAATTTTGACGATCCCGTAGGTAAAGGCGATCAAGAGCAGCACCAGCGGGAAGAAGAGCACCAGAATCGTCGCGCCGTCATACGGCGGCGGATGGGAGTCCACAAAGTGGATGAGCAGGCTTCCGAAGACGTAAATATAGGCGTTGGCGACGACCGGATAGAAGGCGTACTGGATCAGTGAGCGCAGCCAGCCCCAGAAAAGCCATTCCATGCGGGGCACGATGAAAAAGGGAATGAAAATCGGACCCAGGAGCACCGCGATCGCGGCGGCGATGTAGCCGAACGCGATCACGGTGAAAACCGCGGCCTGGGCGACGATGATGCACAGCAGGGTCGCCGCGTAGCGGATGATCTCCATAATGTTGAAGGCGAGCGAGAGGCCGGGCGTTTCCATGCCCCAGTACAGCCCGGTCAAGCGGTCCCAGACCTCTTGCACGATCGAATTGTTGAGTTGGTTGGCCAGATTCTGGCCCTGGTCAATGATCAGGTGGTAGAAGCTCACGCCGAAGCCGGGAATCGGCGTGCTGTAGAAGGTGATCATGGCGTAGCCGAACGCGATGGTCATCAGCAAGTCCGCAAAATTGTCAAAGTGAAAGAGCGGGCCAGTGCCACCTCCGGCAGAACCCAGGGCGCTTTTGACTCCGAACCAGACGATGAGAATGACGGCAAATCCCCGAAACATGTTAGTTCCCATGGTCTGGAAAAGCGAGGCGTTCTGCGTCATGAGTTGCGTGAGAAACGAAAAGAGGTCATTCGTCAAACTAGGCGGCATGGGGTCTCCTTTGTGTCCTAAGGCATGCGCCAGGCCAGCATGGCTTGGCTCGCCCCGGCCGACTGGGCAGCCATGGCTGCCTGGCCCTGGCTCATGAACTGGATGTGATCATTGAAAGCCTGCGCTTCGGCGTCGCGCTGACGTTTGGCCTCGATGATCTGTTCCTCCGTCAGCGTGGCCAGGAGTTTGTTGGTGTCCTGGGTGTTGCGAAGCCCGACTACCCCAGCGGCATTGATTTTATTGAGCACCGCAATCTCGGTGTTGAGGTCGGGATCGGAGGAGAGCGAATCATTTTCGAGATTGGTGATCGATTGCTCGACTTGCGGGGCGTTCGCCCTCATTTGTCCGAGCGTCTGCATGCCAGCCAGGTTCGCGCCGTCGGTCAATTCCACGGTGGCGTAGTTGGTCTGGACGCGCGAGAGTTGATCCGTCGGGATATTGCCCAGGGCCGGGCCGTAGGTCCCCAGCGGCTGGGTGGCGATGGAGTATCCCGCCGCCGCGGCCAGGCCGGTGTTGATGCCGGTGATCCAGGGGCCGCTGGTGCCATAGATATTGGTGGCGGAGGAATTGAGCCAGGGCGTCACCATGGCGCGGTAGCGGAGGATCATGTCGACCGGGTCCTGCTGCGCCATCCAGAGCATTTGCTGATACTGGCTCTGGATCGTCTCGTAGGTCTGAACAAGCTGGCGGTACTCTTGTTCCAACTGGAGCAGCTGCTGGACGAGCTCGCCGTAGCTCGTGGGATCAAAGACAATATCGCCCAGTCCAAGAATCGCGCGCGCCGGTCTGGCCAACGTCAAAGCCAAGGCTCCCAGCGCCAGTATCCGACCGGCATTTTTCCAAGTTCTGGTCATAGTCACCCCCTAAAGGTCGCTCGGCATCTGGTGCTTCTCATAGGCCGGGAGAAGCACGTCATCGGACAAATACACCCTCACGCGGTGGCCTTCCCGGATCGTGATGGTGGGCAGGACGTTGAGATAGCGGTCCAGAACGTGCAGGGAAGACTGGGACACGCTCGCGGCGGCTCCCTGACGGTATGCGTCGGCGGCGGACTCGTTCAGTCCATAGCTCGTATTGGCCTGGCTGAAGCCCGCGATTGCGCCGATCGCGAGCGACACACCGAATATCTGCACGTAGTGGTGATTGACCAGATCGTCCAGGCCGGTTTCGCCGATTTGATTCAGGCCGTGGAATTTATCGAGGCTGAGGGAGTATCCGTCCGGCATGATGAGCCGGTGAAAGACCACAGCCAGGCGGGTGTCGCCGAACGTCTCCACCTTGCGGGCCTCGCCCAGCACCCGGCTGCCCTGGGGGATGAGAACATGCTGGCCGTTGTGCGAATAGACGCTGGCCGTCACCATGCAGTTCACCGGCCCCGAGAAGGAGCCGTCCAGGCGATTGGTGAGGACCGTTTCAATCACCGTCCCTTCGAAAAGGCGGTACTGATGGCCATCGGCTCGATCGATCTCCGCGTCGCGGGCGTTGGCGCGTGCCCGGTCCGAATCTGCTGGATCGTCCGCCGCGCGCCCTGCCGTCGCCGGCGCGGTTGGCGGGGTTCCTGGGGGCGCCGCTGACGCCGCCGCTCCCGTTCCCGTGGCCGGAGCATAGGCGGAGAGCGCCTTAGCGACCACATCGGCGGGGGAGACGGGCGACGGAGCCGATAGAGACGATTGTCCCGGAGGCGGCTCGCTGCGGTAGCTCAACGCAACGTTCGAGGCAAACAGCGAAGACTCCTCGCGCTTGAGCGATTCCATTCCGGTCACTCGCTCCTCGTGGACTTCCCCGCTGGGATTCCCCCGGGTCATCCCGGACGCGCGCGAGTCGTTCGGGTAACCGGGGGAGGCGAGTCCCATCACCTGCTGGGTCCGAGCGAGCTGCTCCTTGGCGGCCTGCAGCCTTTGGGTCTCGCCCTTGAGCTGACTTTCATAAGCCTCAATCTGCGCCGCGTTGGGATCGACCGGCGGAACGGGCGCGAGCGCCGACGAGGTCTTGGCCTTCGGAGCGTTGTGGCCGGAGAGCGCGATGACGAGCACCATCACCAGCGCCAGTCCTGTGAGGACCAGGGCCTGCGTGTTCTTCGGAAGCACGCCGGAAGGGGGGACGCGGGCGTCCCGCACCTCCGGCGTCGTGGGTGGACGAGGATCAGGTCCGGTCATGGCTATTCCTCCCGCGTGAAGTTCAGTTTTTCTTTGCCGATCGCGAAATATCCGCGATCCAGAATCTTGCGCACGACGTACACACCATCGACGTATTCGAAGTTGATCAGACTGGGTTTGCCGTCCGCGATCTCGTAGAGGACCGGCGTCTCCTCCGGCCGGGCCTGAATGTAAGTGAATTTGTCGTCGTGATACATGGCCCGGACGTAAAAGGGCTTGCGTCCGGCTTCGAAGCGATAGGGGAAGCGCATGTTCGACACATAGCGGCTGATGCCGGCGTCGATGGCGGTTTGTTCGGACTGTTTGACCTGGCGCGTTTCCTCACGAGCGAGGTCGGCCTGCTGGCGGTAATCATCCAGGGCCTGGCTAGAGACGAAGCGCGGCGAACCGTTGACCGCGGAAAGCATCGCGTCGTCCTTGGGCTCGACGAAAACCTTCAGATCGGGGACCCCTTCCGGCGGCTCGGAGACTTCCGCCAGGACAAAGGAATAAATGTTGCCGCTGGCGGTAATCAGGTTGAGATCGGTTTTCGCGCCCGCCTTGGCCGGCTTCACGTAGGCCATGTTCTCAGAGCCGTTGACGACCCAGTACTCCTTGTCACCGCAGGTGTAGTCGAGGATTTTTTCGCTTTTCGGAAGCACGATCAGGGTGGTGTACCGGAGTTTCGTTTTCAGTCCGACGACATCCCGCTCGCCGTAATGGACGATCCGGGCGACGGGCTCGACATCGGGCGGTGACGCCGGCGCGGGTGCGGGTGGGGCTCCAGCGTGGGACGGCACGGCGGGTTTCTTGGCCGCGGAGGCCTGCGCGTGAAGGGATGCGGCGCAGATCGCCGAAAGGGCTAGGGAATGCAGACGACTCGGTTTCTTCATGAGGTTTGGCTCCTTGTTGGTCCCGATCGGGTCTGGCCCGATTGGGCGAGTATTTCGAGGCCTTGTTCAAACCCGTGGCGCTCGAAGGCCTCGCGACGGCGCTCACGGTCAAAGGGATTGCTGGTATAGAGCCAGTAGTCCTTGGGTCCCACGCGAAGGGTGGCCACCTTGGACCGGTCCGGCCGCTTGATTAAGAATTGCTGCTTGGGAATCAACCGGGCGATGAGGCCGGCTTCGGTTTCGTTGAGATGAAAGAGCTCGCGATAGGCGTTCTGGTCGACGTCCGGGTTGGCCAGAAAGATCTTGGTGGCGCAGCTCTCGACCGCGGCGCGAAGCATTTCGGAACGCGCCAGGTCTTCGCTCGACTGGGTGGCCAGGATCATGGCGCCGTTTTTCTTGCGCCACGTCTTGAGGGCCTCCAGCACGTACTGCCGGATCGTCGGATGGCGAAGGAAGCGCCAGGCCTCATCCATGACAAAGAACTTGAGGGCCGCGGTTCCGGCGTCGTGGATGGCGGCGTTGGCCCGGTGAAGGACGTAGAAGAGCAGCGGCTCCAGGACCTGCGGAATCGTCTCCATACCCTCGAAATCGAAGGCCTGGAAGCGCGCCAGCGTCAGATTGTCTTCGGCATTGTCGAAAACGGCGGCGTACGGTCCGCCCCGCACCCACTTCTGGAGCGGCGCGCGAAGGTTCCGGCCGAGCATGTTCGACAGCGTATAGAGACGCCGCTGATCGGCGTCCACGCTGTAGAGGTTCTCGATCTGCTCATACAAATCGCGCTCCTCCTGAGCCGGGAGCGTAGTGCCGCTGGATTCGACGAGCACTTTCACGAAACTGAACAGAAAGTGCAGATTTTCGGAAGTCGGCGCGAGGCAGAAGGGGTTGATGGTCAGGCTCTGCGTATCGAGCCCCACCGAAAGATGCGCCCCGCCGAAGAGCCGCGTGAGATTTTCGTATCCACCGCCCAGGTCGAAGATGAACGTCAGAGGGTCATACTTCTGCGCGTGCGTCAGGAGGAAGTTGACGAGAAAGCTTTTACCGCTCCCCGTCGCGCCAAGGATGAGCGTGTGCGCGATATCGCCACAGTGCAGGTTGAAGAAATACGGCGTCCGGTTACTGGTTTCCAGAACCGCCAGATACTCGGCGCCGCCCAGGTGCGCGTTCTGAATCTCACCGGGATGGGGCGCGAATAGGAACGAGAGATCGGCGTAGTTGGCGTCGAGCAGCCACAACGAGCGCAGGTTGAAGGCATTGTTCCCCGGAACAAGAGCCAGCCAGGCGTTGAGCAGATTGTAGCGCTCCTCGATGAGCCGCCCGTCGTGCGCGGCGAAGACCTTGAAGCAATCGGCGGCGGCCCGCTTGACGCGCGAGCGGTCTTCGTCAAAGAGCGACACGGTCATGGAAAACGAACCGAAGGAGCGGCCTTTGACTTCGAGCTCTTCCAGGCAGGCGCCGAGATCGCCGATTTGCGCGACGGCCGCATCGTCGATGAGCATGCTTTGAGGGGAGGCCGGCGCGCTGGAGAGGTAGTTCATCATCGAAGACTTGCTGTTATGGAAGTGCCGGCGCTTCGAGCGAATCCGCGGGAGCATTTTCTGGTTGCTCTCGCGCTTCCATTCGCTCGCGAGCACGAAGTTGCAGGGAAGGGCGAGCAAGTCGCGCAGGAGGTGAGCGAAAGTCCGCGACGGGGGTTCTTTGAGGGCCAGGACCGAGACGTAATAATCGTCCAGTCGCAGGTGGTCACGGTGGCATTCCAGCGCGGAGTCGCACGCCTGAAAGTCAACAAAGTCGTCGTACTTGAGCTCGACGCCGTCCGACTTGTGAGGCGCGTAGTTGAGCAGACGGCGGAGGAAACCGTAGGCGCGGCGGGCGTCCAGGATTTCGGCGGCCAGGGCCTCGGGCAGCTGCGCCTGGAAGCTGAGAACCTTTTGACGCAGGACGTCTCGCGATCGCGCCAACTGGGCTTCCATGATTCCGGTCTGCCGGTCGCTGGAAAGGCGTTCGCGCAGAAACTCCAGAGGACGCTGAAGCGCTTCGGAAATGGCTCGACGGTGGGGCGTGGTGTGCTCGCCGCCTTCGTAGACGATGGCCAGGTAGGTTTCGACGACATAAAATCCCCCCGGCTGGCCTGTGAGGTAGGCGGCGCGGTGAGCGACGGCCTGCCGGACCACCGGATCAGCGTGCGCGCCAAAGGGTACCGAAGCGCAGTCCCGCTTGAAGACGTACTGATAGATACGGAAATCCTCATTGAACGTCCGCAGAGCGGATTCAAAGCCGCGCGTGATGTGGTCGAGTTCGGAAGCGTCCAGGCATTCGCCGTCCATTCCCTGAAGGCGCAAGACGGTTAGGAGCGCCCCGCTTTTTGTCAGGAACGTATTTTCATCGAGGACGGCCGTGACGCCAATATGGGCATTCAAGGAGCCGGAATGCTCGTAGTCGCGCAAGATGCGGCTGACTCGGATCACGTGCGGGAAACCCTTCCGACGCGCGAGTCCCGCTTGCCCGGGTCATAAACGCTCTTAAATCGCGAGGCATTTAAGAGGATGCGCAACATTTCGGGATCGGTCGCCGTGGCCCAGCGCGCAAGGATGAAGAGGGCGGCGAACATGATCAAGCCGCCGAGCAGGCTGCCAAAGAAGTTAAATGTGGCGGCCCCCATGATGGCGGCCAGGAAAAACAGCCGGCGCTCAACGCCCCAGACGGTCAGGGGCTTATTGAGGGATCTGTATACAGGATGAAAGCTTGGCTGGTTTGACATGAGAATTCAGGAACCCGGGAAAAGCCAGCTCATGAAGTTCACGGCGCCGATGGCCATGCCCACGCCGAACAAGATCCCAGCCAGCATTCGCTTGGATTCGCCTTCTCCGAAGGCGAACATAAGGCCTCCCACGACGATGGCGACGAGGCTCAGGCCCCGCGCAATGGTGCTCGTAAACGCGGTCTGCAACACCGTCACGGCGTTCTCCCAGGGGGACTGGGCGTAGGCGGGAACGCCGGTGACGAGTACCACCAACAGCCATGGATATGAACGTCGGACGAGTCGCCTGGCCGTATCGAGTTTGTTAATGAAGGGTATTTCCATGAAACGCATGAGTTCCTCCTTAGAAATGACCATCGTTGTCAAAGCGTACGGATATTCTGCGACTGACAAAAGTAAGCGAGCGTCAGAAAAAGGAGGCGATATGTCAGGCGATGTCAGGCGGCTCAGGGATTCCGTGACACCTCTGAAGTTCGGCGGCAACGGCGCCGGCGACCTGCTGCGAGAGCTTGAGCAGATCATCGCGGTGACCTTCGACGTGGTCGCTCAGGACGCTCACGCCGTGTTGAAGATCGCTCAGGGAGAAATTGAGTCTAAGCCGATTGCGGGAGCATTCTAAGCTGCCTCGGAGACCGAAATCGAGATGCTCGCCAGCCGTTTCGAGGCGGGCGACGCGCCGGGCCAGGCCGTGGCGAGTCTCCGCCAGGCGATGGGCGATCTCATCAGCCACGGCGTGGCACAGGTAGTCCTGGTCGCCTGTGGCGTTCCAGTTTTCAAACACGCTGACCGCCACTCGCCACCGGCGATCTTGAATGTCAGGCACGTAGGTTCCGAGCGGAATAGCTATGACGATGGGGGCATCCTGGCCTTCCGTCTTGTAATACCGTTGCAGCCTTTGCCGGAGGCTTCCGGCGGCTACCCGCACCTTGGTGTGCTCCTTCGGATCGTAGTCAGGAGCCTCGCCGAAAACATGGACGGCGACGGTTGTCTCCTTGATTTCGGCCGAGCGTCCTAGCAGCCGCTTGATGACTATGAAGCTGAGAAAATCCTGGGCATGCTGCTGGAGCCCGCGGAACGCGGGGTTTGCGAGAATGCGGTCCACCTGCTGGAGGGTTTCCTCCGCAAACGGGTCCACGAGTCGCATGGCCTGAATCTGCTCCCGCTCATGCTGAGAAAGGTAATCCATCCTAATTCTCACTTTCGTGTCATTTTGGTACGAACTTTCTGGCTACGCCCAGTAATACGCCCTGGCTACACTGCGCGAAATAGGGTACTGGCCCCATTCGGGAACAGTACGAGGGTACTCTTGCGGCGTTATCGAACTACCGGTACGGCTCAGCCCTCAACTCACGCGCGGGCCAGTCGGCCGTCCGGGCCCGTGAGTCCGATCACGTCGCACATTCCAGCCAAACGCGAGGGCAGCGTGTCGTCGCCGAGCTTCTCGGCGAACTGGTCCAGCGAGTATTTGCCGGTGACAATCAGGCCGCCACGATCATTAAAGTCTCTCTGATCGAGGACCTCTTGAAGGATTTGCCGCGTGAAAGCCGTGTCGCTGCCGCCTCCCAGATCGTCCAGAATGAGGGCCTCCGCCCGCGTGAAGCGATCCAGGGCGGCTTGCTCCTGGTCGGGATCTTTCATCCGGATCTGGCGGCTCAATTGGGAGGCCCGGACCACCACGACAGATAACGTCTCTACGAAGGAGCGCCGCGCCGCGGCGTAGGCCAGATGGGTCTTGCCGACTCCGCAAGGTCCCCAGAGATAGAGGTTCTCGCATACGGGATCGAAACGGCTCGTCCGTTCAAAGGCGACGGCATTTCCCGGCAGGACCCTGTAACGTTCGAAGGTGAACTCCTGGTACGGCTTGTGACCGCCGAGAACCGCTACAAGTTCTTCCCGACGCCGAAGCGCTAATCGGTTCTTTTCGCGCTCTTTTTCCAGCGTGGTCTGACAGGCCGGACACTGGCCGTCGACGAGTTGACTGCGCCACACGCCGGTTCCGGGGAGGGGGCTGCCGCGCACAAGAATGGCCGGCGCCCATTCCCACGGAATGGCCCGGTGGCACGTCTTGCAATCGTCAATCTTGAGGAATGCCGTCATATTTGCCCGGGATCGGTTGGGCCGACCCCGCTAAGAGCTGCCGTGGGGTGTTGTCCGTTCGCTTAACGTGGTGATGAGATGCGTCTTTGTTTTCAGGCGCGGACCTGTCTTTATATGTCTTCAATCTGTCTTTACACCTGTCTTTCACTCGACGAAAAAGCGTTGTCGCCTGACAGTCATTGCGTTGTCTGGCGACATCGGGTGCGTTGTCCAGCGGCAACGGTCGGCGTTGCTCCCTGGCAATGTTGATGCCCGGCGTCCATAGGCGGCGGGGGGCATCGGTCCTTACGGAGAGCACGCTCCTCCCCCACTCCTCGCTGTCCAACTCAATTGCAATCTGTTCACCGCGTCGAACAAGGATCTGGGCCCGCATGAGCGCCGTGCCGGCGCGATAGGCCGCCGCTCGATCCAGCCCGGTTTCTTTGGCGATCCTGTACCAGCTGAAGGGTGTCCATCCCCTGTTCCATCCGTAGGTGTGGCGGACGACCCACAACAAAATGCGCCACTGCGTTCCGCTGAGACGCGCCCGCAGGAGCGCCTCCAGCAAATTCAGAGGGAATCGAACGAATCGATCTGGTTGCGATTCGGCCATGCGAAATCAATCTCTCATTGCTATAGGCACGTGAACCCGTGAAAGTGCACATCAGAACGAATCGGAATCTCGAAAACCGTGCTGTTCGAGTACCTGCCGAATCCTCTGAATCCAGAGCCGGACGGTATTTCGGTGCATCCCAAGCCGCCTGGCTACGGCCAGCTGGTTACCGTTTTCTTCGATGAGCAGTTCCCACAGCCGGAGGAGATCAGGGCCAAGTTCATTAGAGAGCAGCTTCAGCGCGAGGTGAAGGTCGTCATCTACTTCGCGGCCAGCCACGCGCTCTTCCGGAATGAATCCTGCGCCAGGCTCCTCCTCGCCCGGCGCGAGCATGGGAACAGTCCTGCTTTGGCGGGCGCGCACGTCCCGAATCCAGTTGCTCGCCTTGTTCAGAAGCGCCTTGGCGAGATAGGACTTCCAGTTCTGAATAGCCGCTGGCCTGCTGGCCTTGAGCCGGAAAAGAATCAGCGCCAATTCCGCTTCCAGGTCTTCTCTTTCGGTGGTTTCAAATCGATGGGCCACCTTCCGGATCAGGTCAAATTCCCACGGCTCGATCTCTCCAGGCTTTCCTGGTTCCCCATGACCCACGACGACCCGCCCCGATCAAAGCCGCGATCACTCCCGCCGCGCCGACCCGGTGCCGATCAGAAGCTATTGCCGGTCGAGATGATCGCGTCTTGAAATATTCAGAGGGGACAAAGGAAGCGGAGAGTCTCGCCGGGCGCGCTCTCCCACACAACTTCGGGCAGGCTGACCGCGTTATTGTGCACTTTTGCCGCTTAACGTGCCTATAGGCGTGAAGGGAGGCTTATGAGCGAACCGGTCCTGATGACTGTCCAAGAAGTGGCGGAGCTCCTGCGCTATAGCGTCAAGACGGTGTATAAGAAGGCCGCCAGGGGGGAGATTCCCTCCGTTCCCATCAGCCGCCGGAAGCGGCTTTTCAATCGGGAAGCGATTCAGTATTGGCTGGTCAATAAGCAGATGGGAAATCTATAATATCGTCCTGATGACAAACCCCTCCTATTGGGCCTTTCGGCGCGGCCAGAAATGGTACAGCGGCTGGCGCGATGAAAACGGTCGCTGCCATTCCAAGGCGCATCCGGTCGGCGCGGGAAAAGCGCTCGCCGGGGAGTATGCCCGTAAGATGGCCATCGAAGCCTGCCAGATCCGCGCGGGCCAGCCGGTCCAGGGGAAGGAAATCCGTACGGCGCTGGAAGCCTTTCTGGCGCGCGAAAATGTCAAACCGTGCACCCACGAGTTGAACCGCCGTCATCTCGAAGCGCTCATGGACTACTCCCGAATCCGCGCCGTGGATCAACTCACCGAGGATCTGGTGGACGACTGGCTCGGCCACCTCAAGGCGATCGGCTGGAACCCCGGCGGACAGAGCTTATCGCTGCGGATCTTGCGGACCTTCTGCCGGTTTTGCGTCAAGAAGAAGTGGCTCGGCCGCTATCCCTTCGAGGATTTCAAGATTCCCCGGTCGGAGTTTGTCGGACGGTATCTGGGCGAAGCAGAGCGTCAAAAGCTCCTGTCCGTGAATCCGCGCTACAACGTCGATGTCCATCTCAGCCGGTCGCTGACGTTCGGACTCTATTCGCTTCTGCGCATCAGTCAGGTTTTTGGTGCGGACTGGTCTCACTTCAAAACGCCCGACCAACTGTGGGTCCCTGGTATCAAGGGGCAGGAAGGCCGGTGGATTACCCTGCATCCCAAAGCGCTTGCCGTCATGGGGACGCCGAAGGAATCGGGGCGTATCTTCGAGCGCTGGGAAACTCTGCCCGCTTTCCGGGAAGCGGTTTATAAGAAGGTCAAGCGAGAGCGGCTCCATGGCGTGCGCTTCCACGAAACCAAGCACACGGGCATTTCGGCGCTCCTGGAAGCTGGCTATTCGGTTCCCGAAGTTTGTAGAATCAGCGGGAACTCGTACCGGACGATAGCCCACTACGCCCACGTCAACGAGCAGCGGGTCTTTGAAAAGTGGAAGGCTTTTGAGTATCGCGGCGAGATCCCGGCCCCCGACGGTGACCGTACAGCAACTGTACAGCAAAAAGTAGGGAAAGAGGGCCCAAATCGGGCTCCAGAGGGTCCCAAGGGGGACCAAGGCGAAAATGCGAAACAGCGCCAATTCGCGGCAAGTTCTTAACTTCAGACGGTTGAGAATTTACCGCGGGGTGGAGCAGCCTGGTAGCTCGTCGGACTGAACACAACCCTCTAGAAATCGATTCGTTTTGAGATCCGTACAGCAACTGGACAGCGATAATTTTGCCGGGCGAGTTTCAGTGCGTCAGATCAACCAAAACACGGACCTCGATACTTCCGTCAACTAGTAGCCCTATGGGATCATCAGATCGCATGACCCATTTCAGCAAGGGCCGAGCCTAAGCCGCGCAGTCTCAGGGCTGGAGCCAATGTGGCCAAAGGAGAATTTGATCGAACGAACGACAAGGCGTAACGTCCGGGAGGTTCCCAAAATCGACGTCTCGGTTAAGACATCGGAAACCGAACCGACGGCTGAGATGAGGCGAAAAGCGCTTCGCCTGTTTTGCCGAGCCCCGCGGGAGTTGCTTACAGGCCAACGTTTCACGGTGGACGCCTTACCCCGCGGATCGATCCTTCGCCACCGGAGAAAACTCGTCTGTGCGACCGACGGAGATTCTGCGAAAGGCGCCTGAAAAACCTCCGCGCTGCCGACGGGGAGCCTCGTGCCGCGTTGCGAATGGACGGAAGTTTCACCTTGTTTTCTCGTCTGGATAATGATAAAAATCAGTGCCGTTACGCAGAAGACCCGGAGACTTGGAGGAAGGCGCTATGCTGGAGAATATGGCCAGAGTCCGCATCACAGAAGACGAACTCGCCCGTGATACCCACGCTATCCTGGTGAAGGTCCAGGGGGGCATAGAGGTGATCATCGAGCAAGACCATCGCCCCGTGGCGGTGATCAAGATGCCGCAAGGACCCGGCCGGAAGATCAGCGAATGTATCGCGCTGGCGAAGGCGTATGAGGCGAAGCTTGGCTACGCGCCGGTGCCAGATCCCGACTTTGCTAGAGACGTGCAAGCCGCCATCGACGCCCACAGCGAACCTCTTAATCCGCCTTCATGGGATTAGTGCTGGACTCCGGCGTGCTCATCGCCGCCGAGCGTGAAGCCAAGCCGGTGAGCGCCGTGCTCGCCATGCTCGAAAAAGAGCACGGCGAAACTGAGATCGTCCTCTCCTCCATCACCGTCATTGAATTGGAACATGGCCTCCATCGTGCCAACACTGCGGAACTAGCCCGCAAGCGCAGAGACTATCTGGATGCCATGTTCGCCGCCATCCCGGTGGAGTCGTTCACGAAAGAGATGGGTCATTCTGCGGCGAAACTGGATGCGGAAGCGAAGCAAACCGGGCATGTCATCCCCTTCCCGGACTTGCTCATTGGAGTCACGGCCCTGTACCTCGACTACGCGGTTGGAACACGCAATCTGCGTCATTTCCAGATGATCCCCGGCCTTCAAGTCCTGAAGCTGTAAAGCGGCTTCCCTCCAAGATTTACGGGCGTCGAACCATCTATATTGCGTCACTGTCCGCCCAAACCATTTATCCGTTACTAACGGACAAGGCATGTGGCGGACAGATGTAGGAACTCGCGTGGACGCAGGGACCTAGACAATATACGCAATAAACGTATAATGGTACGCATGTTGCGTACTTCGCCGCTCCTGGACGCTCTTGTCAGCAGGACCAAACAGCACATCCTGGCTGCCACCCTGCTGCAGCCCGAGCGTTCCTGGTACCTGGTGGAATTGGCGCGCCATCTGCGCGTACGGCCGTCGAGTCTTCAGCGTGAGTTAGGACAGTTGACCGAGGCGGGAATTCTTAAACGGCGGCAGAATGGAAATCGCGTGTACTTCCAGGCGGACGCGACCAGCCCAGTGTTTTCGGAGCTTGCCCAGATTCTCTTCAAAACCGTGGGCGTGGTGGAGGCACTTCGAAGAGCACTGGAACCATTGAACGATCAGATCGATGTGGCCTTTATCTACGGCTCGATTGCAGCTTCCGCCGAACGATCCGCCAGCGACATCGATCTGATGGTGATCGGTTCGATATCGCTCTCGCGAATCGCGCCTCTGTTGCGAGATCTCGAACGGCGGATCGGACGACCTGTGAACCCGACCGTTTACGGACGAGACGAATTCATACGGCGAGTTCTGGGCGAAAATCATTTTCTAAGGAGCGTCCTCCGAAGCGAGCCGCTCTTTGTCAAGGGAGGTCCCGATGAGTTGGCAGAGCTTACTGCAGGCGCAACGCCTAAAACCCCACCGCACCAGCAAACAGGAACTCGAAGACCTGCGAAACGTCGTTGAGCGGGACTTGCAGGACGCGGCCGTGTCCGCTCTGTCGGCAGATCGCCGCTTTGCGACCGCTTACAATGCGGTTCTCCAATTGGGCAAGATGGTGATTGCCTGCGCCGGTTATCGCGTTGTGGGATCGGGACATCACCTGACGACCTTCGAAGCGATCGAAATCGCGATGGGTTCGTCCGTTTCTCCCTTCGCCGGTTATTTCGATACGTGTCGTCGGAAAAGGAATCAAGTGGATTATGATCGCGTGAACGCCGCGACGGAAACCGAGGCAGAGGAGCTTCTACAAAAGGCCGAGGAGTTTCGTGGGCTGGTTGAGAAATGGATTCTCAAGCATCATCCCCGCCTGGCCGTTTGAAGCAAGGCATGAAGCGCAGGCGCAGTCGCCTGGAATGGCACTGAATACAATTAGAGGAAGAGATGAAGGGGTGGCGTATGAACCAAAATGACATGGATAGTTATTTCTGGCGGACGGGTCAGCGATGGAGTGGCAACGGCCCCGCCCCCAAGACGCGAACTGCTGGCGGGAAGCTTGCGAAAGGACCAATGCTTCTCTTGTTCGCCGCTTGTGCCGTCACGGTCCTATATCTAGCGCGATAGCGCAGGCCTGCTTGGGATAGCTGATGATGCGGTCCCCGCGGGTGTTCGGCAGGATGGCGGAGTCGCGTTCGGTCATCGCGCGCAAAACGGCTATGCTCGGCGCTGGGGCAGGTGATAGCGCCGCCGCGGATCGTTCGGACCCGTTCCCACTTCCACGACAAGACCGTCTTCGACGAGCGCAAGCAGCCGGGTACGGGTCGCGCGGGACGACTTCTTGATTCGCGCGGCGATTTGTTGAGTAGAAAGTCCATGGCCTTCGCCTAACGCTTGGAGAATCGCGCGGCTGGTTTCATCGAGGGCCGGCTGGCGTCGGCGGATGCCGGAAATCGTAACTCGAAAATGCGTGGCGATTTCTTCGAGAAGGGGATCGTCGATGCCAGCTTCCCGGCAGGCCTGGGTCATCCTTCCGATGCCGCTGCCCCATTGCTCAATCAGCCCCAGCTCGTGAAAAACTCTCCCGATGACCCGGTTGCGAAGCTTCGAAATGCCCCGCTGAATATCTTCTACAGTGAGTCCAAAGGGAAGCAGGCCCGGATTTTCCACTTCCAGGCGATCTGAAAAGACCGAAAGCCGGATGGGCGCTCCGTGTTGTGAATAGTCAGCATGCGCCACCGCGTTAATGATGGCTTCTCGCACGGCCGGGACCGGGAACGTCCAGAGTTCGGAGCGGCGGACTTCGCCGATTACTGCCTCGTGGGACGTGTGGCGTCTAACGAATCCGATCGCATCCTCGACCGCTTGAACCAGCGGACTCCGTATTTCAACTGTATCCAAAATGCGCGTCCGATCCCGTCCCGTAAAACGTCCTGCTTGAATCCATGCGTCCGGGAAGTGGCGCTCCCGCTGCTTGCCGAAAAGGAGTATCCCTCCCACCGTGGGTACTTCTCGCCCATGATGAAGGGTTGTGAGACGAAGAGTTCTCAGGTCAGAGGGTCGCAAGCGCCGTACGTTCGCGAACAACTCGGAAGCTACTCGGAAGTCGATCGCTTCAGACTTCAAAGCAGGCATGGGCGCTTCGTCGAATGTCTCGTTGCGGTTCAGACGCTTAAGCTCTGCGATCAGGCTTTGATCCGCGCGGCGATTGGTGGAGCCGACGCGGATGAAAACGCCGGCCTCAGGGCCCAAGGATTTCACGTGATGAGGCCGAATGGCGCTGGGATAGATCTGAGCCGCTAATACATGAGTTCGGCGCCACGGCAGAATCTCAAGATCGGCCATCAACCGCGGTTCGATGGTGTCCGAAATGAGGTTCGCTAGTCTTTCTTCAAGTGTCACTGGATCGGAGATCCCACGAACTCGACGGGTACCGTCCTCCACGCCAATGAGAAGAATACCGCCCGCCGTGTTCGCAAAAGCCACCAGCGAGCGCATGGCTTTGTCAGGGGAGGAGAGATCACGCTTGAATTCAAGCGTCTTGCCTTCATGTCGCTTAAGCAGCTCCACCAGGTCCATTAGGTCTGCATTGTACTCGGAAGTGACGGATGCGTTCAAGGTTCCGAGTCCAATTCCTGAGCGTCGGTCCGAACTGCACGGTAAACTGAGGCATGCAGCTTGGGGCACGTACGAGACCGCGTCCGATCAGCGAGCAGCTATTCGAATCATACTTGGATTCCCAAGACCTACGGTGGGAGTATGAGCCCGACTTCGGCTCTAAGCGGCCGGATTATCTTCTCACCGATTCTGCGGGTCAGTGCGTGGTTGAAGTGGAGGAGCTCCTTTGTCCCAATCCGGTTCCCACCGTTGGTTATTCTCCAGTTGACGCTATCCGGCAAGCGATGCGACGCGGTCGGAAGCAGCTGAAGGGATGCAAACATCTTCCCGCGAGCATCGCGCTCTACAGCGAGGCTCCGTACCGAAGTGTAACGCCCGTGAACGTCGCGTGCGCAGCTTTTGGTCCCGGTTACCGGGACCTGCGGAACTATCAGAAGATCGAGCCATGGTCTCCGGCGCTGCGCTTCTCGAGGAGATCCGAACTGCCATCCCATTTGAAGCGCCTCGCGAATGCCTTTTTGTCGCCGACTGCCAACCGGACCGTCAGTGCTGTCATCGTAGTGATGCGCTACCAACTCAGCGACTTCTGGCTGGCGGTATGGAAGCGGCTTTATGAACGGCAAATGGCGGGCGAGACGTTGCCGCCTGCGGCCAGTCTGGCCGTCGCCGCCGAACTGAGAGATAGTGTTCCGAGAACATTCCGGTTCGAAGGAACGATCCGGACGGTGATCCTTGAAAACCCCCACTGCCGGATTCCGTTTTCCCATGTGTTCCAGGGACCATTTGATCAGCGATGGGGCTGGAACGGGGAGTGGTGTTTGCCCATCTGGATCGGAGACAAAGCCCAGAAGCTCTACGACGAGGGCGTGCCCTTCGATCTCCTATAGCTACCCGCACAACCGAGAAGCGCTTCATCAATTTGCCGCAAAGCAAAAGCCGCCGCGTAGAAGCCTAGTTTGAACTGACGCGATCAAGCCCAAAAGTTATATTGCATGTATCAAAAATCGCCCCACGGGCTAGATTATGAGTACGGAAGATAAGTCTCGCCCAAAAACTCTCGAAAAGCAGACCGCGCGCCTTTTTGCGGACCTCTGTGATCAATCCAAAACGACGTTTACGCTTACCCGCCGCGCGCTCCGTCAGGCTCGTCTCCCATGAGACGTTCGAATCGCTTGGCTCCGATGACAGGTTGGCCATGATAAATCGATGCAGTTAGTACTTCGGCTTAAGAACATAATCGCGGAGCTGCAGGCCAGCCTTGTCATAGACGGTTTGCTGAAGGTGACTCAGGATGATCCCCAAGGCTTCGGGGAGTTCTTTTCGGTCGCTGATCAGGGGATGGTTATACTCATTCGTCGCGTGGCTGGAAGCCTGCGAACACCCTTTCCATACGCTCGCCAGGAGTCGTCCTTCTGGCGTTGACGGGTCCAGAGCCACTCCTCCGTCGAGGTCATAAATACGAACGTCTTTCTTGGAGGCCCGATCTTTTTTGCAGACAGCAGGGTTGCCGGCTCTGTCTTGTTTAATCCCGATGAACTCGATGAGCCACCGCGTAGCGGCCAACCTTCCTTCCCATATCGAGTCTGTTGCGCAGCGCCAATAAATCTCGTCCTCGACCGTTCGACGTGCCGGATCAATGGACGCCGTGACGCGCAGAATGGAGTTTTCCATAGGAAGGCGCGCGACAGCGGCACGCACTCGGTGAGGAATGTGTCTTTTTATCCAGTCGTTTTGCTCAACTACGTCCATCAGCCAATCGTACCGGACAAACACCTCCCAGGCCCCTTGACACGAAACAACGAGGGCGTATACTGCGGATGCGACCTGAAATTATCGGAGGACGGGTCGTAATGAGATCCGTTTTGGTCCTGCCATTGCGCCGTGGGCCAAGGAGCCGAGTCCGCTGTGACCCGGCTTTTACTCGTTCGAAAAAAGGAGAAAGTCGAAGGCGACTTCGGCCTGGTTTCCAGCGGACCTCGCGGTCCGGCACATGCGGGAGCTGACTGATCGCGCCTTATAATGACTCGGCTGGGTATGAACCAAAACGACATGGACCGACACATCTGGCGAACCGGCCAGCGGTGGAGTGGGGATGATCGCCGCGACACCCGCGTAACCGGCCGGCTGCTCTCGAACAAGATGATCCTTCTCTTGCTCGCCGCTTTCATCGCCACCAACGCATATCTTTTTTTTCGCTAGAGCCGACGTTTGCCCGTTAGTAGCGGACAGGGCGATTTGGCGGATGTCAGCCTATCTCTGAAGCCGCGTCAGGTTCGCCCGCGGCGGTGCCGCAGTGTACGCTCCGCCGCGGGTGCCGGAGTGGGGCGCTGTGCCGCACTCCGGCTGAC
>CAWISY010000276.1:0-12601 GCA_963838455.1 Bryobacterales bacterium
GGACGCACAATCTCCGACAAGCGGCGATGATCACTCTGGAGAGTGCGGCAATTCAGAATACGGGGATCGGAGCGGTGCGTCTGACCGCTCATGAGTCCAGGCTTACTTCTCGGCCTACTTCTCCGCCCACTCCCGCTCCAGCATTTTCGAGTATTCGCCGGAAGCGAAGATCTCGAATTCGAAGCCCAGTTCCTCGATGCTCGAATAGGCGACCTGATTTTGGCGGCTGAGGAACAATTGATCCGCGTAGCGGTAATAATTGCGGACGAATTCGTCGGAAAGATGACGCCGCTCCGGCGCCGAGCCGAGCAGCGTGTTCAATCCCAGCGCGCGCGAGAAGATGGAACGGTAATCCGCCACGCCCCAGCGCTGCAGTTTGGCTTGCACCGGCGCAGGCGTATGATTCACCAGCATGGCCGCGAAGCTCTGGTAGTGGATGCCGCTCTGGCGCAGCTCCGGCTGGCGCGCGATGTGCTCCAGGCACTGATCGATCCAGCGCACCAGGTCCTTGCCTACATAGAACAGCATCAGGATTTCGGAAAAGCGGCCCTCCAGCAGGGCGCGGTCCAGCTCCTCTTCGCTCATGTCACCCTGCGGCAGCAGACCCTGCAGCATCAGATTGGCGCGCTGGCTCTGCTTCAGCTTGTCCTGCCCGCCGGCTTCCGCGAAGGGATGCAGGATCAGAGGAGGCAGGCTGCGCGTCGTATTCGCCGGATTCGGCATGCTGCGGTCTGTTATGGAAGGATTCATTTAGTTGCCTTTGTTCTAGCCCGAGTTGGCCTAGCCAAAGCATGCCAGATCACTTCCGCTCGGTAAGTAGTACTTTGGCCTCAATCGTCTGGGTACCGCGGAGCACCTTAACCAGTACTTCATCTCCGGGCTTTTTGGCCCGGAGCGCATACGTAAAATCGTACAAATTCCCAATTTCTTTACCATCGAACTCAATTAAAATATCTCCAGCTTTTAATCCGGCCTTCGCCGCGGGAGTTCCGTCGCGGACGTCGGCGAAGCGCACGCCCTTGGGCGGCTCATCGAAATCTGGTACGCTGCCGAAGTTCGGCCCATAACCCGAACCGCCTCCGGCTGCCCCGCCCGACGGGGCCTGCGGCTCCGCCACGCGAACGAACTGCGGACGGTCCGGCGCCGCATCCAAGCGGTCCACCACCTCCGCGACGTAATCCAGCAACTTGGCCGCATCCGGCGCATTAATCTTATCGGCGGTATCGGAAGGCTTGTGATAATCCCCGTGCAGGCCGCTGAAGAAGAACACTACCGGGACGCTTTTGATAGTGAACGACATGTGATCGCTGCCGCCGTAGCCCAGGTTCTCGGAAAGATCAAATTTGAATCCGGCGGGCGGCGGAAGGTCGTTGATCAATTTGGGCAGCGTCGATCCCGTGCCGGTGCCGTTGATGTACACTTTGCCGTCGCGAATGCGGCCGATCATGTCCATGTTGACCATCGCCACGGCGTTTTGGAGCGGCAGCAGCGGATGGTTCACATACCAACTGCTGCCCAGCAGGCCCAGTTCCTCGCCGGCGAAGGTCAGGAACAGGATGCCGCGCTTCGGCTTGGGTTGCGTGGAGAGCTGCTTGGAGAAGTAGCGCGCCAGCTCGATCACACCCGCCGTGCCGGAGGCATTGTCATCGGCCCCGGGATGAATCGTGCCGATCTGCGAAGGCGCCAGCGAATGTTCGTCGCCCAGCCCCAGGTGATCGTAATGCGCACCGACGACCACATATTCCGAAGTGGTGCCCGGAAGATAGGCTTCCACGTTGTGCACGGTCTTGGTGTCGTGCTGGACGTCTACCGACAGATCCACCTTCAGCTTGGTTAGCGCGAAAGAGCGAGGCTTCAGGTCGTTGTCGATATCGGCGGCGATCTGGTGCAGGTCGCGGCCCTCGGCCTTGAACCACGCCTCCGCGGTAGCTTCCTTCACCTGCACGAAGAGCACGCCGGCATCGGTGGGACCTGTGGCCTCGCCGAAACCGAGCAGCTTGTCGGGATCCTTGGGATGCGCGGGCATATCATTCACCAGAATGACTCCGCGTGCACCGTGCATCTTGGCATTGGAGGCTTTGTCGGCGAAGGTCGCGTGGCTGGTTAGTTCCTTGCCGTCGAAGATGCTCTTTTCGTCGTTTTCCTGCGGCTCATGGCGCAGGATCAGCACCATCTTGTCTTTGACGTCGAGGCCCGCGTAGTCGTCGTAGTGAAGATCGCCCGCGGTGATCCCGTAACCCGCGAACACGACTTGCCCCGACAAGTTCCCCAATTTTCCAGAAGACGAGAAACTGAACGGAGTGTAATCGCGTCCGGGGATAAGTTTCGCCGCGGCGCCGGCATCCTCGGCCGAGAAAGAGTTCTGCGGACCGAGATGCGCGTTGACCGTGACGGTGAAGGGCTGGAGATAATCGCTTCCGCTGACCGGCTTCAGCCCGAAGGATCTGAACAGTCCGGCAATGTAGCCGGCCGCTTTTTCGAGTTCGGGCGAGCCGGTCGCGCGCCCTTTGAGCTCCGGCGAAGCCAGATACTTGACTTCAGAAAGGTAGGTCTCGGGACTGATCTGCGCCGGGTCTAATGCCTGTAGAGCCACCGGCGCCTGTAGGGCAAACGGCGCCAATAGCGCCCAGCGCAAGAAACCGCGGCTGAAGCCGCCTACTTTTGCGGTTTTACGATTCCCGGGCGCGGTAGCGTGCAACATGACTCATCCTCTTCCTTCGCCTTGGACGCTTGATCGATCTCGAGCGAGATCAGTTGCTGCAAGGTGGTCCACTGCGCGTTCTGGTCCATCAGCTTGCGGCCGTTCAAATACAGCGTGGGCGTGCCGTCCACGCCCAAATCGTGGCCCATCATCTGCGTGCGAGTCACTTCCGCGTCGGTCGCCTTGCTATCGACGCAGCGGCCGAGCTGCACCGAATCCACGCCGTTTCCTGCCGCCCATTCCATCAGCTTGGAGTTGTAGTTGTCGGGATTGATCTCGGTCTGGTGCTCGTAAATCCAATCGTGGTATTTCCAGAAGGCGTCCTCGCCCTGTTTGTAGACGCAACGGCCGGCGATGGCCGCGGCGCGCGACCAGGGATGAATCGTCTCCAGCGGAAAATCCAGGAAGTAGACGCGTACTTTGCCGGGGAACGTGGAGGGGATGTTCTGGCGCAGCGTGCTGGCTTCCTCTTTGCAATAGGGGCATTCGAAATCGCCGAACACCACCAGCGAGACCGGCGCCGCGTCCGCGGGAGCTCCAAAAGCCGGCTGCTTGTCGGTCTTGATCTTGTCGAGATTGGCCTGGAACGGGCTCTTGTTGAGGTCGAAGGATTCGCCCTTGAAGATCTTCTGGCCGTCGCGCGAGACGTAGTAACTCAAGTCCAGATGCTGCTGGTTATAGGTGAGATGCACCATTAGATCCCAGAAGCCCGGCAGCTCCGAGGAAGGCTTCGCGTCGTCGATCTTGACGGCGATAATGTCGGGCCAGGCTTCCATGTGGCGCAGGAAGCGCTCGATCTTCACTTTGTCGATGGTCGGCGTGATCGAAACCGTGATCGGCGAGGATTGCCCGAACGCGGCGCAGGCAAACACGAAGGGGCAGACGAGCAACAGCAGGGCTTTTTTCATGACGCTCCTGATCCTCTATTATGCTGTATCTAGGGATGCGACTGTTGTGGTGTTGGCGATGCCGAGCCGAGATGCCCATGCTAGACGAGGGGGAGTTCGACCTCGTCGTGAAGGCCCAGAGGCCGGGTGTGCCTTCAGAGGAGCGGTTCGCCCCGTTCCTGGCTGAGTACGAGCGGATCACCGGCTACCACGCAACGAATTTCAATGCCGTCTGGCACCATCGGCTATCGCTTTTAGGGGACCCGTGCGTGAACTGCGGAAAGCCCCTGAGAAGCCCACGGGCGCGCTTTTGCGCCGCCTGTGGACACCGCGTAGGCACGGCCGGCCTGGGAACAGCGGATGACGTTCGGAACGGCGCGGCGAGGGCGGGCAAGGCAGGGGACGAGGACCGGGTCGACCTGATGCGCTCCCGAACTGCCGAGCAGGAGGTTCTGGACGCCCTCGATGAGTAGCCCGCCTGCTGAGGGAGCGATGTCGCCGGCCCGGCTCGTATACTGATAGATTGTCGAGAACCTGGCTCCTCCTCCCGCTGCTGCTGTTATACCTTTATAATTTGGGCGGGGCCGGCTTCGGGCTCGATCCGGATGAGCCGCGCTATGCGTCGATCGGCCGGGAGATCGCGCATTCCGGCGATTGGGTCACGCCGCATCTGAACGGATCGCCGTGGTACGAGAAGCCGCCGCTGCTGTATTGGATGACCGGGGCGGCCACCAAGCTCGGGCTGCGCGACGAATGGGCCGCGCGGCTGCCGGTGGCGCTGCTGAGCCTCGCCTTCCTCGCCTTCTTCTACACCATCGTCGAGCGCGAGTTCTCCGGGCGCACGGCCATGATCGCGACCGCGCTGCTGGGAACTTCGGCCGGATGGATCGGCTACAGCTTTGTCGCCGTAACCGACCTTCCGGTAGCCGCGACGTTCAATGCCGCGATGCTGCTGGCACTTTTCGACACCCGCCCCCGGCGCGGGAGACCAGGCGGAAGCCTGCCGATCGCCGCGGGCTGGATTTCCGGGGCTCTGCTGGGGCTGGCGATTCTGGCCAAGGCATTCCTTCCCGCGGCGCTGTTCCTTCCGGTATGGCTGGTGGCGCGCGGCAAGCGCTTGTCGATTATCGCGGGAGCGGTGCTGGTGGCCGCGCCGTGGCATCTGCTGATGCTCTGGCGTCACGGGCACGATTTCTGGAATGTGTACTTCTGGCAGCAGCAGGTGGGTCGATTCAACTCAGCTCAGTTGGTGCACGGGCAGCCGTTCTGGTTTTATCTGGCGGTGCTGCCGCTGGGACTGTTCCCGTGGACTCCGCTGTTCGCCCTGCTGGCGCGGAGGAAAACGTACGCGGATGTGCGGGTGAGCTCGCTGGCCATCTGGCTGGGCCTGGCGCTGGTCTTTTTGTCGGCGTTCGCCAACAAGCTTCCGGGCTACCTGCTCTCGCTGCTGCCGGCGATGGCCATCGTACTGGCGATGGCGCTCGAAAAGGCGCCCTTCCAAGAATGGTGGATCGCGGCATGCGTGCTGCTGCTGGCGCTGACTCCGTCGATCTCGGCGGCGCTGCCGGATGCGCTGATTGCGGGTTCGACCCATGCGCCGTGGACGGTGCGGCTCGGCGGATTTCCCTTGGCGTTGGCGGCCGCCGCGGGAGCCTGGTGGCTGGCTTGGCGCAAGCAACCCGCGCTTTCGGTATTGGCCGGCGCGCTGGCGGCCGTGATCGCGGCCGGCTATGTGAAGACGACGGCGCTGCCGGTGCTCGACCGAAGGGTCGCGGCGCGATCCTTCTATAGAGCGCACTCGGCCGGGCTGAGCGAAGCCTGCCTCGATCCCGGGACTCCGCGCAAAGCCTGGTACGCGCTCGAATACTACGCCAACCGCAAGCTCTCGGAGTGTGCGCCTATTCCGGTGCCGGTTCGCGTCGTATCCACTCCCGCCGGCCTTTCGATTGTCGCGAAAGCGCCTTAGCTTCTTAAATCCGTAACTTTGCGCATTTGGGATTTGTCGGCCCAGCCGATATATGATATTCTCGATAGGGAAGGACTAGTTATGGCAACTGCGGATGTAGTCACTAGCCAGGAACTGACTGAGAATCAGTATGATCGCACGGTTCGCGAGGACATCGAACTGTTTCGCAGCCAAGCCAACGCCTTTGTGGCGGGGCAGATAACCGCCGACCAGTTTCGCGCCTTCCGCCTGCGCCGCGGCGTCTATGGGCAGCGCCAGGAAGGCGTCCAGATGATCCGCACCAAGATCCCCGGGGGGTTGCTCACGGCCGACCAGATGCGGCAACTGGCTCGCGTGGCCGACGAATTCGGCGGAGGCAAAGGCCATCTGACGACGCGCCAGAACATGCAGTATCACTTTGTGCCGCTGCAGCAGGTTCCAGAACTGTTGCACATGCTGGCGGACGTACGGCTGACCACGCGCGAAGCCTGTTACAACACGGTTCGCAACGTGACGGCGTGCCCGCTGTCGGGACTCCATGCCGAGGAAGCCTTCGAAGTCCAACCCTACGCCCGCCGCTTGGCGTTCGCATTTCTGCACCGGGAGCTGACCGATAACCTTCCCCGCAAGTTCAAGGTCGCCTTTTGCGGTTGCCCGCAAGATTGTATGGCGACGGCGATTAACGACGTCGGCCTGCGCCCGGTGATTCGCGACGGCCAGCGCGGCTTCCGCATGACGGTGGCCGGCGGCCTCGGCCCCTTGCCGACCGAAGCAAAGCTGCTCCACGAGTTCATCCCGGCAAAAGATGTCGTGCGGCACGTGGAAGCCGTGATCCGGGTGTTCAACGTCCACGGCAATCGCAAGGACAAAAATACCGCCCGATTGAAATTTGTGATGCGCAAGCGCGGCTTCGACTGGCTGCGCGATACGATCGAGGAGCAGTACCAGGACATCGCCGCCAACGGCGGCATCCCCATGCCGGAGGAAGTCCCGGCCAGCTTTGGTGGTTTTCAGCCACAACCACCACCAAAGGGCTCAGGCCAGTTCCTCCCGATGTACAACGCGTCGCACGAATTCCAGGAATGGAAGCAAACCAACGTCGCGCCGCAGAAGCATGCCGGGTATGTCATCGTGACGGTTCGGGTCCAGCAGGGCAACCTGACCGGCGACCAGATGCGCGGTCTGGCCAGCCTGAGCGAACAGGCTGGAGACGGCTCGCTGCGGGTGACCATGAATCAGAACGTGATTCTGGGTTGGGTGCCGGAGGGTGCTTTGACGCGGGTTTACGGGATTTTGAGCGAACTAGGCTTGAACGACTCCCGCGCCGAAGAAATCAGCGACACGCTAACTTGCCCTGGCGCTTACAGTTGCAACCTGGGTTTAACGAAATCCATGAATCTTGGCGCAGCGCTCACCCAGACCGTTCGGGATGAGTCCGACGCGCTGGTCCGCAAGCTGCGGATCAATATTAGCGGCTGTCCCAACTCCTGCGGCCAGCACTGGATCGCCGACATCGGCTTCTACGGCAACGCGCGTAAGATCGACGGCAAGGAAGTCCCGTATTATCTGATGATGCTGGGAGGCACCGACCACGAATTCGGCATCGCTATCCAGAGCTTGCCGGCTCGCCTGGCTCCCTCGGCGGTCGAACGAGTACTTGAACATTACAAGGCTAACCGGCAGGATGGAGAGACTTTCCGCGCCTACGTGCTGCGCCATAAAGCGGAGTTCTTCAAGCAACTGACCGCAGATCTGGTCAAGCCCCCAGCGGACAATCCGGAGATGTACATGGATTGGGGCGATAACGAAGCGTTCTCGTTGAAGCTCGGCCGCGGCGAATGCGCGGCGTAACCACATAAGCGGCGTTCTGCACGAGCGGAAAAACCAAAAGGGGCCCAGCCGGTAAGCTGGACCCCTTCGATCTAACAGAGAATCGATTACGACCGCTTCGAGCTCCGGGCGGTCTGCGTCCGAGCCGGTTCGGCGATGGCTCCCTGCGAGTAGGTCATGGCCGGGAAGGTCACCGACGTATCCACCAGCCGGACCATATCCTGCACCGGCAAGCCTTCGGCTTCGCGGGCGAAGGTCAGCATCCGAGCTTCCGGGTCGAAATCGACACGGATCCAATCCCCGCCGCGCACCTGGTCGGTGGCGATCAGGTTGGAGATGGGCTGCACCAGCAGCCGCTCGATGGCGCGCTTCAGATGCCGTGCGCCGTACTTGAGGTCAGTGCCTTCGACGAGCAGGTAATCCTTGCTCGTCTCCGACAGCGTGAACACAAAAGCGCGGTCGGTTGAGGTGTTGAAGATGCGCTGCTGGACCATGTTCAGCTCGATGTCCAGGATCTTGCGCAACTGCTCCGTACCCAGCGGCTGGAAGGTGACGATCTTGTCCAGCCGGTTCATGAACTCCGGGGTGAACTTGCGCCGTGCAGCTTCGACACCGCTGCGGGCGATTTTGCCGGAAGTTGCTTCGTCGAATTCGCCGGCCGCAGTGCGGGCCTGCTGCTCGCCCACGTTGAAGCCAAGCTTCGGCGCCAGCATAGAACTCATCTCGGCCGCGCCCAGGTTGCTGGTCATGAAGATCATGGCCCGCGAGAAATCCACTTTGCGATTGTCGCCGAGCGTCAGCGTCGCTTTGTCGAGAATTCCCAGCAGAAGGTTCCACAGCGCATCGGAGGCCTTCTCGATTTCATCGAACAGCACGAAACTGAGCTTCATCGTATCGGTGTGATACTGATTGAGCACCTCCTGCGACAGCAGCGGGTGCGTTTCGCGGTGACCGAGGTAGCCGGGAGGCGAGCCGATCAGCTTGGCGATTTCGTGACTGTGCTGGAATTCGGCGCAGTCAATTTTGATGACTGCGCGCGGATTCTTGAGCAGCGCTTCGGCGGTCGCCTCGACGATGCGAGTCTTGCCAGAGCCGGTCGGTCCCAGAAACAGGAAGTTGCCGATCGGGCGGCCGGGAGGGTTCAGCCCGGTCTGATTCATCTGGTAGATGTTCACAATCTGCTGGATTGCTTCGTCCTGCCCGACGATCATGCGACGAAGCCCAGCCTCGAGCGACTGGGCGTCTCTTCCAGTCTTTCCCGGGTCCAGTGCTATGTTGAGCCGTTCCATTTTATCTACCGCCTTTCTCGTACCACGGGAGCCGGTCTGCCTTGGCTCCCCCTTCCACAAACTGCTTGGCAATCCTAGTTCCATTCCTTAGATGCTCCCAGCGCACCGCGGGATCTACCCGCTTTTCTATCTCTTCGACGTACTTTTCGTTTTCGCCGGTCTAATTTCGACGCGGCTGACCAAGGTGCGCGCGGGCATCTTCAGGAGCGTCCGTACCACTTCGGCAACGTCTTCGGGCCAGATTTTCCAATCTGCACCGGAGTCAGCGGACTGCTGAGTCTGGCTCTGCCCGCCAAACCCCGTCGCCACGCTGCCCGGCATCACTGTGCTGACCCTCACGTTGTCGCTCCTTACGTCCTGCATCATCGCCTCGGTGAATCCGGTTAAGCCGAACTTCGAAGCGTTGTATGCAGCGCCGCCGGCAAACGCATTCGCGCCTGCCAGGCTATTGATATTGACGATATATCCCCCGCCCCTCGTAACGAATCTGAATAAAGCTTCACGGCTGCAGTAAAACGCGCCGCAGAGATTCGTCTCAACTGTCGACCTCCACTCTTCAAGAGTGAGCTCCGCAACCGGGCGGAACACGCCCACGCCGGCGTTATTGACCAGCACATCGATACCTCCGAACTCGGAATCGATGAACTGGAAAAGTGCGCCAACCTGTTCATGACTCTTAACATCGGCAACTTTGCCCTTGACTTTACCGCCGCTCTCCCGCGCTAGTTCTAAAGTGGCCTGGTCGACAGTTTCCTGACTGCGACCACAAATCGCCACCTGTGCGCCCTCGGTCAACAACATCTTGGCGATGGCCCTGCCGATGCCGCGCGAGCCGCCGGTGACGAGGGCCACGCGACCGGCTAAGGACTGATGTTCCGCGCCTGAGTTTGTAGGTGTAATCATGCTTCGATGATAAGGGACTCCCGGAGGGGTACCGGCCGGTTCACCTGATGTCTCAGAGGATGAAGAATGGAGAAACGAAGACGACAGGCCGTCAGCCGGCGAGGCGCTCTTCGATCCGCGTGACGCGGCTGTCGAGTTCGAACAGCTTTCCGGTGATCAGCTTGATGTCCGCGCGAATTTCGCGAAGGTCCGCCCGGATGTCGCGCATGTCAGCCCGGATTTCTCGGATCTCCTCGCGGATCGCGCTGATCTGTATCAGGCTGACTGTCAAACTCGCCAGGACGGCGATGGTCGGCAGGCCGACCGACAGGTAGAGTTGGAAGTCGTTCATGTGGGGAAGACTCATCCCTTTAGTCGCCTGATCCTTTCATTATTCTCGCACGTCGTACAACTCAGATAAGATGGGGGCAGTGGTTTCCACCAGCATCTTCTGGCTGCGCGTGGCGGCGTGTTTCTACGCCGTGGGACTGGGACATTCGATCCTGGTGCTGATCCGGCGCAGCAACGCGCTGTATCCGCTGGCGCGAGCCACCTTCCGCATCGGTGCGACGCTCCAGGCGGTCGCCATCGTGGAACTGGGCATGGCGCTGGGCCGGTTTCCCGTCGACACCGTTTCCCAGACCATGAATCTGTGCGCTTTTCTAATTGCGGTTCTGTTTCTGGCGGTCGATTGGAAGTTTTCGTTTGCCTCGACGGCCGTGGCGCATTTTCCGCTGGTCTTTGTCATGACGCTGGTGGCCGCCACAGAACGGCCGGTGCCCGCGCTGGCCGCCGGGCGCGGCAGCCAGACCTGGCTGGTGATCCATATTGTGCTGGCGCTGGCAGGCTACGCCTCCTTGGCCCTGACCGCAGTGGCCTCGGTCTGTTACTTGTTTCAGGAGCGGAGGCTCAAGAGCAAGAAGCCGATGCGAATTCTCGAAAAGCTGCCCCCCCTCGCCACGCTGGACAACCTGATCAGCGGCTCGCTCGGCCTGGCGTTCGTCCTGATCACTTTGGCGGTGGTGCTGATCATCACCTGGGAGTTCCTCTATTCCACCAGCGGATGGATCAACGATCCGCGCGTCATGGTCTCGCTGGCGACGTGGGCCCTGCTGGTGGCCGCAACCTACCTGCGCGCGACCGCGGGGTGGCGTGGGCGGCGGGCGGCGGTCATGGCCATCGTGGTGCTAGTATGCTCGATTGCGACGTGGCGGGCTTGGGGCGCGTCGTAGAGCCGGATGAGACGAGCCGGATGAAACTGCTGCTGACAGGACTGAATCACCGGACCGCGCCGGTGGAGGTGCGCGAACGGCTCGCGTTTGAGGAGGGCGCTCTGCCCGAAGCGCTGGACCGCCTGAAGCAGCGCCCGGGACTGCTGGAAGGCATGATCCTGTCGACCTGCAATCGTGTAGAGGTCGCGGTCACCGCTGAGGAAGAGACCGACGCTGGCTCCGCGGTGGAAGGATTCCTGGCGGAGACCCGTTCAGTCGATCGCACGCTGGTTTCCCCGCACCTGTATCGTTACAACGGACCGGACGCGATCCGGCACTTGTTCCGCGTCGCCTCCAGTCTCGACTCCATGGTGGTGGGCGAGCCGCAGATTCTGGGTCAGTTGAAATCGGCCTACGACGTCGCCAAGGAGCGCGGCGCCGTGGGAGGTTTTCTGGAGCAGGTAGTGACCAAAGCCTTCGGGGTGGCCAAGC
Organism: Bryobacterales bacterium; assembly: GCA_963838455.1. Taxonomy (GTDB): domain Bacteria; phylum Acidobacteriota; class Terriglobia; order Bryobacterales; family Bryobacteraceae; genus Palsa-187. The sequence continues at coordinate 11,238 of CAWISY010000276.1, forward strand.
GGATTCGCTCCGAAACCGAGATCGGCGAAGGCGCCGTCTCAGTCAGTTACGCGGCGGTCAAGCTGGCAAAGGAGATTTTCGGATCGCTCAAAGGCCAGCGTGTGCTGGTGGCGGGCGCAGGAGACATGGCCGTCAGCGCGGTGCGCCACCTGAAACGAGACGGAGCGACGGAGATACTGGTCACCAACCGCACCCGCGAAACGGCGATCGCGGTGGCCGAGGAAGTGGGCGGACGCGTCATCGATTATGAGCGCTTCCACGAATCCATCCCCGAGGTGGATATTCTGCTGGCCGCCAGCGGAGCCGCGCACTTCATCGTGACCTGGGAGGAGATGCGCGCGGCCATCGCCAAGCGCCGCAACCGGCCGGTATTCCTGATCGACATCGCGGTGCCGCGCAACATCGATCCGCGCGTCAATGACCTGGACAACGTGTTCCTCTACGACATCGACGACCTGGGCAAGGTGGTCGACGCCAACCTGGAGGGGCGGTTGGGCGCGGCTGAGCAGGCCGAACTGATCATCGGCGAAGAAGTCACGCGGCTGATGTCGCGCTTGAAAGAGCGCGAGGCCTCGCCGGCGATTGCCCAGTTGCGCGAGCAAGTGGAACAGTACCGGCTGACCGAGCTCAAGCGTTTCCAAGGCAAGCTGGGCGCGCTCTCACCGCAACAGGAAGAGGCCATCGAAGAGATGATGCGCCGCTTCTCGAACAAGCTTCTGCATCAATTCATGCTCGAGATGCGGGCCAGAGAGAAATCCGAAACCGAATGATCGTGATCGGGTCCAAATGATCGTTATTGGCTCCAGGGGTTCGGCGCTGGCGTTGTGGCAAGCGCGGCACATTGCGTCAAAACTCCTAGAATTGGGTGAAGCGGCGCAAATCCAGGTCATCAAGACCACCGGCGACAGAATGCAGGAAATGTCCCTGATCACGGAAGGCGGCAAGGGCCTGTTCACCAAGGAGATTGAGGAGGCTTTGCTGGCCGGCTCGATCGACGTGGCGGTGCATAGCATGAAGGACGTGCCGACCGAGATCCCGGAGGGATTGACCATCGCGGCTGTCCCGCCGCGCGAGAATCCGCTGGATGCGCTGGTGGGTTGTTCGCTGGAAGAGCTCAAGCCGGGATCGCGCGTGGGGACCAGCTCGCCGCGGCGGGCCTCGCAATTGCACGCGCTGGGGCGTGGACTGGCGATCGAGAATCTGCGCGGCAATGTCGACACACGGTTGCGCAAACTCGACGAAGGCCGGCACGACGCGATTGTCCTGGCCAGCGCGGGACTGCGCCGGCTGGGTTGGGAGGCTCGCATCCGCGAGTTCCTGCCGCCCGAGATCATGTGCCCGGCCGCCGGCCAAGGCGCGCTGGC
>CAWISY010000277.1:0-16461 GCA_963838455.1 Bryobacterales bacterium
TTAGTACTGAATCCCGGTTCCAGGATTGCGTCCGTTTCGCCCCGATTCTGCATCTGAGGGGGCATAGCTCTGCGGAGTTGCCGAACTCCGGCCGACTCCCTATGTTCGAAATGGCCTTCGTACGTTCGCGCGCTCTCCGGTGTACCCTGCCGGTCGTCTTTTTTCCCGCGCTTTGCTTTGGCGCGGCGGCGGCTGTGGCGCAATCGCAGCCTGGGCCGGCGGCCCAGACAGCGCCGGGGACTTTGCCCGCGAACGAAGACTACACGCGGCGCGAGATCCAGCCGAATCTGGGCGTCGATCGCGATCCCGTGCTTTCGCCGGATGCGGCCGATAACGCCCCGATTACGCCAGCGACGGCGATCACCGCGACGAAGGCGCAGGGAAGCAACGTCTACACGCTGCATGAGAACGTCGACGAAGTTCTGCTGCCCTGCACCGTTGTCGATCAGGACGGAAATTTGGTGACCGACCTCACGCAGAGAGACTTTCGCGTCTGGGAAGACAACGTGCCACAGACCATCTCGTCCTTCGATCACCGGACGTGCCCATTTCGCTCGGAATTCTGGTGGACAATTCCGGCTCGATGCGGGACAAACGCGATGCGGTGGACGCCGCGGCGCTGGATCTGGTGCGTGAATCTGACCCTGATGACACCGCCTTTGTCGTGAACTTCAACGAGAAGGCCTATCTGGATCAGGGATTCACATCGAACATCGATTATCTTCAGCGCGGACTCTCGCACTATGACGCCCGCGGCGAAACGGCGATTTATGACGCGGTCGCTGCTTCGGCCGACGAGCTGTCACACCATGCCAAGTGGCCGAAACAAGTGCTGCTCGTTATCACAGACGGAGACGACAATGCGTCCCAGGCTGACTCTGGAGCAGGCAGTCCGTCGCGTCCAGCAGCTGAATTGCCCACGCCGGGGGGCTTTTCGAGGACCGCGAGCGCCCCCTCCTGTAAGGCGTTCATGGTGATTTGCAGATCCGCGCACTCGACACTGGCGGACACGACCACGATGGGAGTCGGCCTCTCACGCATGATCCGGCGGGTCACTTCAAATCCGTTCATTCCGGGCAAACGGATATCGAGGGAAATCACGTCGGGAGACGCCTTTTCGAGAATCCGCAAGGCTTCCTCACCGCTTTCCACCGCTCCCGCGACCTCCAGGCGCGGGTCGCACGCAATGACGTGTCCCAGGAACTGCCGGATCACTGGAGAGTCTTCGATGATGAGGACGCGAATTTTTTTCATATGCCCTCTTAGAGAATCTGGCGGATGGCGGCCAGCAATTCCTCCTGATCGAACTTCCGCTTCACGATGTAGGCGTCGGCTCCGAGCGCCAAGCCGCGTTCCTGGTCCTCCCTGCGCTCCACTGAGCTGACGATGATCACCGGTATCTTGGCCAGGTCGCGGTCCTTCTTCATCGCCTCAATCAGGCCGAAGCCGTTCAGCCTGGGCATTTCGATGTCCGCGATGACCAGGTCCACTTTTTCCTCGCGCAGCCGGGCCAGCGCCTCTACTCCGTCCACCGCGACGCGAACGCGATAGCCGTGGGCCTCCAGAATGCTCTTCTCGAGCGTTCGCGTGGTCATGGAGTCGTCGACTACCAGGACGGCGGAAGGCTCCGGCACTGAGCGCGGCTCAGAGGGCTTCGCGAAGGACAGCGATTGCAGGTTCCAGCGCGATTGCATGGCGCTCTGGATCAGCTCCATCGGGTTGACGACGAACGCGATGGAGCCGTCGTCCAGGACCACGCCGGAAGACACCTTCCCCTGGCAGCCGTTGGCGGGCCCCAGGTCTTGAATCACGGCTTCGGTTTCCCGCAGGACGGCGTCCACCACCACCGCGACTCGCTGGCTCCCGGACCGCAAGACGACCACCTGTAGCAGGCCGGAGGCGGCTCCGGCGGGCGGTTGTTCCAGTCCCAGGAGGCCGTGAATGCTCGCCAGGTTCACCGGTTGGCCGTTGTAGATGATCACGGGCTTTCCTTCCACCGTGTCCACGCCGGCCGGAGGGACCCGGAGCAAGCGCTCCACTCCGAAAATGGGAATGGCGAACATTTGGCTGCCGCAATGCACCAACACCAATTTGTGCGTGGCGATGGACAGCGGCACCGACAGAGCGAGCAAGGTTCCGCCGCCGTCCGCGGGCTGAAGGTCCAGGTCTCCCTGGAGGCGGCGCACAGATTCGTACACCACCGACAGTCCCATGCCTCGGCCCGAAAGACTAGTCACGGCGGCGGTGGTCGTGAAGCCGGGGCGGAACAGCATCCGGGTGAGCTCATGGGGGGAGCTGTGAGCGGCGGCCGATTCGGAGAGAATTCCCTCCCTCACCGCAACCTCGGCGACTCGCGCGAGATCGACGCCGCGGCCGTCGTCCTGAATGGCGATCGTCAAACGCTGACCGTTGGTGTCCACCCGGAGGGCGACCAGCCCCGCCGGCGGCTTCCCCTTTGCGCGGCGCTCGGCCGGCGTTTCGATGCCATGGCTCACGGCATTTCGCAGCAGATGCATAATGGGATCTTTCAAAGCCTCCAGCACCCGCCGGTCCGCGTGCACACCCGCGCTAGTGGCGCGAAAGTCGAGCTCTTTCCCCTCGTCGCGAGCCAGGTCCCGCATCATCTTGCGATACCCTTCCAGCAGACTCTCGGCCGGCACCATGCGGGCCTGCCAGACGTCTCGCTGGAGTTGTTTACCGAACTGGCGCAGTCTCCAGGAACTACGCTGGTGCAGGCGGCGAACGGTAATCGCCTGGCGGGAGACCGACCGTACCTGGCGCTCGATCGAGTCCAGGAAGGACATCGTCCGGGCCAGTTCCCGGCTGGCTTCGGGGTGGGATCGCGCCGCCGCGGCAGCGCGCCGCACGCGTTCACCCTCCTTCTCGATCAGGGCGATGTTTTGGACCAGTTGGTCCAGCTTTTCCGTAACGCGTTCCTGGCGCTGGCTCTCGGTGACCAATCCGCCCGCGGAACGAAATAACCCGTCGAAGTTCTGCGCGCTGATTCTCACTGTTTCGAGCGGTTGAAAATTGGTAGCGGAGGCTGTTGCGTCCGCAGGGGCCTCTGCGGAGGATTTTTCCTCGACGCCGAGCACTCGCTCGATGGCCAGGAGGGCTTCCGCGACGCCGGCTGCGGGCCTGTTGCCGGATAGGGCCGCGATGCAATCCTCGCTCGCATCCAGAACCTGCTGCACCACTCCGGTCACGTCCTTGGTCAGGACAAACTCGCCCCGCCGGACTCCCGAGAACAAAGTCTCCAGGCGATGCGCCAGACCCTCGATCGGCCGCAAGTCCACCGCGCGCGCCGCGCCCTTCAAGCTATGCGCCCGCCGAAACACTTCTTCCAGCTCCGGACTCGCCGGCTCCGCCCCGGTCTTCTCGATCATCGCCAGGAGCGAGCGGATTTGTTCCACGTGATCGCGGTGCTCGATCTGAAACGTGGCTAGCAGCTTCTGGTGAATATCCTTCAAGGGAGCTTCCTTTTAGATCTGGTACCGTTCGACGGCTTTCTGCAATTGCTGTGACAGCGCCGTCAGGTTGAGAGCGGACTTCTCGAGTTGCTGCGTGCTGGCGGCGGTCTGCTGGCTGGCTTGTCCAATGTCGCGGACCGCCTGCATCACCTGCGTAAATCCAATCTGCTGCTGGTTGGAGCCCGCGACAATCTGCTGGAATGCCTGCACGCTCTGCTGAATGTTCTCAGACATGGTGCGGATGGTCCGGTCCGCGACGTCCACCTGCTGCTTGCCGGACTCCACACGCTTGACGGCTTCCTCGGTCAGCATCACGGAGCTGTTGATGCCCTTCTGAATATCGCCCAGGATCCCCCGAACCTGCACCGTGGCCTCTCGCGACTGATCGGCCAGATTCTTCACCTCGCTGGCGATTACCGAAAAGCTTCGCCCATGTTCGCCCGCCGCCGCTGCTTCGATGGCGGCGTTTAGCGCCAGCAAGTGGGATTGCTCCGCGAGGTCGTTCACCGTGGAGATGATCTCGCCGATCGCCTGCGTCTTCTCGCTCAAAGACACCACGTTCTCGGCCACGGCCTCGGCCTGTTCGCGAATGCCCTCCATGGTTCTGGTGGTGCTCTCCATCGCTTGCAGTCCGGCATGACTGGCCGCGGCGGTAGCTTCGGCGGAAGCGGCCACCTGCTTTGCGCGTTCCGAGATTTGAGCGCCGGACTGCGTGACCTCCTCCATTGTTATGGTGGTTTGTTGCACGGCGGCGGCTTGTTCCCCGGTGCTGGCGGCCTGCTGCTGGGTGGATGCTAAGATTTCGGCCGAAGCCGAACTGAGGTTGTTGGTGGCAAAACGCGCCTGTTCGGCGACGTTCTTGAGTCCAATCACCATCAGGTCGAGGCCCTTTCCCAACTCGCCCAGCTCATCGGCGCTGGAGATATTCGCCTTTTGCGTCAGATCGCCTTGCCCCACTTGTTCCACAAACCGCATGAATACGGAGAGCGGTCTGGTGATTGACCGTTGGATGAGGAGACCAACCACCGAGACCAGGAGAATGACGATCAAGCCTCCGAAAACCATGGCCCTGGAGGAGAACAGCGCCGTCGCCTTGGCCTGTTCGTCGCGCTGCTTCAGCAGTCCGGATTCTTCCTCGTCCATTTCACTAATGGTCCGGCGGATGTCGTCCATGAGGTTCTTGCCCCGGTCCGTGAGGACAATCTGAAGCGCCTCGCGATCCTGGTGCTGCCGCCGCAACGCAATCGTCTCTGCCAGTTCCGCGAGCTTGTTGGTGGCCTGCGACTGCAATGCCGCGATCCGCGTCTGCTGCCGGGGGTTGTCCGCGGTCAGCTCGCGGAGTTCCTGCATGTTCCCGTTGATGACCTTAAGCGCCTCCGTATACGGCTCCAGGTAGCGTTCCTCACCGGTGAGGAGGAAACCCCGCTGTCCGGTTTCCGCGTCCTTGAGCGAGGAAAGTGTTTGCGCGAGCGTCTCCTTAACCTTGTGGGTATGGGTGACCCAATCGGCGCTGTCCACCAGTTCCGTGGTGGCACGGTAGGCAACGATGCCCACTGCTCCCACAACCAGCAGGGCCAACCCATATCCCGTGAGGATGCGAGTTCCGATTTTCATGTTGACTTTCATAGGCTCAGGACTCCTTTGGAGAAAACTCGGCAAGCAGCATGGCTGCGACGTCCAGCACCATTACCGGACCAGGCGCCAGCCCTTGGATGTAACGGCCATGGCTGTGCGAGACAAATTCGTCGGGCAGGATCTCGCGGAGATCCTCGATGGCATCGACCTTCAATCCCGTTTGACGGCGCAAGATCAAGACCGCGCCGGCCTCGCTCGACGGACTTCCGGAAAGCACCCGCGCCAGGTTGATTACGGGCCGGAGTTCTCCTCGCAGGTTGATGACTCCGAGAAACTGCGGAGACGCGCCGGGCACTTGGGTGCAACCTTGAAACGGCAGAACTTCGGCCAACTCCTTCAGCGCGATCGCGTAGCGTTCCTGCCCGAGCCGGAAGATCAACGCCGGAATACCGCGGGAAGCCGGTTTTTTGCCGGCGTGCGCCTTGGCAAGCTGGACGGCTCGCTGGTGGAAAACGGCCTTGATATGTTCGGGGCTTTCCGAAAGTGCTTGCTGGAGCGATTCCTCACTCGCCTGAAGCCGTCTTCGGATTGCCTCCCACTCAAAAGGAGCTTGTCTCATACTTGCTGCTTCAGGCTTTCAACCTGCATTTGTGCGAGTTTTCTCAATTCGGCGACCGTAATCCCATCGGCGTCCGTCAAGACCACCTCGCCGGGCAGGGATTCCAATAGGTTCAGAGCGTTCTCGAAATACCGCGTCGCCTGACGCCCGTCGCCGCGCGACCGCAGAAGACGTCCCAAATGATAGTGCGTCAGAACCGCTTGCCGGTCGAGATAGATGGCCCTTCGAAGAGAACGCTCCGATTCGGCGGTGTCGCCCATGTGCTCCAGGACCAAAGCATAGTGAAAGTGAACCAGGGCATTGAGGTTGTCGGACTCGATCAATTCCCTGCCGCAGCGGGCGGCGTTTTCCCAATCGCCTTGGTTCGCGCGCTGGCGCAAATCGTCGAGCGTGGGGACCGTGGCATCCTTGGACGGAATAGCCGGCGGCGCTTCCGCGATTTGCTCCAACGGAACCACCGGCAGCCGCAGGCTTGGGAACGTAAACGTCTCAGCGACGTTCGTAGCGGGCCCGGCCGGCTTCTGATACAACGTGACCCCGGGAGCATTCACGGGACGGAAAGCCGTGAAGCAGGTCATGTTCGGCTCGGAAGGGCCGACCAGGAGCCACGACCCCGGCGCAAGGCAGTCATGGAACTGCCGGACAAGCCGTTGCATGAGCTCCGAACCGAAGTAGATCATCACGTTGCGGCAGATGATCAGATCGAAGGCGGAAAGATCGTCGAGCTGAGGCGGAAACGGGTTCTCCACCAGGTTGTGGAACTGGAAGGAAACGCCCGTCTTGTACTCGGGGGCGATGGTCCACCGCTTTCCTTCCTGCTCAAAGCAGGCGCGCCGCAATTCATTGGAGGTGGCGCGCAGAGACCACTCTTCATATCTGCCTTCACGTGCGATCGTCAGATACTGCCGGTTGATGTCCGTGCCGAGGATTGACACCTGCCATCCCGGGAGCAGATGCGCCAGCTCCCGGCGCAAAAGGATGGACAGAGAATAAGGTTCCGCTCCGTCGGCGCAGCCGGCGCACCAGATGCGCAGGCGCCGGTGCCTGGCGTTCCGATCGATGAGATCGGGCAGCACAAGTTCGCGCAGGGCGTCGAAGTGCTCGGCATGACGGAAGAAATACGATTCTCCGATGGTGACCTCCGCAATGAGTGCGTCCATTTCGGATGGCCCTCTGTGGGGATCGTGCAATAGTTCGAGATACGGGGCGCAGTTGTGGAAGCCGAAGCCGGACAGACGCCGGCCGATGCGCCTGGCCAAATCGGCGTCCTTATCCGTATAGTAGACCAGCCCCGTGGATTGGATCAGATATTCCTTCAACCGTGAATACAGGGGGTCGCCAAGCAACTCGCGCGGAGGAGGCAGGGTGGGGTTCACGAGCGGCTAGCCTCCCAGTCCTGGAGGCGCCTTTGCGCCACGTCCTCGAACTCCAAAAGGACCGCCCGTTCTTTCGCCAGCAGCATGCGGGCTGGAGACAGTACGTGAATGTTTTCCTCTTTATGCCTCACGGCCGCCTCGCAGCACCCATTAAAGGAGTCGTCTCGGTCGACTGGAACCAGCGCGACTTCGGGAACCTGCAAAACCTCCCTCACGCGATCCACAAGTACGCCGAGTTTGCCTTCGCCGGGCGCCCGAAGGATGACGAGCATCGAGTACAAGCCCAACCGTTGCGCGGGCAGCGCAAACAAGCGGTCGAGCCGCAAGACCGGGATCGCCGCACCGGCCAGATTGAGGACGCCCTCTAACGCCGAAGGCAAGCCTGGCGGGCACGCAAGTTCAGCCATCGGCGTAATTCGCTCCACGCAATCCAGCGGTACGGCCGCCAACCGATCCACTAGCTGGAAGACCAACAGAGTGCGGGCAGACTCCGAAGGTTGCGAGCCCATGGGCAACGGGCTCACTACCGCCGGGGAATGCGAAGATCCCCGGCCTGTAGAGCGCGGAAAGCTATAGACGGGTTGCAACGCTCACCCTCCACTCGCGGAAGCCTCCAAAAGCAGTTCCTGCTGCTCTTGGAACAGGAAAAGAACGGGACAAATTGGTTTGGCTACGGGAATATACTCGGCATGAACGTCTTAAGACATTAGTACGGTTTGTACCTGAAGCCGTCCGGCCCGTCGCAACGCCAGTTACGACTTTCGGGGTCCGGGGCGCTGCGAGGTACCGTGGCCGGGAAAGCGCTGCTCATCCTTATACTGGCGCCCGTGGCCGATATTTATCGCCATCGCCTGGCAGTACAGTGTGTATGAGCGCGTGCTGACAACGCTGCGGCCGTCTGCTTGTTCGCCAGGCCGGCGGTCACGAAGGGAAACGCTAGGCAGTTCGAGGGCTCAGATCGCCTCGACGCCTTTCAACGGATCACGGTGCACCAACATAACTGGAATCCGTTGCCCTGGAAATAACTTCCCGAAAGCGATCCCAGTCGCACTCGGTCCGAACGCCGGCTGCCGGACACCCTGGGACAAAAATCCCGGCACTGGCTGGCGGCGAGCCAGGCGATAATGGCGCTGCGTTCCGCATCTGATTCAGCGTCTGAGCGATGTACAGGGTCTCGACGAAGTAACCGGCTCCGCCGGCGTGTTGCCACAGCTTGAACACTAGGGCGCCGCCAGGTGGGGTGTCGTCGCGCTGGTAGCCAGGAAGCAGCCAGGAGAGATTTAGCATTCCCGAGATGTGCGAAATATTGGTATCGTGTCCAGCCAACAGCAGCAGCCGATCCCCCGGCTTGCCGAGCGCGCCTGGCACGGATTTGCCGGACACCGCCTGCTCCATCGAGCGCAGAATGTGACTCAGCAGGTTCGAACCTTGCACGCCGGCCAGGTATTGTGTGCGCCGGCCGAGATCCGCATAGGCCGTATGGATCGCCATCACTTCATTCAACTTGGTTTCGTCGAGCCGGCCCCAGCCGAGGTCTTTGCCGCTTTTGCCATCGGCATATTCGAGCAGTAGATTTTCGGCCATAGTCGAACCGGTGCGAATGGGTCCGCGGATGTCCGCGAGTCCGTCATCGGTACCGGCAACGGATGCGGGCAAGCTGAGTAGCCCCTGCTTCCCCGGCTGCATTTCCGCGGGACATTCTTGGTCGGCTACGGGGCCTGGCGCGACGGCGGCGCAGCCGAACAGGATTTCCCGAAGGGTGAGAAACGCGTGCTCCAAGGTGGGAGCAAGCGCCTCGGGATGATCGCCGATTCGACCGGAAACGGCCGCCGCCGCTAACGCGGCATCGCCGTGCGCCAAGCCGGCTGTTACCGGGTGGAACAATGGGTCGGAGTCGCCACTGGCGGCGTCGATCGCAATCGTGCATCCCGGAAACATTCCTCGAAGGAGCGCGCGAGCCGACGCGGTGGTGCGCTGCCCCACGTCCGCACGAACATGGATATTCGGCGTCGTCTGGCACCCGGTCTCGGACAGAAGTCCGTCCTGCGCCAGCCACCCGCGGTACCAGCCGCCCAGAATTTCGAGGAGCTTCGCGCCGTGCTCGGTCAGCTCTCCCGGAGCCACTCCCCATTCGGGCCATGGGCCGGCTGCATACTGGCGCAAAGAATCGTTAGTCGCCGTGGGCGATCGTACGCCGTGGCGGGCCAGAATGACGACATAGGCCAGCTTCGCCTTAGCCGGCGGCCTCGCTGAAGCCGGCGATTGCGCCAGCGATTGTCCCAAAATGCTCGGCGCTAACAGAAACGGCAAAAGGAAACGCATGCGACGTTATTTTTTATAGGTCTTCTCGAATTGGTTGCGGTTGTTGAGCACCGTGAACGACCCATCCGCGCGCGCCGTGACTTCGATGGAATAACCCTTATCATTGTCAGCCGACGGATTGGCGATGAACTGATCGGCGACATTGTGATCCTTACCGCCTTCGTTGGAAAAATGCAGTTGCCAGAGATCCTCGAAACCTGGCGATTTCTCAATGGTGGTCCAGGCTTTGATCGAGCCGCCTTTATCCGCGCCATTGTTCATGATGGCAACCTTCGGATGCAGCGCCCACACCATCTGGGGCGAACTGGATTTTTCGTTGCCGTGATGCGTGGTCATGTAAATGTCGACCTTCCCCAGCTTGTTCACCGGACACGCGAGATCGTATTCTTTGTCCCAAAACAGGTCGCCGAGATCGGAGATGCGGAGGTTGCCGAAAGTGATGATCATGGCCAGGGAGCGGGCGTTCTCACCGGGATCGGGCGGCATGGGTTCGTAGGTCGCGCAGTAGGGATTGGGCTGGCCGGCTCCGGGCAGAGGTTTCGCGATGCTGTCGCCGGCGCCGGCGACGATGTCCACCTGCAATCCCTTGATGGGGATGGTATCGCCGGGCCTCAGGGTTTGATGCGGATATTTCGCGCGCAGCGCCACGAAAGGTTGGTAGACGGCTTCCGTCTTCGCGTTGGTGGTTTCGATATTGTCGCCATGGTCGAAAATCTTTCCGATGGGCATTTTCGCGGCGAGCTGTGGGACTCCGCCAGCGTGGTCGCCGTGGTAGTGGGTGACCACCAGGTAATCGATTTTCTTGACGCCGGCGCTGGCCGCGGCCGCCGCGATGCGATTCGCGTCGCGATTATTATTGCCGGCATAGCCGGTGTCGACCAGCATCGATTCGCCCGAAGGGGAAACATAGAGGGTGGACTTCCCGCCTTCGACGTCGATCGCGTAAATGTGCAGGGTTTGAGCCGTCGAAAGACCAGCGAAAAGAATCAGACAGGTAAGGGCAGTTCTCATGATGTCCTTCTAAAACGTTATTTTCGCGCCGAACTGCAGTTCACGCATCGGAAGCTCGCTCTGCACCGATCCAAAACCCGGGGCATTGATGATGCGGGCGATCTGGTTGTAGTTGTGGTTGTTCAGAACGTTGAACGCCTCCGCGCGGATCTCCGCGCCGACGCGCTCTTTGATTCGGAAGCGCTTGCTGAGCGTGGTATCGATATTGAAGAGACCCGGCCCGACCAGCGTGTTTCTGCCGAGAGTGCCGAACTGATAAGCCGGCGGATCGACGAACGCGCTGGTGTTGAACCATTCGGCCGAGGAGCGCTGGCTTCCGGAAAGATAGGGGCTCACACCCATCACCGGATCCGCCCGGATCAGAATGCCGCCGCTGCCTCCGCCAATGTTGGCGGTGTCGCCGGTAAGGTTGATGGTGGAAGGAAAGCCGGTCTGAAAGGACTGGATTGCCGCGATCTGCCATCCGCCAAAAATCGCCGAGGCCACGCCGTTGGTGAGAAAGTGCTGCGCTTTTCCGAATGGCAGAGCGTAAACCGCAGTATTGACCCAGCGGAACTTCGCGTTGAAGGCCGCCAGCCCGCGCTCCGCAGCGAGATCGTAGCTGTTCTGCGGGGGCGAGTTCTCGGTTCCCGTGGCGCCGCCCGCGTTGCGGAATTGCGGCGCGTCGGTAATCGCTTTCGAGAATGTGAAGGAGCTGAGATACGAGAATCCATGCGCAAAGCGGCGCTCCCCGCGAATGTATAGCGCGTGATAGTTGGACTGCGCCTCATTCGGCAGTGTCGCGATGGTGCCGCCGAGGACGCTATTGCCGGTGACGGTGATGTAGGAGGGAAACACGGTGCCGGGAGCGAAGACTGCGCCCAGATACGGCTTTCTGGTCGAGGCGGCCGTGGGACCCGGCAGAGTGTTCGAGAGCTGCACGTTCTGCTGTAGCTTGATGCCGAGAGTGCCGGTGTAGCCCACCTCAATCACACCATTCTGCCCGATCTGCCGCTGAATCGAAGACGACATCTGGATCGCGTAGCTGGTGCGTTGATTGGGGTCGAGCGAATACAGATTCACGCTGGTGGAGGGGCCGATCGACAGGCTGGGCGAAAAAAGATTGTAGCCCTGATAGGTGGGTGCGAATGACACCGAAGTAAGAGTATCCGCGATGTTGGCGGGGATGGAATTGGTGAGCCTCGAAATGGAGCTAAAGTCCGTCAGGCTGTAGTAGATTCCGGCGCCCATCCGGAACACGGTTTTGGGATCGATCTGCCAGGCCAGGCCGAAGCGCGGCGCAAGGTTGTTCTTGTCGGTGTAGGCGCAGCTCTTTGGATACCCCGCCTGACCGCAAATGTAAAACGTCGGCTGGTAGTAGTTCGTGGGAAGATTGTCGGCGAAAATCGCCTGCGGCGTCGGCACTTTCGAGAAGTCCAGGCCCATGGTTTGCCCGCGCGTGTCGTAGAGCGGCGGCGCGATTTCATAACGCAGACCAAGGTCGAGGGTCAGATTGGGCAGCACCCTGAGGCGATCCTGCACGTAGGTGGAAAAGATGGGCTCATGGCCGTCCATGCGTTGTACGCCGTAAGACTCACTGGCAGTGGAAGAGTAGCCGAGAAGGAAGCTGGCCAGGGCGTCGCCGGTACCGTCGGTGGCGGATTTTTGCGCGGTTTGGCCGGGGGTGAACTTGTAAGTACCGTACTCGTTGGGATCGGTTACCGGAACATACTGGATGAACATGAACTCCGCGCCAAACTTGAAAAGATTGCGGCCGTGCTGCCAGGAGACGTTGTCGTAGGCCTGAAACGTGTTGTCGCGGGTCTGGGCAGCTCCGCCGCCTGCGCCGCCGAACTGCGCGTAGTTGGTCAGCTCGAAGTAAGGCAGGTGCTCCTCAGTGCCGTTGACGTCGAAGAAAGGCTCCGGGATGCCGCTACCGTAGTTCATGCGATTGAACCCGATGCGCGCTTCGTTAACGACGTTCGGAGAGATCACGGCGGTGAGGCCGAGCACGCCGTTCTGCGGCTGTGCGTAGCCGATAGAGGAATATCCGGCGGTGCTTCCCGGCGTGACATCGTTTTCGCGGGTCGCCGAGTAGCGGCCGAAGAGGGTGATCCTCTGGCTCAGGACGTAATCCGTGCGAATCGAGTAATTGTTGGAGTTTTGCTGCAGCACTTCGCCGCCATTGACGTATTGGTTGGCGGAGCCGGGAACATTGGCCATTGGGGCCGCGTTGATGGCGATCAGCGATAGCGGATTGAGGCGCGTCAGAGGAATCGCATCGTTCGGGAATTCGGTGCGGGGACTGGTGAGGGCGTCGTAGATGGTGGCATGGGACTGGCTGAAATTGCCCTGGCGTTCCAGCGCCGTCGGCACGGTGACGGTGGTGAGGCTTCCGCCCGCCTGGCGCAGCGCGAGGCGTTCATAGCCGCCGAAGACGAAGAGTTTGTTCCGGCGGATGGGACCGCCGGCCGTTCCGCCGAACTGATTGCGCTGGTACTGCGGCAGAGTCGCGGGATCGTTGAACAGGCGCGCGTCGAAGACGCGGTTGCGGACGAATTCCCAGCCGTCGCCATGCCAATCGTTGGTCCCGGATTTGGTCACCACATTGATCGTCGCGCCGGCGGCGTGCCCGTACTCGGCGCTGAGCTGCGCCGTCTGAACCTGGAACTCAGCGATGGTATCGAGAACCGGATTGAGGCTCAGCGACATGTAATCGACATCCAGATTGCTGATGCCGTCGAGCAAAAAATTGTTGTTATTGGTGCGGTTGCCGGAGGCCGAAAATCCGCCGTCCTGATTCAGCCGGACCTGATTCTGCTGCACCGACCGGCCGCCGGCAGTCACGTTCGGGGAAAGCAGCGTCAGATCGATAAACTGACGGCCGTTCAGCGGCAAGGACTCGATTTTTTCATCGCCGATCACCGTGCCCTGCGCCGCTGTGTCGGTGTTCAGCATGGATACCTCCGCCGTCACCTCGACTTTGTCGGAGATCTCGCCGACGGCAAGCTGGATGTCGAGGTGGGCGGGAGACGCGACGTCGACCGGGAAGCCGGTGTCGTGGAAGGTTTTGAAGCCCATCGCGCCGGTTTCGATATCGTAACGGCCTGGCGGGATCAAGGTGAACACGTATTCGCCGTTCGCGTCCGAGGTAACTTTGCGCTCGGCGCCGGTGGCTTCGTTGTGCAGAAGGATTTGCGCGCCCTCAACGGCGCCGCCCTGCGAATCGGTCACCCGCCCCCCGAGCGAACTTGTATCGGTTTGAGCAAATAGGGGAAGCACCAGAAGCGGAAAAACCAGGACGCACGCACAGAGCCGACGCATAAGCAGGATTGCCTTTCGGTGGAAACTGGGTATTGCAAACGTGTGCAGTTACCGGTAATCGCGATTATGCCCAGCTTTTGTTACGCACTCGTGAATCGGAAGTGAATCATCCGTGGCTGCGCATGGGGCTGCGCAGGCTGGCGGCGGATCGAGGCCGCCCGGTCGATTCGCGGACGATCAAAACTCCGGCGGTCATGCGGCTTTCGGGTTTTTCGCCGGCTTTCTCACCACGGATGAGCTGCAGCAGAATCTCACCTGCCTGCAACCCCATTTCCCGCTTCGGCTGCCGGATGGTGGTGAGAGGAGGATCGGTATAGGAAGACAGAAACAGGTCATCGAAACCGGCAATCGAGACGTCGCGTGGCACGCGCAGGCCCTGCTCCCGCACCGCACGCATGGCGCCAATCGCCTCGCGGTCGTTATAGCAGAAGACGGCAGTGGGACGTTCCGCCCGGCTCAATAGCTGTAGCATCGCCTGCCTGCCTCCGTCGGGCGTCCCGTCGCCGTGCACGACCAGATCCGGCTCGAAACCGAGATCGGCCTCCTCCAGCATCTCCCGGTATCCGGTGAGCCGCTCCATGTCGGACTGGAAGCCGAACCGGTCGCCGATATAGGCGATGCGCCGGTGGCCCAGCTCTACCAGATGCTTGGTTGCCAGCCGGGCCCCGGCGACGTTGTCGATCCGGATGGAGTAAACAAATTCGCCGGGGTGGTGGCTGTTGATCAGGACGATCGGTACTTTCATTCCGGAGAGCCTTTGGAGATAGAGAGCGCCGATGCGCGAGGCCATCACCAGAATCCCGTCCACGCGGCGCTCCTGCAAGGAGTCGACCGCGCGCAGCTCCCGCTCCGGGTCGGCGTGACAGGCGGCGAGAATGAGGGAGTAGTCGTGAGTCAGCGCGAATTCCTCAATGCCGCTGACCACTTCTCCCGCAAACGGGTCCGCAATCGTAGTGACCACGACTCCGATCGTACTGGTTCTCTTCGTGACCAGGCTGCGCCCCACCGCGCTAACTTTATACCCGGCCTCACCAGCAAGCTTGTGAATCAACGCACGGGTTTGGGCATTGACCAGAGGACTGTTGCGGAGGGCTCTGGAGACGGTCGAATGGGACACCTGCGCGGCACGGGCGATGTCCTTAATGGAAATCATTGCAAACGTGTTCAGTCTTGCAAAAGCGATGCCTGATGTCAAATCGCCTAACCAAAACGCGTTCGCCGCCACAGCAGGAGTCCGGTCCCAACCAGAAACGCGAGTGCGGCCGCGATCAGGATTAAAGCCCAGAAGGGGTTCACCGCGAGCGGCTGAGGACGCGCGACCGTGGCCAGCCACACGAAGATTCCGAGGGCGGCGCACAGCACCGCCAACTCCCACCATTTCCTGCGGGGATGCCCGTCGTATTCCGGAACTTCACCGTCTTGCAGATGAGCCAGCAGGCGATCCTCTTTCAGCCGATAGCGCAGGCGCTCCCGCTCCATGGCTCTTTTCCAAGCGGCCCGTTCGGAATCCTGCGCCTCCGCCGAACTGATGGCCCACGCGCCGGCCACCATGATGACGGAGCCTCCCGCGATCAGAACCACGGCTTTCATGTCCATTCCGGCGCTCTCCCCGAACACCAGTGTGCCCCATGCCAAGCCCCAGATTTGGTTGGTATTCGAAAGAGGAATGCCCCGCCCGAGCCCGATGTACTTGGCCGCGTACTGTTGAAACAGATCCCCAAGTACCCAGCAGAATCCCCCTAGAAACAGCCAGAAAAGCGCCGGCCGTGCGCGAACCAGTTCCGCCGCCACATGCTGGAATCCTCCATCGAAGGCGGAGGCTAGCGCGAGCACCGACCCCAACTCCCCGAACGCAAAAACAGTAACGAACGACAGCGGATTCATGCCACTGATGTAAGCCTTGCGGTAGGGGATGTACATCGTGCCCCACAGGACGCCGGCCCCCAGAGCCGCCGTTATTCCGAGGCCCGCCCCGCGCGCCGGTCCGGCGTTCCGCACGGAGGTTGCATACGCCAGCAAACACGCGCCCGCGGCAATTGAAAACGCTCCTGCCAGCACCCGCGGCCATTGCTTCGATCCGGACAACTCGCCGAACAGGAGCCAGCCCCACAGCAGCCCGATCAGGCTGTTTGTGTTCCACAAGGGAAATGCGATCGACAAACCCACCTCCCGGATCGCGAAGACCGTCAAGGTATTCGCCACAGCCCAAAGCGCCCCGGCCAGAATTGCCCAGACGATCAGATGCGGTTTCTCTCGGATGTCCTGAAAGACGTGTTCGGTTCCTTTCAGGATCATGGGCACAGTCCAGCGCGCGACAAACACTCCGGCCACCATTCCCAGGGAGATCAAGAACGGCGACAGGCCGGCATTCACCAGTTTGGTGGGAGCTTCCGCAACGCCCAGCCAAACCCCGGCAGCAAGGCCGCAGAGGACGCCGAGCCGATGCAGTGACCGTCCCCGGTCTCTCATGCTCTGGCAACTACGAACAGGAGGACCAGACCAAATGCGAGAACGCTCACGGGCAGCCAGAAGTGGAGGTCTGTCAGGATGCTCCGTACAAGCGAATGCTGAGAGGATGTCCGCATGGGTTCACCCGCCTATTCTGCCATTTCTCAACCCCGAAAAAGGATTGCCAGCAGCCCGCGCGGATGGAGGTCAGACGAGACAGGAAACCCCGGCGACAACGTTCAATCTCATCCATCTGCCGTGTGGGAGGCTGGGCCCGTAAGTCTTTGAGAAGTGGTACGCCCGGTAAGATTCGAACTTACGACCTTTTGCTCCGGAG
>CAWISY010000278.1:0-54298 GCA_963838455.1 Bryobacterales bacterium
GTTTCCCGTCGTCGGGATTGAGCGCGATGATGCATTCCGTATACAGATTCGACCCCAGCCTTCCCTGCCCCGCAATCACGGGCTGCGGATTCCCGGTGCCGAAGTAGATCAGGTTGAGCTCGGGGTCGTAGGTGCTGGGCACCCAGGTCATGCCGCCGCCGTGCAGCATCGCCTCCACGCTGGGCCAAGTCTTGGCCTCGGGAGTTCCCGGCTCCGGATGCGCGTACCAGCGCCATTCCAGATCGCCGGTCCGGGCGTTGTGCGATTCGATGTATCCGGGGATGTCCAGATCGTCGCCGCTCACGCCGGTGATCACATGATCGCGGATCACGATCGGCGCGACCGACGCGTAGTAGAACTGCTCCAGGTCGCAGATCGATTTATGCCAGCGCTCCTTGCCGTCGGCCATGTTAAGCGCCACCAAGCTGCAGTCCGGCGTTTCGAAATAGACCGTGTCCCGCCACACCGCTGCACCGCGATTGCCGATGTGCCAGCCGCCCTTCGTTTTCCAGGCGTAGTGCCAGATCTCGCGCCCGGTGCGAGCGTCCACCGCCCACATGTGGTCCGGAACGGTCACATACAGCACGCCGTTGACCTCAATGGGAGTGCCCTTGATCACCGGCGCGTTGCTTCCGCCTCCGCCCTGAGGCTCGCGGCCGGGATTCGCCCGGTAGACCCAGGCCAGCGATAACGAATCGATGTTGGACTGGTTGATCTTGTCGAGCGAAGAGTACCTGCGTCCGGAATAATCACCGTTGTAGCTGGGCCAATCGGTCTGCCCCCAGCTAGCGACGGACACCAGCGAAAGGACGCAAAGCGCCCTGAGGGCGTTCATTTGAGCGACT
The DNA here is from genome assembly GCA_963838455.1 of Bryobacterales bacterium. GTDB lineage: Bacteria > Acidobacteriota > Terriglobia > Bryobacterales > Bryobacteraceae > Palsa-187. Next base: position 846 of record CAWISY010000278.1, read on the forward strand.
CCAGATAACGGACCACATCGTGGATGTTCTGATCGGTGTACACATCCAGCAGGTCATGATGCCGCGCCAGCGGATCGTCAATTTCAACTTTCACCTTCGCACTGCGCGCAAACTCGCGATATTGGCCCGATGCGTCTTTCAGCGAAACGGTGAAATCGTCGATGCGCAGAAGTTGGCCCTTCACCGTTGCGCCTGCCTGCGGAGTGACTTTCACCTGCACCGGCTTGGTGGCGCGAGGGAACAGAAACCGCTGCTGCAGATCGACAGCGTCCTTGAACCTGCGCCCGATCCCAGCCAGATCGCCGGTCACCGCATGGCAGCTCGCGCAGCCGCCGGCTCCGTCGAAAAACGCGCGGCCGGCCTGAGCATTGCCAGTGAGCACATTCGGAGGCTGATCCGCATTGCGATCCTTCGCCGTCGCCTCCACCTGCTCCTTCAGGAAATGCGTGATGTCCGTCACCTGCGCCGGGGTCAAATCCGCTTTATGTCCCGGCAAGCGCTTCAGCGCCGGCGCGATCTCATTGCCCAGCCGGTCGCGCAGGACCAACGGCGACCGGATCAGGTCGGGACCATCCGCGGTGCCCTTGGCCAGCGCTCCGTGGCAATTGATGCAGTATTGCGTGTAAAGCTGCCGGCCGCGCCGCGCCGCCGCGGGATCCACTTTCTGGCGCTCGGTTGGACCCGCCTGCCCTAACAAGACCGGCGCAAGCAGCAGCGCGGATCTCAGGCAAGAGCTCAAACGTCGCACAGAGCAATCGCCTTGTCCAGAGTCGCAACCGCATCATGCCCCGGCGCCGGCGAGTATTCATGACTCACGAATCCGGTGAAGCCTAGCTCCGCAATCGCCTGCATCACGAAGTGGTAGTTCAGCTCCTGCGATTCGTCAATGTCGTGCCGGCCGGGATTGCCGCCGGTGTGAAAATGCCCGATCCACTTGATCTGGTCGCGAATGGTGCGCACGATATCGCCGTCCATGATTTGCGCGTGATAGATGTCGTAGAGAATCCGCACCCGCGGCGAGTTCACGCGCTGCATCACGTCCACACCCCAGCCGATGTGGTCGAACATGTAGTCCTTGTGATTCACCTTGCTGTTGAGCAGCTCCATGCACACCGTGACGCCCTTGTCCTCGGCCTGGGCTTTGATCTTGTTGAGGAAGGTGACGCAATTGTCCGCGCCCATGCGATCGTCCATGCCGCGGCGGTTGCCGGAGAAGGTGATCACGTTCGGAACCTTCGCCGCAGCCGCTTCGTCGATCGCCGCACGAATCGATTTCTCAAGCCGATCGTGATTCTCTATACGATTGAGCGCGTCCGGGATGGTCCCGCCCGGCCCCTGCGGATACATCGACGGCGTCAATCCGTACTTGCGCAGCAGCGGCCAATCCATGGGACCGATGAGATCGAAGCCTTGAATGCCGAGCCGCGCGGCGATCTTGCAGCAATCCTCGAGACTGGTCCCGCGAGCGAAGACGCCTTGCGTGACGCCCTGCTTGATGCGTCCCTTACGTTTGACTGGCTCGGTCGATTGCGCCCAAGCCTGTCCCGTGGCTGCAACAGCCGCTGCGCCCGCCAGGAACTCCCGTCGTTGCATGTCAGTGCTTCTCCCGAGCGGCATTCTATCGAATTTTGAACCTTCCTTGCGCACGGCAGAGGTAAGATTGGATCGTGCGGACCATAGAAATCCCGGAGCGCGAGGAAGTGAGTCTGGTATTCAACTACGGCGAAGGGCTATCACTGGACAACTACCTGGCGTTTTGCCGCGCCAACCCCAGCTTGCGTTGCGAGCGGACCGCGGAAGGAGAGGTTGTCATTGTGCCCCCAGCCGGTGGAGAGGGTTCCTATAGAAGCATGAAGGCGGCTGCCCAACTGGACCAGTGGGCGGAACGCGACGGGCGCGGCCGGGCCTTCGATTCGAGCGTCGAGTTTCTTTTGCCCGACGGCTCCGCGCTCTCGCCCGACGCCTCCTGGGTCTCCAACGAATCGCTCAACCGCCTGAGCCATCAACAGCGCCGCGAGTTCTTGCGGCTCACTCCCGAATTCGTGATCGAGGTCATGTCGCCCAGCGACCGTCTCAAGCCCGCTAAAGCGAAGATGGAATGTTGGATTGCCAACGGCGTTGAACTCGCCTGGCTGATCGATGGCGACAAGGAAACGATCTACGTTTATCGCCAAGGCCGCAGTCCGTCGACTCGGCGCGGCATCAAGGAACTGGCCGGCGAGGGGTCTGTGAAGGGTTTCTCGCTGAACCTCACCGTCATTTGGCGCGGCCTGCGCTAGCGGCGCAAAGAGCCTGGATACACCGCTCCCCTGAAGAACGGCCCGCGATTCGCCGCATATTCGCCATTTCGCGATCGTTCTTCATCACTATCGGTGGGCCACAGGCCCATGAGGACTCCCTCGCGGTCGCGGCTCTGTGAGTGACTGTTATAACACGTTGATTCCGAGCCGCGCACGAAGTAAGCGTTTAGAGGGCGCCTTTGCTCCAGCCTACTTCGCTGACGCAAGGGCGCCCCGCGGCGCCAGCGCCTTTTTCAAAATCGCCTCCGCCGGAGGAAACTCCTTTTTCGCATTCGCGAAAAACACGCCCCGCGAGACCAGCAGCGGAGTCCATCCCAGCTTGTTCGCCGCCGTGACGTCCGCGCCCTGGTCCACCAGGTACTGCACGATCGACGGCTGCCCGGAAACCACGGCTCCAATCAGCGCCGTCGACCCGCTCCAGCGCGGATCGCCCACGCCTTTGTCCAATAAATCATCGATATTTAACGGATAATACAGCAGCGTATATTCGGTCGTCCCGGTCATCGGGTAATCGCCGAAATCGGCGTGGGCGTTAATGTCGTTGCCGAGCTCGACGCACAGCTTCACCGCTTGCAAGCGCTCCGCTTCGGTCACGCCGGTGAACGGGCCGGGACTTTCGCCCTCCCAATAATCCAGCCCCGCAGCGACCATCAAAGGAGTCACGCCGGCCCGGGTCGGCGTCTTCGCATCGGCGCCCGCATCGGCCAACACGCGCATCAACGCGATGTCGCCATTTTTCGCCGCGACGTAAAAAGGCGTCGCGCCGACGTAGCTCAAATAATGCCGGCCCAGATCGATGTTGGGAGGATTTCTCGCCGTCCCGCCCTCTTTGCCGAATCGCGATTCCTTCCAATCGATCCGCACGTTGGGATTGGCCCCGTGCTTCAGCAGCGCCGTGGCCAAATCGAGCGAATCGACGTTGCCCACTGGAACCGGCGTACCCTTTGCCGTGTTCCCGACGCCGGCCGCGCCATCCGCGCCCGGCTTGCGCATCCATGCCAGCGCGTGCAGCGCGGAGCCGCGAGGATCCGGCGCATTCGGGTTCGCGCCGTAATCGAGCAGCACGGACGCCATCTCGTAATACGCATTGACGATGGCCATAGTCAAGGCGCCGGTCCCGTCCGGAGCCGCGTCATTCACGTTCGCGCCATGCTCGAGCAAAACTTTCGCCGCCGCTACGTGTGCCTCCCGGACGGCAAACAAAAGGGTTGTAAAGCCCCCCGCCGACTTCATCTTCACGTCGGCGCCGAATTCGATCAGCATCGCCTCCGCATCGGCGTTGCCTTCCGAAGCCGCCCACATCAGCGCAGTCTGTCCTTTGTAGGGTTCGACCGCGTTGACCTTCGCGCCCGCGGACAGCAGCACCTTGATCGCATCGGGCTTGCCTGTGAGCGCAGCCGTCATCAGCGGCGTCTCGCCCTCTTCCGAGGCTCCGTTGGGATCCGCGCCGGCCTTGAGCAGGCGCTGGATCATGGCCGCATCGCCGTTGGTGCAGGCCAGCGTGAGAGGCGTGATGCGGTAGCGCGAAGCGGCCTTCGCGTTGGCTCCGGCCGCGATGAGAAGATCGGCGATCTCCAGGTTGTCGCGCTGCGCCGCCCAATGCAGAGCGGTTGAGCCATCGGGTTCGGCCGCGTTCACATCGGCGTGCTGCGCGAGCAGCTTCTTGACCGCCGCCGTATCTCCGCTTTTCACCGCGTCGATCAGCCGCAGATCGCCTGCGCCGAAACAGGCGCTGGCCAGCACCAGAGAAGCGACCCAGATTCTCATACGGGCAGTATATATGAGATATCATTGATCCGTGCTGACCCGCGTCGGTCTCTTCTTGACGCTTACCACCGCCGCTTTTTCGCAGGCGGTCTTGTCACAAGAAACTTGGCCTGCCGAGGTCTTCACGCAGTACTGCCTCACCTGCCACAGCGCCGCCCTCAAAACCGCCGGACTGGAGATCAAGCCGTCCGAGCTGGACAATATCGGACCGCACGCCGAGACCTGGGAGAAGGTGGTCAAGAAGCTCCGGACCAACGCCATGCCTCCTCCCGGCGCGCGCCGGCCGGATCAGGCTACGTATGATTCGGTGGCCACGTATCTTGAAAACGCTCTGGACCGGGCCGCCGACCAGCATCCTAATCCCGGCAAGCTGCCCCTGCTGCACCGCCTGAGCCGCACCGAATACCAGAACTCGATCCGCGATCTTCTCGCTCTGGACGCTCTGCCCAAGGAGATGGATTATTCGTCTGCTGCTGCCGCCCGACAATTCCAGCAGCGGCTTCGACAACATCGCCGATCTGCTGTTCGTCTCGCCGACCATCATGGAGCGTTACCTGGACGCCGCCCGCAAGATCGCTCGCCTGGCCGTGGGCGACCGGTCGGCTCCGGTGATGTTCAACTCCTATCGCCTTTCGCCGGAGCAGCCGCAGGACACGCGCGTGGATGCCCTGCCCTTCGGTACGCGCGGCGGTCTGGGTGTGCGCACGGATTTCCCGATGGACGGCGAGTACGTGATCAAAGTCGATCTCGCCGGCGCCGGCCGCGATGCCCAGCAACTGGAGATCAGCGTGGACGGCGAACGCATGCAGTTGATTCCGGTGGGCGGAGCGGGCCGCGGCCGTGGCTCGGCTTCTGGATCCACAGCAGCCGGCGGCGACAAGCCGCTGGAAGCCCGCATCACCGTCAAAGCCGGGCCCCGGCTGCTGGGAGTCGCTTTCGTGCAGCGCACCGAAGCTCGCGATGAGAACGTTCTGCGGCCTCGCATGCGCGGGCGCGGCACGCAAACCGCCCTGGTTAACGTCACCATCAGCGGCCCCTACAACTCCACCGGCCCCGGCGTCACGCCCAGCCGCAGCCGGATCTTCATTTGCCGTCCCCAGAAAAAGGCCGATGAGCAGGCCTGCGCCATCAAGATCCTCTCCACGCTGGAGCGCCGGGCGTTCCGAAGACCGGTGACCAACGCCGATCTTGACGATCTGATGCCCTTCTACAACGCCGGCCTGACGGAAGGCGGATTCGACTTGGGGATCGAGCGTGCGCTGGAACGGATGCTGGTCAGCCCGCAATTTCTGTTCCGCATTGAGCGTGACCCGCCCGGCGCAGTTCCCGGCTCGGTGTATCGCATCAGCAATATCGAACTCGCCTCGCGCCTGTCGTTTTTCCTGTGGAGCAGCATCCCGGATGACGAGCTGATGCAGTTGGCTTCCTCCGGCCTGCTGGACGATCCGCCCATCCTGGAGCAGCAGATCAAGCGCATGCTGGCCGACCCGCGCGCCGAATCGCTGGTCACCAACTTCGCCGCACAGTGGCTGTTTCTCCGCGACATCGAGCAAAAACAACCCGATGTCCTTATGTTCCCGGACTTCGACGACGGCCTGCGCTCCGCCTTCGAGCGCGAAACCGAGCTGTTCATCGGCAGCGTCCTGCGCGAGAAGCGCAGTGTGCTGGATCTGCTCTCGGCCAATTACACGTTCCTGAATGACCGCTTGGCCAGGCACTACGGCATTCCCAACATTGAAGGCAGCTACTTCCGGCGCTATGTGTTTCCGCCGGGGAGCCCGCGCGGGGGCTTGCTGGGCCAGGGCAGCATTTTGACGCTGACTTCGTACTCCACGCGCACCTCGCCGGTGCTGCGCGGAAAGTGGGTGCTGGAAAATCTGCTCTCGGCCGCGCCTCCACCTCCGCCGCCCAACATTCCGGCGCTCAAGACCGAGGCCGCGGAACCGGGCAAGACGCTCACCCTGCGCCAGGCCATGACGCAGCATCGCGCCAATCCGTCCTGCGCCACCTGCCACGCGCGCATGGACCCGATCGGCTTCGCCATGGAGAATTTCGACGCCGTCGGCCGCTGGCGCGATAGCGATTCCGGCTCGGCCATCGACGCCTCCGGCGTGTTCCCGGATGGCACGAAGTTCTCTGGGATAGCCGGCTTGAAGAAGGTGCTGCTCAGCCGTCCCGATCAATTCATCAACACCGTGGCGAGCAAGCTGCTGATGTATGCGATCGGACGCAACCTGCAGTATTACGATCAACCCGCCGTGCGAGCCATCGCCCAGCAAGCCGCCCCCGCCAACTATACTTTCGAATCGCTCATCATCGGCGTGGTCGAAAGCGCCCCGTTCCAGATGCGCGAAGCGCAGGCCGCACAGCATTGACCCCGAAATGACCGCCCCCCACTCCGATTATTGGTCGAAGGTCCCAATCGTACTCCTCGGCATCCGCCTCCTCCTTTGGGAGGCGACCGCTGAAAGGGCAAAGCGAACTGGCGCGACTTCGGTTTTTCAAGGTTCAGTGGGGATGCGCGTTTTGTGGGATGCAGCATTGCGCTCCTCAGTTGGTACGCGGTCAAGGATTCGGCCACGACAGAGGTCTGGGTACGGGTGCTCCTGTGCCTTTTCGCGTTTGGGACGGCCGCGGTGTGGCCCTCTGTCATTGTGTTGTCTGATGCAGGTGTGGAGGAGCGGCGTTGGTGGAGGCCCCGAAAGCTCATTCCTTGGGCTGAGGTGACGGCTGTCCAGGCCAATAGAAGCGGCGACCGGGCGGTCTTCGGCAGAGATGGTCAGTGCATCTGCCTGGATCGGTATCACGTCGACCACATTGGATTCGAGTTCGAAGTGAGACGCCGGGCGGGCCTGAAGGAGACCCTTCACGCCGAAGCTCCCCTAAGCCTCGGCTTGAAAGAATACCCTCCTATACCTGTCGGGCTCCACGGACGGCACAAGATGGCGAGGAGAGAGAGGAAGCTGGCAAGCGGCGGCAAAACGCGCGAGTGAAGCAAGTCGCGAGGCGCGACGGTACAATAAAGTCGATGCCGCTGAAGGCCCAGTCCGGAGACGCAAAGGCGTCGCCGCCCGTTCACGATTCATCGGACGGGGCTGTCTTGGAGCTCTTGAAGCGCATCAAGGCTGCTACGGACCCAGTCGAGGTCAAGCAGCTTTCAGATCAGCTCGAACGTGTGATCTTCCACAAGCAGTTCAAGGATTCCTAGTCCTCAAATTCGTCTCCGGAATGCGGCCAAAGGCGTCGGTCAGATGAAGATCAAGCGTCCCCCGCCCAGAGGAGTTCTGGCACACCTTACGCAGCGGTTTCGAGACGGCCGGATCGGCGCGTCCGACTTCCTCGAACTGAAACATTGGCTGGAAACGGACCCCGACGTCCCACCCGGCAAATGGTACAAGCGTTTCAAGACGTTCACTCTCGCCGGCGAAGGCGAGATGCCGCTAACAATCCTCACCACTGGCATGGCCGTCCAGGGCGAAGAGGTGCTATGACTGGCCTCGCCGGGCTACCACGCTGCGTTGGCTGCGAGGATAAGCGCGGGCCGAATTGATGACCCGGTCAATCTGCCGCGGCGTGAGCTTATCCGTCCCCTTCTTCCGGGATTCCTCGCCAATGATGCGAAGCACCTCCGGCTCAGGCGCGGCAAGGCGCACATAGTCCCGAATGCTGCGAAGAACGGCGGGGCCGAGCGAGTTTGCTTTATCGTTAGCCATGGCGTAAGCCGGTGTGAATGATTTTACGACGCGGCGCTCGTCGCGAACCCGCCTACTCCTCCGTCAGCCAATCCTTGGCGAGCTTTCCTGCATTATCCTTCTCGACGTCCACCTTCGCGCGCTTCACTTCCGCGCCGTCGACCGAGAACACCGCGACGATGCCCTCGGCGGTTGGCGTCAGTTCCATCCTCTTCTCCTTGGCGTCGAGCCGCAGATTCTCGCCGAGCCAGGTAAACTTCACCAGCACCCGCAGGCCGTGCCCGATGACTCTGCACTGCGTCATCAACTCGCCCGTGAATGCCGACTTCTTCAGCACCTCGGCGAAGGGCGCGCGCACGCGAGCCTCATTCCGCTCCGCTTCCCTCCGTTCGTGGTCGCGCTTGATCTTCTCCGGGTCTTTTTCGTCGCGGCTCTCCAGAGCCTTCAGATTATTTTCGAGATTATCCAGAAAACTCATGCTGCTTCCACGGTAGTATACTGGCGACCGTAGGATACTGACGCCATGTTCATCACCAAGCGAGCTCTGCCCCGCCGCAGCTTCCTCAAAGGCGCCGGAGTGACCGTCGCGCTGCCGCTGCTGGACGCGATGATTCCTGCCCTGGCCGCGCAAACTCCGGCTGCGCCACCGCGGCTCGGCTTCGTCTATGTGTCCAATGGCGTCATTCAGAAGCAGTTTAATCCCGCGCCGTTGAAACAAGACGCAACCGGCGCAGATTTCGAGCTCCCTCCCATCCTCAAGCCGCTCCAGCCCGTGCACGAGCACATCAACGTGCTCAGCGGCCTGGCGCATCTGCAAGCCGACACCTTCGGCGACGGCACCGGCGACCATCCCCGAGCCTCCGCCGTGTGGCTCACCGGCGTGCACGCCTGGGACCGCACCCGTCCGGGCGTGGAAGTGCGACTGGCCACCACCGCAGATCAATTCGCCGCGCGCGAACTCGGCAGGGGGACGCAGGTGCCTTCGCTCGAGTTGAACCTGGACAGCCCCACCCAGGGCGCCTGCGATTCCGGCGACTGCTTCTACGTGAACACCATCTCCTGGCGTAACGAAACCACGCCCAATGTGGCCGAGTCGCACCCGCGCTTGGTCTTCGACCGCCTCTTCGGCGATGGCGGCACCGCCGCACAGCGCCTGGCTCTGGCGAAAAGCGAAGGCAGCATCCTCGATTCGGTCAGCGGCGAGGTGAACCGTCTGGCCGGGACCCTCGGGCAAGGCGACCGCACCAAACTCACCGAATATCTGGATTCGGTCCGCGAAATCGAGCAGCGCATTCAGAACACCGAGGCGCACGGAGCCCAGTCCATCGAGCTGCCGGACCGGCCCGTCGACATTCCCGAAACCTTCGACGCGCATACGAAACTGATGTTCGATCTGGTGGCTTTGGCGTTCCGCGCCGACGCCACGCGCGTGTTCACTCTGATCATGGCCCGCGAACTCAGCTCGCGCACCTATCCCAACATCGGCGTGCCGGAGCAACATCACGCGGTCTCGCACCATCGCAATGATCCGGAGCTGATCGCCAAGAAGGCCAAGATCGACACCTATCACGTGGAGCTGTTCCATTACTTCCTGGAAAGGCTCAAGGCCACGCCGGAGGGCGACGGCAGCCTGCTGGACCACAGCTTGATCCTCTACGGCGGCGGCATGGGTGACGGCAACCTGCATCGCCATACCGATCTACCGTGTCTGCTGGCCGGGAAGCTGGGCGGGCAGTTCAAGACCGGCCGGCATCTCAACTATCCGGAAAACACGCCCATGGCGAATCTGCTGCTGACCATTCTGGATAAGGCTGGCGTGCACATGGACAAGCTCGGCGACAGCACCGGGCCGTTGCAGCCGGATTATCTGTCGGTCTAAATTCCGAACCTCATGCCCGAAAAAACGGTTGTTATCACCGGCGCCAACGGTGGACTGGGAAGCTCGGTCACCAACGCCTTCCTTGCATCCGGCGCGCGCGTCTTCGGCGTGTCGCGGAAGATCTCCGATTCCGATTTCCCTCATCCGCGCTTCACCGCGATCGCTGCGGCGATCTCCAGCGCAACGGATGCCAAAAATCTGATCGAAGTCGTGGCGGCAAAAACCAGGCGCGTGGACGGTCTGGTGCACCTGGTGGGCGGGTTCGCCGGCGGCAAATCGGTCGAGGAAACCGACGAGGCGACCCTCCAAACCATGCTCGACATGAATCTGTGGTCCGCGTTCCATCTGATCCGCGCAGTCCTGCCGCACATGCGTTCGCAGGCGAGCGGCCGCATCGTCGCGATCGGAAGCAAGGCCGCCGTCGAGCCTGCGCCGATGGCCGGAGCCTACGCCGCTTCCAAGGCCGCGCTGGTGTCGTTGATCCGGACCGTGGCGAGCGAGAACTCGGCCCACGGCATCACCGCCAACATCGTTCTGCCGGGCACCATGGACACTCCCGCCAACCGAGCGGCGATGCCCGATGCGGACCCCTCCAAATGGGTCGAACCCTCGCAGGTCGCGAGCCTGCTGGTTCATCTGTTCTCCGATCAGGCGTCGCAGATCAACGGCGCAGTGATTCCCGTCTACGGCAGTGAGGCCTGAGCTCACGACGCGTGAGATACTGAAATTTCCCATGAAGACTCCCGTAGGAATTGTCGGCTTCCGCGGCTACAGCGGAGCCGAACTGGTCGAAATCCTTACCCGTCATCCGCACGTCGAGCCCGTTCTGCTGGAGCATCGGGAAGCGGAGGACCGGCCGCGGCCATTACGCGGCGGCGGGCCGCGCCAGATCGCCTTCGGCAATGAAAACGGTTTCGAGAACGCGCGCTCCGCTGGACTGGCCGCGGTGCTGCTTGCTACGCCGCCGGAAGCCTCCATGAGCCTGACTCGGCCTTTGCTTGATGCCGGAATCAAAGTGATCGACTTGAGCGGGGCTTTTCGTCTCGGCACAGTAGAAAATTACCAGCGCTGGTATAAAGAGCCGCACAGCGAGCCGGAGCTGCTCCAGGAAGCGGCCTACGGCCTGCCCGAGTTCTGCCGCAGCCGCATCCCTTCGGCCCGCCTGATTTCGAACCCGGGCTGCTACCCGACCGCGGCCAACCTGGCGATCAGGCCATTGATCGATGCCGGAGCGATCGACCGCTCCAGCGGCATCGTCTGCGACGCCAAGAGCGGAGTCAGTGGCGCGGGCCGCAAGGCCTCGCTCAAGACCAGCTTCTGTGAAGTCGCGGATAACTTCTCTGCCTATTCGATCCTCGAACATCGCCACGTACCAGAAGTACTACGACTTTCGGGTCTCGACGAAGGCGAATTCAGCTTTACCGCGCAGTTGATCCCGATCCCGCGCGGAATCCTGGAGACGATTTATTTTCGCGCGTCGGAGTCCATCACGTCCGCCGAAGATCTCCTTTCGATTTATGAAGATCGCTACCGCGAAGAGCCGTTTGTACGGCTGTACGCGCCGGGGCAAGTCCCAGACCTTGCCAGCGTGAATCACCATAATTTTTGCGATTTGGGGATAAAATTCCACGCTGCGACACGGCGAACCGTAGTGGTATCCGTGATCGATAATCTGGTAAAGGGAGCGGCCGGGCAGGCGGTTCAAAACCTGAATTTGGCGCTCGGATTTCCCGAAACGGCAGGCTTGCTCTAGTCGCGATGCGGATCCTGGTCAAGCTGGGCGGGACGCTCGTCGACGACCCTTCTTCCTTGCATCGCCTGGCAGCCGAGATTGCCGCGGCGTCGAAGGATCATGAGATCGCGGTAGTCCACGGCGGCGGGAAGCAGATGACCCGTTTCCTCGCGGAACGGGGCGTGGAAAGCCGTTTTGTCAATGGCTTACGCGTGACCACGCCGGAGGTGATCGACGCCGTGGTGAAGGTCTTCCTGGGCAGCGTGAATACGCAATTGGTCGCTGCCTTGCGCGCGGCTGGAGCCAGACCGGTGGGCTTGAGCGGCCTGGATGCCGGTTTGGTCGATGCCGAGGTCTTGAATCCCGATCTGGGATTGGTGGGCAAGCCGGTCCATTCCGATGCGCGACTAGTAGAATTACTAGTGGGTGCCGGATATCTCCCGGTTATTGCTTGCGTGGCGGGTGACTCACAAGGCCACATATTCAACGTGAATGCGGATCAAATGGCGGTCGCCTGCGCCGTTTCTTTCCTAGCCGAAAAGCTGCTCTTTCTCACCGATGTCGAGGGCGTTCGCGACGGCCAGGGCGTGAGCCGGGAGATCCTCCCGGCCGCCGAAGCCCGGCAGTTGATCGCCGGCGGGATCGCCACGGGCGGGATGCAAGCCAAGCTGGAGGCGGCCATAGCGGCTTTGAATCAGGGAGTTAAGGAAGTCCTGATCGCCCCGGGAGCGGCGCCCGGCGTAGTGCAGCGCTTGCTGTCCGGTTCCCACATCGGGACACGGCTGATCCCCTAGAAAGCCACGGCCTATCGCGGCCCCGGTACTAGCCTGTATTCAGACCTAAATCCCATCCGAAGGGGATGAAATAAAATAAACAATTGTTTCGTATTTTTTTTGAGAAAATAGAGGAACCTTATGGCACTATGAAAATTCAGCATTAAAAACTTTTTGCGATGGGGGGATAGGTCCGATGAAGGCGCTACCGATCGATGTAAGGCAATCCTCGGGACGAAGCCTCTGTTGCACGGTGTTTCGGCCCGGCGGCAGGAAGCTTCTGGCGAAGGGGCACGTGTTGAGCGAAGAAGACGTGCGCCTGCTTGAGACCGAAGGCATGGGACAGGTGTGGGTGACGGAGCTCGAGGAAGGCGAGGTGGGAGAAGATGACGCCGTGGCTCAGGCGGCCAATGAGATCGGCTGCGGGTGCATGGAAATTCGCATTGCCGCCGGCGGCCGCGCCAACCTCTTCGCCACCGAAAACTGCTGCGTGCTGGTGGACGATGAATTGTTGCGCCAGATCAACTGCGCCGGAAGCCTGGTGATCGCCACCAATCTCAACTTCAGCTACGCGTCCGCGGGCCAGCGCATCGCCACGGTCAAGAGCGCTCCCTTCGCGGTCGCGCAGGAACAACTGGAGGCGGTGATCAACATGCTCAAGGAGCGCGGGCCCATCCTGCAAGCCCGCCCCATCCGCAACCCCTCCATCGCCGTGCTCTATACCGACCTGGTCCACGGCGACCGGGCTCGCCAGTTGTTTGAAAGCGTAATGCGCCAGCGGCTGGAACGCTTCGGCGCCAGCGTGCACTTCGCCCTCGCCGTAACCGAGGAAGAAGGCGCGGTAGCGCGGGCCGTGCAACACTTGCTTCGCGCCAACCCCACTGCCGTCCTCATCGCCTCCACCACAGCGCCGGCCGGGCCGGATGACGCCGTCGGCCGCGGGCTGAACCGGATCGGCTGTCACCTGGAACGGTTTCTGGCTCCGGTCGAGCCAGGCAACCTCATGCTCTTGGATTATAAAGACGACATTCCAATCATTTCCGCACCAGGATGTTTTCGCTCCGCAAAACCAAATGTTGTAGACTTGATCCTACCCCCGATGTTGTCGCGGTACAGGATCTCGGGGTGGGAAATTGCCTGCCTTGGTCACGGCGGCCTCTTGGGCTAGTTTGCCTTCCTTTAAGAGGTGGGTGGCCCGTAGGTTCGCTGCCGGGCTTACTCGCCCGGCGGTCAACGATTTCCTCCACTACCGCAAGCGGTAACCTCCGAGCCGCTTGCGGCGTGCTCGTTTGCCGGGCGCTGTTCAAAACGCGCCCGGCTTTTTTTGCGCTATCTCCATTGTTTTTTGGCTATCGCCAGCCGGCGCGCCGGGCCCGGTCCCGCTCCGGAGGCTCGGTGATGAAGTTGAACACGAACTGCTGATTGGCGTCGCCACCTTTGCCGTAGATCTGCACCCGCAGCCCTTCCTTATTGGACCCGTTCGGAATGTCCAGCACGCGCCCGCCCGCCACCGACGCAACAAAAGGATTGCCGTCGCTGGCCGGCTCCATCCGCCATTGCTGGGCCGGGCTGCCGTCAAAGCGCGCGCAAACCACCGGCGCGCTGTTGGCGTTGTTGGTGATCTGCAGAGCGTGGCCATTCACCGCGCTGCGAATGAAGAATGCCCCGCCGGGCGCCGGCTCCACCACCCACCGCTGATCCTGCTGGCTGTGCGACACGATCTGGATCACCGAGGTTCCGTCCCGGTCAAGCGCCACCATGCGCTGGGTTTTCTTGTTCATGATTTCGTATAAGCCGGGGCCGCGGAAACCGATTTCTCCGAAGGCCAGCACTGCTACGACGAGTCCAGCCGCCAATTTCGAGAGTCGCATAGGCCCAGTGTACTGAGTTCGAAGCCGTTTTTTCAGAGGCCTTATTTCAGGCCGTTACTTGAGGAGCCGGGTAGCTTCTTCCACCTGGCCGGCCAGCGCTCGCAGCGCCTGCGCCACCCGCCGGGCTTGTTGATTGGCTTCCTCAAAGTGCTGCGCTTCCACGGCCTCGCGGACGCCGGGGAGGGTTTTCGCGTCGTAGCCGGTGTACAGGCCGGGGGCGTAAATCTGGTGTTGATACCACTCGCGGCCGGGCAAACCCTCCGGCAGCAGCAGCGCCCCTTCGGCTTTTTGAAGCACTTCGTTCACCTTGACCAGCCGGTCCGGCGCGGGCTCGGGCGAGCGTTTCATGACCAGCGCCAGTTGGTCCTCGTAGGCCTTGGCGGCCGTGTCCAGGTGCGTTAACTGAAATTGGACTCCCCGCAGATCCAGAGCGCCCGGATGCCTTTGCGCCATCCTTTGAATTTCGTCCGCGTAGCCGTGCACCGCACGATAGAGACCCTCGAATTCGAACGGAAGCACGGGAGCGTCAGCCAGGCGGAGCATCGAAGTCGACATCACCTGGGTGAGCACTTTTCCGTAGGCGAGGTCGCTGTCGGAGAACTTGTCGAACCACGTCATGGTGTCGTAAATCGAGTGGTAAACTCCGCCGTCCCCTCCCGCAAAACCCAGGTTCATGCTGGCGATGCCGGCGTGATCGAGAAACGGCACATAATCGGAGCCCGAGCCCAACGGCGTCAGGTGAAACTCCGGAGCTTCCTTGGCCCCCGGCGCGGGACGCATGGGCCGGAACGCCGCCAACGATGCCTCCAGCAGAGTGCGCGGCCCCACCGGTTCATGAATGTCCCGCAGCACCTCGCTCAGGAACGTTTCGAGAATGGACGAGCCTCCCGCCGATAACGCTCCGCGTCCGGTGTTGTCCGAGTTGATGTAGACGGCGGCGCCGCGCTGCAGTTCGGCAACGTGTTTCTCGGTCCATTCGGTCGAGCCCATGAGCCCGAACTCCTCGCCGTCCCATAGCGCGAAGACGATGGTGCGCTTCGGGCGCCAGCCCTGCTTGAGCATCATGGCCATCGTACGCGCGGTTTCCAGCACCACCGCCGCTCCGCTGGCTCCGTCAGAGGCGCCGTTCACCCACGCATCGTAATGATTGCCGTAGATGACGGACTGGTCTTTGTAGACGGTGCCGGGGATGGTGACGATGATGTCGTGCAGCGGCTTGCTCGACCAATCGAAATCGACCTTGAGGTGCACCATGGCCGGGCCGGCTCCGGCGTGATAGGTGATCGGCATCGCGCCGCGCCAGGGTTCCGGAACCACTGGCCCTCCCAACTGCTCCAGCAGCGGCTTGGCGTCGCCCCAGGAAATCGGCAGCACCGGAATCTTGAGCAGCGTCTTGGCCTCGGTGAACGCGAGACGCTTCGCGCCCGGCTCGGAGGCCCATCCGGGCGACAGCGGATCTCCGGGATACAGAGCCATGTCGAGCACGCTGCCGCGCTGCACGCCCTGTTCCGGCCGCATCGGGCCCTTCGGATAAGGGTCGCCCTGGAAGAAACCGTCTTCGCGCGGGTCGGAGTAGATCAGGCAGCCGACCGCGCCGTTCTCCTGCGCCGCCTTCGCCTTGACGCCGCGCCAGCTCCGCCCGTAGCGCGCGATCACGATTTTGCCTTTCACATCCACGCCGTCGCGCTTCAACTCGGCGTAGTCTTCGGGCAGTCCGTAGTTAACATAAACGAGCTGCGCGGTGACGTCGCCGCTGGCCGAGTAGGCGTTGTAGGTGGGGAGCTGGCCGGGCTCGCTGGTGGCTGGATCCTCGGGGATGGCCGGCTCCTTCAATTCCGCGCGAAATCGGACCGGGTAGGTCATCTCCAGCACCCGTGTGGTCGGGTACGGCATCAGGGCTTCGAAATCCTCGACGCGGACGTCCAGGCCCCAGTCCCGGATCTGCGCGACCAGGTAATCCGCCACCGCCTTATCCGCGGGCGAGCCAGCTTGATGCGGTTTGGCCGCGATACGCTCCATGTAGACGTGGATGCGTTCGGGCTGGGGAATTGAGCGGGCGTGCTCTTCCCGCTGGTGCTGCGCCTTCCAGTCGTCGGCGGGAAAGCCGCGGATGGGCGGGGCGGATTGAGATACACCCGGCTGAGATAGAAGAGGAACGGCTAGGGCGAGCAGCGCCCCGAAGCGGTACATGCGAGTTCAGGCTCCGGGTCGTTTCTTTAAGAACGCCAGGAACTGCTGCGGGTCGGTGGCGCGGTCGGCAAACGTGGCCACGACGTTCTGCTTAGAATCGAGCAGCGCGTAGTAGGGCATGTCGGCAACTTTGAAGTGTTGCAACTCGAAGTTCGCGTTGTCTTCGGAGGCCTTGTCGCTGCCGTCGACGAACAACTCCACCGGAACCAGATCCTTCATCGCGTCCATAATCTCGGGCCGCGGGAAGACGTTCGCGTCCATCCATTTGCAGTTGGTGCAGGCGTAGCCGCTGAAGTTGACCAGCACCAGTTTGTTCTCGCCCTTGGCGCGTTCCAGGGCTTCAGGAAGCTGGTTCTTCATCCACACTGGACCGGTGGCCAAGCCGCCTCCAGCCCCCCCCGCCGAGGCTTGCGCCGGCAGCTCCGGCAGATACGAATCGATCCAGCCCAGTCTCGCACCGAACATCCCGGGCAGCAGCATAAAGGCGAAGATCAAGAAGGCGCAAGCCGTGAGCAGGCGTCCGATGCCGAGCCGTTCATTTGATTCGACGCCTTCCAGGCGCAGCAGCCCGAGCAGGTACAAACCGGGCATCGCGATCAGCACGAACCACGCCGCCAAAACGCGGTCGCGAGTCAACAACCCCAATTGCAGCACCTCATCCACGTTGCTCAGGTACTTGAACAGGAAGACGAGGAGCACGAAGCCCATCACCACCTTGACGCGCATCAGCCAGCCGCCACTCTTGGGCAGCTTCTTCAAATAGGACGGAAACGCCGCGAGGAAGAAGAACGGGGACGCCAGACCAGCGGAGAAGCTGGCCATTCCGGCCAGAGGCTGCAGCCCCTTCGACTGCGCCGAGGATACCAGCAAAGACCCCACAATCGGCCCTACGCAAGCAAACGAGGCCAACGAAAAAGTGAGCCCCATCAGCAGCGTTCCCACGTAGCCTCCGCGGCGCGAGGCTGTGTCCAGCTTGGTGAGCATGCCCGAGGGCAGAGTGATTTCGAAAGCTCCCAACAAACTCAGCGCGAAGGCTCCAAAAATGAGCGTGATAAATCCGTTGATCCACGGATTAGAGGCAAGCTGCGAGACGCCGAACGGCCCCACCGCCGCGGTGACTCCCAGCCCGAGGCCGCAGAAACACGCGATAATCCCGAGCGAAAAAACAATGGCCTGCAGAATCCCGCCGCGCTGGTTCAAAAAGAACGAGACGGTGATGGGAATCATCGGGAACACGCAGGGCGTGAAAACGGCGATCAATCCCGCGCCGAACGCCGCCAGCAGAAACGCGCCGGAAAGGGGCGAACCGCTTGGGCCGACGCCGCTCTGGGTGGCAGGCACAACCACTTCCGGAGGCGTAGTGGTCACCTGCGGAACCGGCGCGGCGGGATCGATGGTCAGCGTGTAAGCCGCCTTCTTCGTCTTATCCCGCTGGCACGTCTTGCTATTGCAGGCCTGATAGCGCGCCACGGCATTGACGGCGATCTCGCCCGCGGCGGCATCCGGCTTCAGCTTTACCTGCACCAGAAATGTGGGCTGCCCGAAGAACATCTCGACGTTCTTTTCGAACGCAGGTTCGTACTCGGTTTTGGGCTGCGGCTGCTGCACCTGGCACGACTCGATTGCCGGCGAATCTTCGCACTTGATGGTCGTCGAATGCGGCACGTTGTCCGCCGTAGGCGTCATCGAGTAGATGTGCCAGCCGTCCATGATCGTGGCGGTCAGCCGCAGGGTGACGGTCGAGCCCGGAGGGGCTTTCGCGAAATCGGAAGCGAGCGACCATTGCACTGGATCGACCGGCTTGTCGGAATCTTGAGCGACGTCTTGGGCGAGCAGCGCCGGAGCG
This sequence comes from Bryobacterales bacterium, assembly GCA_963838455.1. Lineage (GTDB taxonomy): Bacteria > Acidobacteriota > Terriglobia > Bryobacterales > Bryobacteraceae > Palsa-187. The sequence continues at coordinate 18,896 of CAWISY010000278.1, forward strand.
CAAGCGGCTATCCATATTGCGGCGATGATCCAGAGTCTCATTGCGCGGCTACCTTCAGAGATTCGCCTCGGTCCAGCTCGGCTTCAATCTTTTCGTTAACGCGTCCGGAGGCAAACTCGGCCGCGACCCGGATCGCGTTCTTGATCGCATTGGGGTTGGAGCGGCCGTGGCAGATGATGTTGGCGCCCTTGACGCCGAGCAGAGGCACGCCGCCGTACTCCGAATAATCGACGCGCTTGCGCAGCTCGCGGTAGGCCTGGCGGGAGAGCACCGCACCCAGCTTGCGGGTGACGGTGGCTTCCAGCGACTCCTTGAGCATGTTGCGGATCATCTTGGCGACGCCCTCACTCACCTTTAATACTACGTTGCCGATGAAGCCGTCGCACACCACCACGTCGGCCGAGCCGGTGAAGATCTCGCGGCCCTCCACATTGCCGATGAAATTCAGCGGCAGGGCTTTGAGCAGCGGCATGGCGGCTTTGGTGAGATCGTTGCCCTTGTGCTCCTCTTCCCCGATGGAGAGCAGGCCCACGCGCGGGCGGGGATTGCGGAAGATGATGCGCGAATAGATCTCGCCCATCACGGCGAACTGCGCCAGCATTTCGGGCGTGGAATCGACATTGGCGCCGACGTCCAGCACCACCACCGGCCTGCCGGTTTCCGAAGGCATGGCCGCGGCCAGCGCCGGACGGTCGACCCCGCGAATCATCCCGTGAATGATCTTGGCCGTGGCCATCACCGCGCCGGTGTTGCCCGCCGACACCACTCCCTGCGCCTCGCCTCGCTGCATCAGGCGCGAGGCCACGCGAATGGAGGAATCCTTTTTAGAGCGGACCGCTTTGTCCACGCGGTCCTCCATAGTGATGAACTCACTAGCATGGAGGACTTCGATGGGAAGGTCGCGGGCGGAGGGGTGCTTGGCCAGTTCCTGGCGCACCACCGCCTCGATGCCCACCAGAATCACCCGCACGCGCAGGTCGCGCGCTGCGAGAATCGCGCCTTCAACCTCGGATTTAGGGGCGGTGTCGCCCCCCATGGCGTCGACCGCGATGGTCAGCATGTGAAGACTGGAGAGAGGCTATTCTTCTACAACCTCGATCACTTCACGGCCCTTGTATTTGCCGCAGTGGGTACAGACGCGGTGGGGCAGCTTGGGCTCATGGCAGTTGGGACACTCCGCCAGCGAGCTGGTCTTCAGATGGTCGTGCGCGCGGCGCGTGGAGGTCCGTTCCTTGGAATGTCTGCGTTTTGGATTCGGCATGCGATCGTTCTCTCTTCTTTAGTTTCGAATAGCTTTAAGAGCCGCCCAGCGGTCGTCCGCGGATTCCGGCTGACACTGGCACGGGCTCAAATTCCGGTTCTTGCCGCACACCGGGCACATCCCTTTGCAATCCGGTCGGCACAATCTCTGCATTGGCAGCGACAGCAGCACAAACTCGCGCAAAACGTCGTTCAGCTCCACGCCGCCGCCTTCGTAAAATCCCATCTCGGCCTCGCCCGCATCGATCGCGGTCTCTTCGCCGTAACCGTCCGCCACCGGCCGGTAAGTCAACTCAAAATCGCCGGCGATGGGACACGCCGCCGGCTCCAGGCAACGGTCGCAATCCGTCTCCATCGGGACAGTCACGCGCCCCTTCACCCGGATTTCGTCGAGTGAGGCGCTTACCAGCTCCGCCTTCCCTTTGGCCCTCAGCGGCCCGGTCTGGCGAATCTTGGAATCGAGAAAATCAATGGCACCGGGAGCCATCTCTACATCAAAGAGCGCGGGACGCAGCCCTAGATCTCGAATGTGAAAGAACACGGCGCACACCTCTGCTCTGGCAGTTGTTGTCCCTGGCCAGAACCAGCTAAAGCATCATTATAGCGTGCTTCTGAGTAATTCGCGCACAACGGACGCGCTGGCCGCGGCCAAGTCCGCCGAGGTCCACCTTCATTTCGAGCCGCGGCCGGCGGCCTGTGCGCTTCTCAGTAATTCGCGCACAACGGACGCGCTGGCCGCGGCCAAGTCCGCCGAGGTCCACTTTCGTTTCGAGCCGCGGCCGGCGGCCTGTGCGCTTCTGGTACTCGCCGGCACAGCCCGCAGCGGGTGAACTACGCCTGGCGCGGACGGCGGGGCAAGGGGTCCGGAAGGACTTGGGGCCGCGCCGGCGCCCTGTGCCAGCCTCTCAGGGCCGGAAGTAGTCGGGGAGTCCCGGCCTGGTCTGGCGCAGAATTTCGACGGTCGCGCGGCGATCCTGCCGCGGTTTGCGGCGAGCCCCTCCCAGATCCGGCGATAGACCGCGTCCTTGGCTTCCTGCGACAGGGCGTCGAACGCCGGGCTGTAGATCATGTAGCTGCATCCCAGCACCAAGATGACCCATGCCGTCTGCATTTTCGTCCGCACTTAAGGTGTTGATGCGGCGCTCGCGGGCTGAGTTTCATTGGAGCGTTTGCCGCCGACGCGACGGTACACGCCCAGTTCGCTCTTGCCGGCCGTGAAAATATTTGCGCGCACGTAGCCCCCTGCCAGATGGCTCAACGTCGACTCGCGCTCGGCGGTCGTGCTGGTAGGGCTCACCACCAGGAGAACTCGCGCGGAGGCGGGCGGATCCCCGCACGCCGGAAACACGACGTCGCGCCGGAAGAAAGCATAATAGTCGCGAGCCCACGCCGGAGCCGTCAACACGCAGGCATCGGCGCTCATGTGCGCCGCCACGGCCTGTGCGGAAACCGCCAGATCATCGCGGGGGATGGTCGCTTGCCGCCAATCCTCCACCAGCGCGATCGCCAAAAACGCCAGGGCGGGAACGGCAGCCAGCAGCCGGTGCCGCTTCCACAGCCGGTCGAACCCGTGTGCCGCCAGCAACACCAGAGCCGGCAGCGCGATCAGGAACTGGCGGCCGGCGAAGAAATAATGGAACACCACATCCGCAGCGAGCGGTCCGGCAATGGACAGGATCGCGCTCACCCACAGCAGGCGATGCACCGGCGCGGAGATGTCGGCGACGTTTCGGTGAAGTGCTCCGAAACCGGCCAGAAACAGCAGGCATAGCGTAGGAACGTATCCTCCGCCGGTCAATTCGTGAAGCACCACCAGCGGCGTGACATGACCCACCGGATAGAGCGAAGGAGAAACGTAACTCTGCCGCGCGTGATACTGCAGGATCAACCACGGCACGAAACACGCGCCGCCAAGAAGCCCGGCGATCCAGATCTGCTTCCTCGGCGCCGTAAACAGTTGCGCGGCGACGGGAAACGCCAGGAAGGGATGAAAGTACATCCCGACGGCAACCGTGCCGAAATAGAGAGCCGCCCACTTGAGCGATGGCGATTCCATCCACTCCAGAAACACCCACATCGTGGCGATAGCGAAGAATAATCCCTGCGAGTATCCGCGCGCCTCCAGCGCATAACGGAATTGGAGCGGGGTGAACAGGAACAGCGCCAGCGCGAGCGCTTTTCTACGCACTGGAATCCGGTTGCAGACCGCGACGAACGCCGCGCCGGCCAGGATGCTGAACAGCGCCGCACAGAATCGCGCGGCAAAGGCGGAATGCCCCAGCACGCGCAGAGCAAGCTGCTGGACCACGTAGGGCAGGGGCACGGCGCCGGGCTGGATCTCCATCCACGGCAGCAGTTCCTTGAGGGACCGCTCCCAGGCCAGGTTCAGTTGCAGCAGCTCATCCAGCCATAACGGCGTCGCGCTGAGCAGCGAAAACGTGAGCAGCGCATAGGCGCTGAGCAGAATCGCACGGAGATGGTTCGACCCGCGAGGATGGATCAAAAAGACCGGCAACTACTGACCCGTGTAGGTCACGCGCCAGATGACCCTGGACGCGTCGTCGGTCACGTAAAGCGCGCCGTCCTTGCCCGTCACAACCCCTACGGGACGTCCCCAAACCTGACCATCGGGCGTGAGGAAGGTCATGAAGTCTTCGTAGATGCCGCTCGCGCGGCCCTTGGTCAGCGGCACGCGGACCACTTCGTGCCCGCTGGGGTGCTCGCGATTCCAGGAGCCGTGCTCGGCCGCGAACAAGTCGCCGCGATATTCCTGCGGGAATTGCGTGCCGTCATAGAAGGTGAGGCCGAGCGAGGCGTTGTGCGGCTGCATCAGCACGTCCGGAACCAGCACTTTATCCTTGAGCTCCGGGTGCTTGCCATTGTGGCGCGGGTCCTGATGGCCGCCGATGAAATACCACGGCCACCCATAAAAACCGCCCGGAGTCACGTGCGTGATGTAGTCCGGGACCAGATTGTCGCCCAGCTCATCGCGCTCATTCACGGAACACCACACCTCCCCGGTCTCCGGATTCACGCCGAGCCCCACCGGGTTGCGGATGCCGGAAGCGTACACGCGTACAAATTTCCCCTCGGGAGTGTATTCGAGAATATTGGCGCGATGCGTCTCGGAAGGATGCGTATCGGGATCGTCGACATTGCTTCCGGAGCCCACCGCTACCAGCATCTGACCGTCCTTGGTAAAGACGATGTCGCGCGTGGAATGGCCGCCGGAGGGAAGCTCGGTAATGATGGTCTGCGGCGGACCCGACGCTTTCACGTCGCCGTTCTTGTATGGAAAGCGAACCACCGAGCCCGTGTTGCCGGCGTAGAGCCACTGCGGATTCGGGCCCGCCGGATAGAAGTTGATGCCGAACACGCCGCGTTGCCCGGTTGCAAACGTCGAGACTTGCTGCGGCTTGCCGTCCGCTCCGCGGCCCCGGAGCACGGTAATTTCGCCGGCGCCGCTCTCGGCGATAAAGAAATCGCCATTAGGCGCCATGCGAATCTGCCGCGGCTGTTTCAAGTTTTCCGCGTACAGCTCCACCTTGAACCCGGGCGCGACCTGCGGCATCGCACCGGCCGGCCGAGAGGCAAGCGCAGTGTTGCGATTGGAAGATGTCGCATACGGCTTGGGCAGATCGTCCACGGTGATCTTGCGGAACATCCCCGGCTTCACGTCGCGCGCGTCCGTGAACGCGCTTTTGCCGGAGATAAGGTTGGTGATTTTCGCGCCATCGGCGTTGAGCATGGCGGCGCAGGCCGCCAGCGACGCGGCGGCAGCAACAAGCCCTTTCCACTGGGTCAGCTTGAGCACGGCGGAACCTCCACGGATCAGTCTAACAGCCCGTGGCAAAAACCGCTCCTTGCAGTCGCGGCTCTGTAACGCACTGCATCTACTGAGCCGCGCGCGCCAGCAAGCGGTGTTTTCGGAGCCCTGCCACGGGCTGCTAACGCTATTGCTCGATTTGCCGCATGATGCTCTGGACTTCCGCCGGGTATTTCGGGAGCGGATTGTATACGAACAGTTTTTGCTGGAGCGTTTTGCCGCGGTAGTAGTATCCTTCCGCGAGTTGGTGCGCCACGTACTCGATTCCGGATTCCACCGAAGCGAAGCTCTGGCGGCTGGGATGGTAGCCCCAATGATTGTTGGCCATCTGCTCGGAGACGCCGCAGCGGGATTCGCGAATCGAGATCGCCGGCAGCAGCCGGTAGTCGAGCTGATAACCGTCGGAGGCGCGCAAGTAATCCGCAACGTGATACGGTTCCGGGCAGCGGTAATGACGGAAGAAGCGCTCCAGGCGCGGCACTCGCGGATCCACTCTTTGAGTCAGCGAAAGCATCGGAGCTTGCGCGACCCCGGCGGTGCCGGCCGCAGTTACCGCCACAGCCGCCGCGGCCATCATGATGCGACGCGGCATAAATGCAGAAGCCGCAGCCCGCAGACTTCTGACCGCGATGCATCCAGCCGGATTGCGTGAGCCCGGGCGCGACCTCACTCTTAGGATGACTTTCATGCTCTCTAACGTTTCTCGACGGCTAAAGGCATTAACTTTAGCGGTTTCATTCGCATGTAGAATATTACTTGCCCGAATTCGGGAGGACAACCATGTCTTTTACAAGACGGCAGTTTGGAACGTTGGCGATGGCAGGTCCCGCGCTGCTACGAGCGCAGGGCGGGCGTGGCCGCCCGATTCCGAAACCGAACTCGCGTTATGCCGGCGTTCAGATCGGCGTGATCACTTACAGCTTTAATTCCATCCCGACCGCGGATCTGATTCCCACCGTGGCCAAGCTGGGGATTAACGAGGTCGAGTTGATGTCGAATCACGCCGAGACTCTGGTCAATGCGCCAGCTCCTCCTCCCAGAGCTGCCGGAGGCGGACGTGGCGGCGGATTCGCAGGGCGCGGCGCGGCTCCCGCGGTCACTTATTATTCCGGCGGCCAGTGCGCCGAACGGCCGGCGGCGGCGGCTCCTGCGGCTGCGGCGCGCAATACTCCGCCTGCACAGCTCCCGCCAGAACAAGAAAAGTTCCGCCAGGAACAAGCCGTGTGGCGCAAGTCCGAAGAGACCATGAATAAGTATCGCGATCTGCGCAAGCAGTTCGACGATGCCGGCATCGAGCTGGCGCTGCTGTGCTACAACATGAACGGCAACATCGCCGACGACGAGATCGATTACGCCTTCCGCATGGCGCAGGCGCTCGGCGTCAAAGGGATTACCTCGAGCTCCACGGTCACCATCGCCAAGCGCGCCGCGGCCTTCGCGGATAAATACAAAATGATCTGGGCCGGCCACGGCCATGACGACGTCTGCGATCCGGAGCAGTTCGCCAGGCCGGAGACCTTCGAAAAGATCATGTCCTTCAGCCCGTACGTTTACGTGAACCTGGACATCGGCCACTTCACCGCAGCCGGATATGATCCAGTTCCGTTCATTCGCCGCTATAACGGGCGCATCAGCAATCTGCATTTGAAGGATCGTTTCCGCACCCTGGGAACCGGACGCGGCGCCAACGTCCGCTGGGGCGACGGCGAGACTCCGATTCGCGAGGTGCTGCAGCTTCTGCGCCGCGAACAATACCCGTTCCCGGCCAATATCGAGTACGAGTATCAGGGAACCGACGCTGTGATCGAGGTCGCCAAGTGCCTGCAATACGCCAAGGACATCTTAGTCGGATGAAGCTTGTTTGGATAAAACCGCGCGTCTTTTTTTCCGCGCTCGCCCTGCTGGGCGCCTGTTTGTTGGCGCAGGCGCCCGCTCCTGCACCAGCTCGAGGCGGACGCGGGGCTGCGCCAGCCGGAGGAGGTGGAGGCGGGTTTGCCAACGCCTACCCGCAGCGCACTCCCGACCCCGCAGCGGTGAATCGCGGCAAGGCGATCTACGGCGTCAACTGCGCGCTGTGCCACGGCGACGACGCGCGCGGCGGCGATAACGGCCCCAATCTGATTCGCGGCGATGTGGTCTTGAACGATCAGAACGGCGAATCTATCGGCAAAGTGCTGGCCACCGGAAGGCTCGCCGAGGGGATGCCCAAATTCGAGTTCACCACCGCGCAGGTCTCCGACGTCGCGGCCTTCCTGCACAGCTTCCGCGTGGGCGGTTACGACGGGTCGCGCAAACGCCCGGACACGATTGTGGTCGGCGACGCCAAAGCCGGCGCGGTCTACTTTCAATCCAAGTGCGGCTCCTGCCATTCCGCCACTGGCGACCTGAAGGGAATCAGCGCGCGAATCCCGGATGCCCGCACGCTGCAACAGCGCTGGATCATGCCTAGCGGAGGACGCGGCGGAGGGCAGGTAGCCGCGGCGACCGTTACAGTTACTCTGACCTCCGGGCAAAAAATCGAAGGCCGGCTGGGGCGCATTGACGACTTTACGGTGACTCTGACGGAAGCCGATGGAACCCCGCGGACCTTTGCCCGCAACGGCGACAACCCAAAGGTCGAGATCCACGACCCGCTGCAGCCGCACAAGGATCTGCTGCCCGTCTATAGCGACAAAGACATTCACGACGTAACCGCGTACATGGTGACACTGAAATGAGACGCATGCTTGTGAGACAGATCCCTGTTGCCCTTGCTCTGTGCGGTTTGACCGCCTCCGCGCAGATGCTGGACCCCGCGCTGCTGCAGAAGCCGCTGGGGGATTCGTGGCCGACTTATTCCGGCGATTATTCCGGCAAACGCTACAGTTCGCTCACGCAGCTCAACCAATCCAACGTGAAAAATCTCACGCTGGCGTGGGTGAGCCGGATCACGGCTGGCCCTGGGGGCCGCGGAGCCGCGGTGATCACCGGCGGCGAAGGCACCGGCGAAGCGGCTGCCGGCGGAGGCACCAGCGTCAAAGGCGCCGTGCTGGAAGTCAACGGCGTCCTGTATGTCTCCGCTCCCGATAATGCCTGGGCTTTGGATGCCCGCGACGGGCATGAGCTGTGGCATTACTTCTGGAAAACGCGCGGCGGCACGCACATCGGCAACCGCGGCCTGGGCATGTACGGCAACTGGCTGTTCATGGAGACGCCGGACGATTATCTGGTCTCGCTGGACGCCAAGACCGGCAAGGAGCGCTGGCATAAAGTGATCGCCAGCTTTGAGCAGCAGTATTTTTCCACCGCCGCGCCCATCATCATCGGCAATCACGTCGTGGTGGGCACTGGCGACGATCTGGATGAGCCCGGAGTCCTGCAATCGTTCGATCCCGAAACCGGCGCCGTCGAGTGGCAGTTTTACGCTACGCCCATGACCGCCGGCGATCCCGCGCTGAAGTCGTGGAAAAATCTGGATGCCGCGCGGCACGGCGGAGGACAGATGTGGGTGCCGGGCTCCTACGATCCCGAAACGCACTACTACATCGTCGGCACCGGCAATCCCACGCCGGCCTACACGTCGGCGAGCCGCGGCGAAGGCGACAACCTGTACACCTGCTCCATCGTCGCCATCAACGTCGACACCGGCAAAATCGCCTGGTATTACCAGACCTCGCCGCATGACACGCATGATTGGGACAGCTCGCAGACTCCGGTGCTGGTGGACGGCGTCTTCGACGGCAAGCCGCGCAAGATGGTGCTCACCGGCAGCCGCAACGGCTACTACTTCACGCTCGACCGTTTGACCGGCGAGCATCTGGTCACTGGGAAATTTTCGGATTCGGCCAACTGGGCCAAGGGCTATAGCCCGGCTACGGGAGCTCCCGTGCGCGATCCGAAGAAGGATTTCGATATCGGCGGCGCGCTGGTCTCGCCGGCCAACGGCGGCATCACCAATTGGCCTCCGCCTGCGTACAGCCCGGATACCGGCTTGTTCTACGTGCCGCAGAATGACAGCTACGCGATGTACTACCTCACCGAAATCGATCCGCGCGGCGCCATGGGCCTCGGCGGCAAGGAGGAGCAAAGCGTGGGCTCGACCGGCAGCTACATGACGGCCATCGATTACAAGACTGGGAAGGTGGTGTGGCGGCATAAATTTCCGGGAACCGGCGGCGGTGGACCTCCGGGCCTGCTCACCACCGCGGGCAAGCTGCTGTTCGGCGGCGATCTGGGAGGCAACATCGTGGCCTACGATCCCGCCAACGGGAAGCCTCTGTGGCATTCCCACATCGGCCAGGTTTCGAATGCGCCGGAGACTTACATGCTGGACGGGCATCAGTATTTGTTGGTTGCTGCGGGAGACTCGTTATTCGCCTTCACGTTGTATTGAGCAGAGCATTGAGCGGAACGCTGCTGGCGACGGCGCTCCTGACGGCGGTGCTTCTGACGGGAGCTCAATCCGATCCGCCGCAGATGAACCAGCACGGGCTGAGCGTGGGAACGCAGACCGTCGCATTATCCGTACAACCGGGACCCGCCGTTTGCAGGTCGCTGCGAGATTGCGACGGCGTTTACGTCGAGTTCAACGCGTGGGTAGAGCGCCTTCCCGCCGATTTCGCCGAGAGCGTCATCGGCGGCTACGCGATTTCCAGCAGAGAGGCCTCGCGCTTCGTCATCGAACGGAATGTTCGCGACAATTTCCGCAAGGTGTACATCAGCTACGCCGTCACGATCGAGCTTCTTCCGCACGCCGGCTCCTATCGCGTGTCCTTTTCCAACTCCAATGTGCCCGCGCCCGACGACGTGACCAAATCGAAGAGGGAAGTCTGGAAGGTCGTCGCGCCCCCGCAGTATCCCCTGCCGCAGCTTTTCGAAGAAGGCGATGAGTTGCCGCTGGCGCTGACCGGCTCCGCGACCGGCGTCCAACTGGTGGATTACATTCACATCGGCAGCATAGGGAAGATGCCGAAGCGCACGGAAGCCGCGCGCGATTCCTACGCCGAAGATTCCGAGTTCACCCTCGCGCGGCCGTCATTGCGCGTGAATGGCGAGGCCCTGCCGGCCGTCACATTTCCGGAGAGCCTCCGCGGAGAGGTGCTGTGGCTGTACGTCCCCGGCCAAGGCCGCTACATTCTTTCTTTCCTGCCGCACGCCAAGCTCGGGTTCTCTAAATCGGGCGAGGTCGCCGGTGACATGATGACGCTGGTAGTGGGAGGCAACGTGCTGCGCATCCGCAGCGGAGACCGCATCGCGCCCGGCGGCGGAGTCTACAACGTCTACGGTACTCTCGACCCGCGCTGGAAGCCCGCGGATCCAGCCGACCGCGGCCGGTTCATGGCCGGAACATCGCCGGCGGTAGAGACCGCACTGCCGCGCCGTTGAAGATCTCCGGGGACCGCTTCCTTCGGGCGCGGCTCCGTTTTGAATCGCGCGCAACGCAAGCTGTGCGCTCGCCCAAATTCACCGCCCACCCGGTAGCGCAAAAACGTACAGCCCGTTGCCGGTCGAAGGATAATGCAACTCGTTCGCGACCACCGCCGGCACGTTGCGCGGGCTGCCTCCGCCGTTGGCGGTGGTCACGGCCACGTACTGTTTTCCGCCCACCGCGAACGTGAGCGGGAACCCCTGCACTACTGCGGGCAGCCGAGTCTGCCATAGGATGCGGCCGGTGGACACATCGAAGGCGCGGAACATGCGGTCCAGGTCCCCCACGAAGGCCACGCCTCCCGCGGTAGAAACCACGCCGGTGAGGAACGGCGCGCGCTGCTCATACTTCCACAGCTCCCGCATGGTCCGTACATCGTAGGCGGCCAGCTTGCCGATATTCCCGTTCGACCCCGGCATCTCAAAAAACCTGCGAAGAGCTCCGTTGCCGCTGCCTCCGCCCGCGACCTTCTCGATCGCCTGCCCGTTCATCTCCAGGCAGCTCTGGCTCAGCGGAATTATCAGCCGGTTGCCTGGAGCATAATACGTCATCGACGGCCAGTTCTTGCCGCCCTCGGTCGACGGGCACGCCGTCACCCATTCACCAAGGCGCTGCTCGACAATATCGTTGCGATAGTGCGGCTCGCCGGTTGTGGGATCGATGGAATCGTACACGTTCTGGTAGACCATTTCTTTGTGGCCCAGATATTTTCCGGTCACGCGGTCCAGCTTCCACAGGATTCCGGCCTTGCCCGCGCTGAACACCAGCTTCTGCCCGTCATCGTCCACCAGCACTCGTTCGAAGACTTCGTCCAGATCCAGCGTTTCCCCGGGAGCGTAGCTGTGATACCACTTGAGCTTCCCGGTATCCGCGTTCAGCGCCAGCGTGGAATTGGCGAACAGAGTCGCGCCATTGCCGGACTCACGGCTCACCCGCATCCATGGCTTGGCTTGCGCCGTTCCCCAATAAATCAGGTTCAACTCCGGATCGTAGCTGCCGGTGATCCACTGCTCCACGCCGGCGCGAAAAATATCCGGGAGCCCACCCCAGGTATCGCCGCCGGGCTCGCCCGTGAGCGCTACGGTGCGAAAGCGCCAGGCTTCCTTACCGGTCTTCGCGTCCCAGGCGCTGATGAAGCACTTCTCGGTGCGATAGACTCCGCAGGAATCGCGACCGATCCCTTGCACCAGTTTCCCGTTCACTGCCAGCGGACCGCTCGAAGCGGAGAAGTCGCCCTGGGAGCGATCGCCGATGGTGCTGTCCCACACGATCCTGCCGTTGCGCGCATTGAAGGCCATCAGGTGCGCTTCGCCGGTGGCAACGAAAATCTTGTCCTCGTAAATGGCGATTCCGCGCATCGCCGGAGCATTCGGATCGACACCGTAGTGGTTCTCCCAAATCAGTTCGCCGGTTCGTGCATCCAGCGCCTGCAGGGTCATGCCAGCGTTGTTGACGTACAGCACTCCGTTGTGGACAATCGGCGCGGGCTGGCTGCCGTTGCTCGCGCCCTCCTGCATGGCCCAGCTCCAGGCCAGTTGCAGGCTGCTGACGTTCTGCGCGTTGATCTGATTCAGCGGGCTGTAATAGGTTGCCTTGTAGTCGTGGCGGATCATCAGCCAGTCGTTGGGATCAGGATTGCGCAGCATCGCATCAGTGACGGGCGTGAAGTTCCTGACTTGGCCGGCAACGGTGATCCCGCGCGGGGCCTCTCGGCCGGCATTGGGCGCCGCAACAGGCGCGGCCGTTGTCGCCGCTGTTAACGACGCCGCCCGTAGTCCCGAGGCCACGCTGCGGATCGCCACCGCGGATTGCGCCGTCAGCGGCTGATCGCCTGCCCGCGCGCTGTTCGAATCCAGAATGAACGCGGCGATGTTGATGTAGGTCTGCTCCGGCAACACCGCGCCGCCGGGAGGCATGGTCGCGCGCAGGAAAGCGATCAACTCACCGGCGGTTTTATGGCCCCATTGGCGCATGAAGTTGGTTCCGGCCAATTGCGGCCCTTCGCGCCCGGAAAGATCCGGCGCATGGCAGGATGCGCAGTTGGTCTGGTACGCGCTTCTTCCCGCGGCGGCTTGCGCAGCCGTGTACGGACCCGCGGGGCTCGACTGGGCCATAAGCACCTCAGCGACCAGCACCACCACCCCGCACGCCGCAAGAATCGCCGCACTGGCCGTCAGTCGAATGTTCACGCGCCGAATGTTCACGCCGATGCACCCCCGTCGCGTAGGTTACAACAGATGGTGATGGATCGCATCGCGGAAGACAGAGACGCGGAAGACAGAGCCGAGATCACCGTTCGCCCAGCCACTGTCGAGGACGCCGAGTTCCTCGCCGGCGGCAACGCGCAAATGGCGCTCGAGACCGAAAGCCTGAGGCTCGATATGGATCGCCTGCGCAACGGCGTGCGCGCCATGTTCGAGGATCCCTCGCGCGGCTTCTACCTCATCGCCGAAATGGAGGGCCAGCGCGCAGGGCAGATGATGATCACCTATGAGTGGTCAGATTGGCGCAACGCCGTGTTCTGGTGGATCCAGAGCGTCTACACACTGCCCGGGTTCCGGCGGCGCGGCGTTTTTCGCGCACTGTACCGCCAAGCCGAAGCGCTGGCGCGCATTCGCGGCTCGGTGTGCGGGCTGCGCCTATACGTGGAAGCGCAGAACCTAAGTGCGCAGGAGACCTACCGCCGCTGCGGGATGCAGGAGACCGCGTACCGGATGTTCGAAGTGGACCACGTCATTTCTCGCTAGCGTCATTTCTCGCTAATATCGGGCGCGATCAGGTCGTGATACTCCCGATGCTGCTGGATGTACCAGGCAGCGAACGGACAGACCGGGACCACCTTAAGTTTGTGCTGGCGGGCGAATTCGAGCGAGGCGCGCACCACCGCACTCGCGATCCCGCGCCCTTCGAGTTCCTGCGGAGTCTCGGCATGCGTCAGCGCAATCTCGCCGCCGCTGCGCCGGTAATTGAGAAACGCAGTTTGCCCCTCGACCTGCGCCTCGAACCGGCTGGCGGCTTCGTTATTGGAGACCGCCAAGCCGGCGTAGTGCGGCTCTTCGCCCATGGTCCAGGAAGGCGGGTCGCTGGCCGGGAAGGATTCTTCGGAGGCTTCCTCCACCGGGTCGAGCCCGCCTTCCGGCTCGTGCTCGTTGCTCATCGGAACGTCTCGCTCCGATTCCAGCTTCGCACGAAGCGTCTTCTTGCGCTGCGTTGTTTTTACGCGGCGTTCTTGTTACGCGGCCTTCTTGGTCTCCCCTTGAATGGGGATCTCTTTCCGAGCCTCTTTGGCTTCGGCAATCGGAACCGTCACTTCCAGCACTCCGTTGGTGAACTTAGCGGCAGTCAGCTCGGCCTTGGCGCCTTCCGGCAGCAGGATCGAGCGATAGAACTTGCCGTAGCTGCGTTCGGAGTGATAGAAGCCCTCGCGCTTCTCCTCTTTCTCCTCCTTGCGCTCGCCTTCCACCACCAGCGCTTTGCCGTCGATGTGAACCTTCACATCTTCGGTCTTCACGCCCGGCAGCTCAGCGGTCAGCAGCAGCTTGCCTTCCTTTTGCTTCACCTCAATGGCCGGAATCCACGCGCCGGTCTCCGCGGCCGTAGCGGGGCCTCGGGCGATGGTGCGATCCATGTCCTCGGCAAACTGCTTCACCAAGGCGAACGGATTCAGGCTGAAGACGCTGCCACGCAGCAGCGGTGTGTCGAACCCAAACCAGCGAGTCAGCTCGGGCTTCTCCGCTGTGGGTTGTTTGACGACAGCAATTTCTGCCATACGATCTCCTTTCAATGGATGATTGATCCTCTATGAGCAGTGCAATTCGAGTTCCGGGGCTTGATGCTTGATAGCACGGATCGAGCGAATTCAGGAGCCGGTAATTCTGTTGCCTATGGCGCACCAAGATGCGCGATGTTACGCACGGAGCGCCAGCCGCCGGAAAGTTTACGCGGCTTTCCCCTGCTTCTGCCGGTACATCTCCGCGTCGGCCCGTTGCAGGACTTCGGTTACCGTTTCGCCCGGCTGCCGGGTAACGACGCCAATCGCCGCCCCGATTCGGACCCGCTGCGATGTCCCGCCGGTTGCGATCACGAACTCTTTGGTCAACTGCTCGGTGATTCTGGACACTTGGGCTTGCGCCTGCGCGTAGCCGGCGTCGAGTAAGGCCACGAACTCATCGCCACCCCAGCGTCCGACGATATCTGTGGAGCGGAATGCCATGCGCAGGCGGTCACCCACCTGCTTCAGCAAATCGTCGCCGGCCTGGTGTCCGTAGGTGTCGTTGATTTTCTTGAAGCCGTTGAGGTCGAGGTAAATCACGCTCCACGGAGTCTCGCACGCGGAAAGGGACTCAAGCTGCGCCTTGACGGAGCGCCGGTTCGCCAAGCCGGTAAGCGCGTCCTGGGAGGCCTGCACGGCCAGTTGCGCCTGCGCCTGCTCCAGCAGCCGGAGAGCCTGTTCCAGTTCCTGGGTTTTGCGATGTTCGCGGTCGCGCAGCCATTTCTTATCCAGGCTGGCCCCGAGCCGCGCGCGGAGCAAGACCGGATTGAAGGGCTTGGGAAGGTAGTCGTCCGCGCCCATCTGGATGCAGCGCACCACGCCTTGCAGTTCGTCCAGGGCCGAAATCATGATCACCGGTAAGGAGCCCCATTGCGGCTGCCGCTTCATCCTCTCCAAGGTTTCAAAGCCGTCCATTTCCGGCATCATGACGTCCAGCAGAACCAAGTCACAGGTCTGGTCCTCCAGCAGCCCCAGGACTTCGCGGCCGTTGCCGGCTTCCACCACCTGATGCCCTTCGCATTCCAGGCAGCGGCGTAACAGTTCGCGGTTTCGCGGGTCGTCATCGGCAACCAGGATTCTCCCGCCCGGCCTGGCTTGAACCTCCGGCGTGCAAGCTGGAATCTCCGAGCGAACCGGAGCGGAGAGTTGATGCAGATGCGCGGAGCCCTCGACAGCGCTAAATTCCATCAGGCTTCGCAAGGCGCCGGTGATGATATCCAGATCGGCAACGGTTTGCCGGCGGCCCTCTTCCACGTCCTCCCGCAAGGAGGTGCAGGCTTCCAGGATGCGGGCCGACTCGGCGCGCAGGCTTTCCGCAAGCGCCTCCAGATCGGCCTCTTCCACCGAAGATGCGGCGCCCGCGAGCGCGGACTGGATGGTTTCCAGCAACACGTGGCCGCCGCTCCGGATTTCATGAAACACGGGGAGAAATTCCCCCAGATGGCGCTCCTCCGCGTCCTCGATCAATACCTCGGCAAAGCCCAGAATGTGGTTGACGGGCGTTCTCAGCTCATGCCTGAGATGAGCGAGAGATGTGCCTTTCAAGACTTGCATGCGGCCTTGCCGTCGGCATCGAGGGCCCTTTCACTCAACAGGCGATCCATCTTGCCCAGGAGCCTCGGGAGCTCGATCGGCTTGGTGTCGTAATCGTCGCAGCCGGCCTGGATAGCCCGATCCCGATCCCCGGCCATGGCGTGCGCGGTAAGCGCGATTAAAGGGATCGACTGCGTGCTGCTTTCGGCCTTGATCTGCCGGGTGGCGCCCCAACCATCCAGCACGGGCAAGCTCATATCCATGAGAATCAGGTCCGGCAGTTCCGCCTTGGCCATCTGAACCCCTCGCTCGCCGTCGGCCGCGATCAGGACCTCGAACCCCCGGCGCGCCAGACGGCGGGAGAGCATGTCCCGATTCATCTCGTTATCTTCCACCAGCAACACTTTGGGCATTACGGTTCCTTCTTCTAAGATCGTCCAAGCGGTGTCGCATCTTTACTCACCCCCGCCTGAGATTGATCGTAGGGAAAGCACCTAATGGCTCTCCCTAGAGCCCGCCGATAGTACTACTAGGGATGCCGTATTACCTCCACCTCCTGCGTAGGCGCAGTCTGGCTCTGTGGTGGCTCTTTGCCGGAATCCTTCCGCTCTCGCTCCAGGCGGCTGGCGGAGACATCGCTGTAGTGGTCCGTCCGGACACGCCGGTAAAGGGCTTGAGCCTGGCTCAAACCCGCAAACTGCTGATGGGTGAGCAGGAATTCTGGAACGGAAGCCTGCGGGTGACGCTTCTGCTTCGCGCCTCGGAGGCTCGCGAGCGTGACGTGGTGCTGAAGGTGATTTATCGCATGAACGAAGCGGAATTCCGCCAGTATTGGATTTCAAAATTATTTCGAGCGGAGGCGCTGAGTGGACCGAAAGTGGTCTATTCCAACGAAATGGCAATGGAACTGGTGAGTGCGTTACCCGGCTCGGTTGCCTTCGTGGAGGCGTCGGAAGTGCCCAAGGAGCTAAAGATTCTCAAAATCGATGGAAAGCTGCCGGGACAGGCGGGCTACCCATTGAAATGAAGTCGTACACGATGCCGCGCTTAAGCTACAATACAATCATTTTTTTCAAAGCGGTCAGTTGCCGGGGAACGGACGGGATGCGCAACTTGCCTTTACTTTCTAGCCCGCAAAGGGCCGGTCGCGGCTTTCGATGCGAGCAAGTAACAGCCTTTGTCGACCGCGACCAGGCTCCGTTTTGCGGGCTTTTACTTAGGCGCAGGCCGCAACCGGGAGGGACGACATGACCATACGCCGCCAGCTCACCTTTTCGTTCCTGGGCATTCTTATCTTACTGGGGAGCAATCTGCTGATTTACGTGTGGACGGACGCCAAGCATGAAGCGGCGCTCGAGGATCTGCGCCGCGCCATTTCCCGGCAGACGCTGATCAGCATGATCGAACGGCAACTGGGGGATTTCCAGAAGCAGGTCACGCTGTTGAGCCAGATCACCGGCGCAGGCGGGCTGCACGCTCCTTCGCCGGAAGAGGTTCAGGAATTCAATAGCCGCCTGGAACCGATTGGCCAGGAGATTCAGCAGGTGGCCGCGCTCACGGGCGCGCACGACAAGCCGGACGTCGAATCGTTCCACCGCGCCTTCCAGGAATTGAGCGCGTCCTGGCTGGTGTTCTACGAAAACCTGGGCCGGAATCGCGGCATTACGGAAATGGTCCTGCATACTGAGCCGCTCACGCGTACGGTCATGCAGGATATGCTCCCGCATTTACAGGAGGCGGAGAAAAACCGGCAGAATGCCGCCGCCGCGCACTTTCACGACGTAACGGCGCTGGTGGACCGGATCACGCTGGCCATGTTCCTGCTCAGCGGGATTGTGGCGGGAGTGCTGGCAATTGTCGTTTCCAAACGGTTCCAACGCGGGCTCCAGGTCTTGAAAGCCGGCGCAGATGCACTGGGCGCAGGCAAACTGGAACATCGTATTCCGGTCCACGGCAAGGACGAACTCAGCGACCTGGCGAGGGCATTCAATCAGATGGGCGAAGGCCTGCGTTCGGCGCAGAGCGAATTACGGCAGCGCCAGCGCGAACTGGAAGAGTTAACCGACGATGCCCAGGCCGCCAGTCGCGCCAAGAGCCAGTTCCTGGCCAACATGAGCCACGAACTGCGGACGCCCATGAACGCCATCATCGGCTATAGCGAAATGCTGGCGGATGAAGCCGAGGATCTCGGGCTGGAGCAGTTTGTTCCGGACTTGAATAAAATTCGCACCGCCGGCAAACAATTGCTTGCGTTGATCAACGATATTCTGGATCTTTCCAAGATCGAGGCGGGTAAAATCGAGCTGCACTATGAAGACTTCGACGTGCGCGAGATGATCAAGGACGTCTCCACCGTCAGCGAACCTCTGGCCGCCAAGAATTCGAACAAGGTGCTCCTGAAGGTTGCGGAGGGCCGGATGTACTCGGATCTGACCCGGGTCCGGCAGATACTCTTCAATCTCCTGAGCAACGCCTGCAAATTCACCCATGCAGGAACCATCGAGCTCAGGGTGACCGGCGAACCCGGGCCGGATAGCGGCTTCGTGATCTTTCAGGTGAAGGATTCCGGCATCGGCATGACGGAGGAGCAACTCGGCAAGGTGTTCGAGGCCTTCGCGCAGGCGGACACCTCCACCACCCGCAAGTACGGCGGCACCGGACTAGGCCTGTCCATCACCAGGAAATTCTGCGAAATGCTGGGCGGAACCATCCAGGCGGAAAGCCAGCCCGGCAAGGGCACGAGCTTTACGGTAAGGCTCCCGCGGCGAGCCGCCCTCGCAACCGAGGCGCCCGTGTCCGCAGTTTCCCCAGTGGGTCCGTCGCCTTCCGCGGCTAGGGATTCCATCGGGCACGTCCTGGTGATCGATGACGACCCGGTGGTGCAGGAACTGATGAAATCGTTTCTTACCCGCGAGGGCTATACCGTAACGCTGGCCGATAGCGGTCCGGCGGGATTGCTTCGTGCCCGCGAGTTAAAGCCGGACGTCATCACCTTGGATGTCGCGATGCCGGGAATGGACGGTTGGAGCGTGTTGGCGGCATTGAAGCACGATCCGGAATTGCGGGAAATACCCGTTGTGATCCTGACCATGTCCGACAACAAGAGTCTGGGCTATGCTCTGGGCGCCACTGAATATCTGATGAAGCCGATCGATCGCGAGCGCTTGGCGTCTGTGCTGCGGAAATACAGCCGGTTGAGCCACAGCCCGATTCTGGTAGTGGAGGACGACCCCAACACGCGCGACTTGTTACGGTCGATGCTGACCAAGGATGGATGGAGCGTTCAAACCGCCGAGAATGGCCGGAATGCTTTGGAGAGAGTCACCAACACCCGTCCGGGTTTGATCCTGCTGGACCTGATGATGCCGGAAATGGATGGCTTCACGTTCCTGGAGGAATTCCGGAAACTGCCTTCGGGGGACAAGGTGCCGGTGGTGGTGCTGACTGCAAAGGATCTGACCGGAGAAGACCGGCAGCGGTTGAATGGCCACGTCCAGAGAATCATGGCCAAGGGCGAGGGCACAGACGCAGTTCTCAAGAAGGTGCACGAACTGGTGGCGCAATGCGTGGTCCGAGTTGCATAGGAGCGATTGTTTGTGGTGCGCCGGGAGGCGGACTTTTCGCCGCTGATTTCTACGGTATGAAATAAAACGGATTAGGCAGTTTCACCGAATGCTCGGCTTGCGGATTTCCGGCGAGATCACTCATTTGGTCTCCAACGTTCAAAACAATCCGGTATCCCATGGCCACAATTTCGCCCCGTTCGCCCGACTTGTATTCTGCTATGGTTTGTTTCTGAGGATGATCTTCGGGTCGCAAGTACACTTTCTGCCAACGATCATATCCCACGGCTTTCAGATTTGCCTCTGTGTCTGATCGCTGCCCTTCTGGCCGGCCTGTTATGAAGAAGACCGCTACATTGGCCTTTTCCGCTTCGTGGAACAACCGAAGTGTGCCCGCAATGGCAGCCCCGCACCGCAGCGAGACACACCAATTCGAGTCATTCGGAATGTATCCAAAATCGTCATGTGCCTCGACCGACCAGTTTGACAGCGAGGTTTCGTCGATATCCAGCACAATCGCAAGTTTTTCCGGGCCGGTTCGAGTCGTCAAGCTTTGTTTCAAGAAACCTATGGACAGGTCGATCTGGCGTTCAATTTGTGGCGTGTAGCAGTCAGCCTCCATGCACGACTGATAATGCTTTAGCTGCTGCTTGACGCCGTCTAGGTTTGAGGGTTCACCTGGTACCGTTACGATCGGCGGTTGTGAGAGAAGGGGAATGCCCGAAAGAACAAGAGCCACAAAGGTGCGACGGATGCTCATCTTGGCCGCCTTTTATTTCCGAACATCGACGGGGATAAGTTTAAGCGTCACCGGACCTTGCTCCTGCAGCACCGTCCGGTCTTCGTCGTCCTTATAGGTGGCCACGAACTCCCCTTGATAACCGCCGGCTGACCGATTGAGCGTGAATGTTGCGGTTCGCGTCAGTATGGTTCCGTCCTTAGACGCGATGGACACCGTCTTGATCTTAAGGTCGCAATCTTTGATACCCGGGGTCCACGAAACAAAATTCTTGTCCATCCAGTCGCCATGACCGGAGGATGGCGTGACTCCCATCACTGAATCTAAATTTGCGGACTCTGTGGCATCGCGATCGAAAGACAAAACGATCAACCCGCTTAGCTTAGTTCCCGCCGGGGAATTGCGGCCCTGTTGGACATCGACGCGGTACGACAACACCTTTCGCTCGCCACCGCTCTGCGAATATGAAGGCAGAATGAAGCATAGCAGCAACACTGCCCCAAGCATCGTCTGTCGAATCATAGTGTCTCGAAGATTATCATGAGACCAACCATGAGTCAATACACTTATGGGTGACGAATGCCGATAACGGGATTTCTATCTCTTGCGAGACATCTGCCTTATCCTAAGCTCCCGTGCGTAACAATATTTGGGCAGGCTTCGGAATCCTGGCCTATGCCGGAGGCGTATGTTCCCTGTGTTTCAATCGGGTGACTAGCCGAAAGCCTTTCAGGTTTTGCGACAATACGGAGCTAATCTGTGATATGTATGCTAGGAGCGATTCCGCTGTACCTGGATTCACACCGAAAGGAGTTCACCATTTATGCTGCAGCCTGGCAGTGCCCGGCCACGGCCACCTCGCGGAAAGGCGCAAGCCCATCCAGGGGTTCAACCCCTTAGCACCCACTCTGATACGAAGTTTGAGCCCCTCCCCGAGCCGCTAGGCCTTCCGCCCTATCACTTTGATTTGGCAGTTCTTGTGCCAGGCATTTCGGAGACCGCCACGAAGCTCGGTCGATTGATTTTTCATACTGTCGGAGACACGGGAGGCGTAAAGAACTCCGACTACCAGGCGGCGGTCGCTGCACAGATGAAGAGCGATCTCAACAATCCGCTTCAGGAAAAGCCGCAGTTTTTCTACCACTTAGGTGACGTTGTCTACTACAACGGCGAGGTTGCCGACTATTATGATCAATTTTACGAACCCTACGACCACTACAACGTGCCTATCCTCGCAATTCCGGGCAATCACGACGGCGATCCCGCGGACAGCTCGCAAACTTCGCTCGATGGGTGGGTCCGCTATTTCATGAGTCCGAAGGCGCAAGTTGATCCCATCTCAGGTGATGCGTCTCGCGTTACCCTGTCACTTCCCAACGTTTATTACACTCTGGACTGCCCCTTCGCCACCATCGTCGGCGCGTACACGAACGTCCCAGAAGGAGGGTCTGTCGACTCTGTGCAGCAACAGTGGTTCACGAATGAGCTCGACAAGGCCCCGGATGGCAAGGCGCTTATCGTCGCGCTGCACCACCCCATTTACTCGTTTGACGATCATCACAGTGGCAGCGCTGCCATGGCGGATTTTCTGGACCGGGCGATTAACGATTCCCGGCGGGTGCCGAATTTGGTTTTGACCGCCCATGTGCACAACTATCAACGGATCGAACGCCACATTCTGAAGGATGTCCCTACACCGTTTCTGGTGGTCGGACACGGCGGTTACTACCATCTTCACGGAATGACCGCCGAGGTTGGCCATGTAGACGAAGATCTTGGTGCGAAGCTGGTATTTCACGATTCTTATCATCACGGTTATGCAACTATTACCGTAGACGCCGATCATGTAAGCGGGACCATGACCCCGGTTGCCGAGACAGGTTCGCGGAAGCATCAAAAGGATGCGGTGCCCGACAAATTTTCGTACACAGCAAAACCGCTCCGCCTGCCGAACAAGGCGATGGTCAGCCTTTAGGCGACGCCAGTGACGATGGTGACGCTCCCCAAACGGGCCGGACTGCGGGGGCTCTGAGACGGCAAACCTCCGAGCACGAGGGAAATCGCCGCCGTGCGGCGCCTCGCCCGTAACAACGGAATCGCCGATGGCTTCCACACCAAAATGGAAGTCCTCCAGCGCCAAGCCTACGGCTTCCGCAACTTCCAAAACTACGGACTCCGAGTTAAGGTAATGTGTTCTTGAAGATCAGTCGGAGGCAACCCTGCCCCCATTCGTGGCGTAGAGCCAAAGAGTGGTGCGCCCGGCATGACTCGAACATGCGACCTTCTGGTTCGTAGCCAGACGCTCTATCCAACTGAGCTACGGGCGCGGCGGGTGGGACTTCTCCGTTATTTTAGCACAGGCATTCTCTGGATCCGACCTTCGCGATCCAGCCGCAGTTTTTGACCGCGCCAAGTGACCGAGTTGCCGAACAGCGCAGCGGCCCACACCGCGGCGATCGACAGATCGCGCAACGGGATCAGGAACCACAACCGCAAGACGTCGCGGCTGCGCATGACCATCCAGCCGGATTCGAACGCCATCAGCATCCGCACCGCAAGGGTGGCCAGCGCGGCCTGCCAGTGGCCGGCGCAGGCGGCCGCCGCGGCCCAGAACGTGGCGAAGGTCACAGGCAGCCCCAGATAGCCGCCGAATTTCGAAACCCGGATGGTCCGGGCCCAGCGCACCTGATGGGTCCAGACCTCGCTCCAGGTCCCGCCCAGATGCGTCGCCACGATCTCCTCGCTCAGCACGCATTTCAATCCCAGCGCGTGCAGCCGCGCGCCGAGCTGGTAGTCGTCGGCAAGGTAATCCGCGATGGCTTCGAAGCCGCCTATTTTTTCGAGATCCGCTTTGCGAAACGCCAGCGTGGAGCCCATGGCGAACTCCTCGACGCCCACCAGCCGAGCGACCAACGTAGAGGGCGCGAAATCGGTGGAAACCCCCAGCCCCTCGAAACGCGCCGCGAAGGTTGACCCATCAGGCCGGTATAGGCAGGTCACCAGGCCCACGCTTGGATCCTCCAGAGGCCGCGTGACGCGCTCGATGTAATCAAAACTTACGCGAATGTCGGCGTCATTCACGATCAGGATCGGGTAGCGAGCTTCGCGGGCCAGATCCGCCAGCACACCAACTTTCTGATTTGGCGTCTGCGTAGCGCATTCGATCACACGCACCTTGGGGAATTCGCGCAGCAGCTCGACGGCCGGATCATCCAGCGAGCGAACGCCGCACAGCAACTCATATTCTCCGGGCAGCGCGCAGTGAGACACGATGGCTTCGCGAAAGCCAGAGTCAAGCCCGCGGACGGGTTTCAGGATCGAGACGGGAGCGTGACTCCGCGGAACACTGGTGTGCGCGCGGCGGAATCGGAGACACGCGATCATCGCAAAGATCTGGTACCCAGCCGCGACTGCGCACGCGATTTCGAGGATCAAAGCGTCACAGCGCCAGCAAAGCTACGCCGCCAGCCACCAACGCGGCGCCCACCCAGCGCTTCGCGTCGACGCGTTCCATCAACACCAGGCGGGCCAGCACCGTCTCAAAGACGAAGCTTGCCGCAGTGGCTGGAACGGCGAAGCTCAGGTCGGCTTCCGCAACCAGGGTCATGAACGCGAAGAAGGAAATGGCCATGCAGACGATAGCCAGGATCAGGTACTTATTCTTGGCCAGCTTCGCAGCCACGCGGCCAAAGCCGCTGCGCCGGAAACGGACTTCGCCGTGACGCTTCATCTCGAAGCTCTGCAGGGTGTCTCCAGCGACCGTCCCCGCCACGATCAGAGCCACCAGAAGCCACGACTTCATGACTGCTCCTCCTGGAACTGGGTCTCCTGGAACCGGCTGGGGGGCGATGTCTGCGAGTCGGTCATGCCCACCAGGGCCGTTCCGGCGACGATCAGCAGCGTGCCGCTCCAGCGCGACGGGCTGATCTGCTCATGGAGCACGAAGCGCCCGATGGCCGCGGTGAAAATATAGCCGACCGCGGTCAGGGGAAGGACGTAGCTCAGGTCCGCCCAACTGAGCAGCGCCATCCGCGAAAGCAGCCAGACGATCAACAGCACGATTCCCAGCGCCACGTAAGGGCTGAAGATGGCGCTCAAATAATCCCACGGCGAGTGCAGCACGCGGTGCTTCATCCCGACGGTAAGCGCCAGGTTTCCCAGCGGTTGAGAGATGACGACCAGCGTCAGGAAGAGACGAGTCTTCCAGCGCAGCCGCTGGTCAGCCTCCATTGCAGAGCCCGGCGGCATTATACGATCAGGCCCGGCCTCATTACTTGAGGACCGGTTCCTCGATTCCGGCTTCTTTGAGGGCCGGGTCGACGCCGGCGGCTCGGTAGTCCGCGACATACTTTTGGCGCTTGTGGCGCAGGCTCATGTAGCTCTTGGCTTCCTTGTACAACCGCTTCCGATCGGTGCTGTTGAACATCGCCTTGCGGACGATCCTCCAGGCAGCCTTGGGACGGAAGTAATACTCGCCATAGAAGCGCTCCACCCAATCCACCATTTCGGCGCGGTCCAGAATGCCCGGATAGATCACGTTGGGCAACTGATGGCCCTGGGTATCGGACATGCCGAGCTGGACCAGGTTGTTCTGCTGCGCATACTGGTAAAACTCGGTGCCGGGATAGGCGTGGGCGATGGATACCTGGATGGTTTCGCAATCCAGCTTCTTGGCGAAATCGATGGTCTTGCGAATGGTGTCGCGAGTCTCGCCCGGCATGCCGATGATGAAATCGCCATGGATCGTCAGCCCCAGCT
Source organism: Bryobacterales bacterium (assembly GCA_963838455.1). Lineage (GTDB taxonomy): Bacteria > Acidobacteriota > Terriglobia > Bryobacterales > Bryobacteraceae > Palsa-187. Next base: position 43,754 of record CAWISY010000278.1, read on the forward strand.
TGTGGGCATTGTCGGTGAAGCGATGCGCCATGTCGATGGTGGCGCCCTTCTTCATGTTCTTGAGGATTTGCGGGTCGCCGGTCTCATAGCCGACGATCATCAGGCGCCCGCCGGCTTCCTTCATGGCCTTGAGCGTTTCGTAGTCGGTGGTGACGCGCGAGGTGCAGGACCAGGTGAAGTTGAGTTTCTTCAGCTCCGCGCACACCTCCAGCGTCCGCTTTTTTTGGTAATTGAAGGTGTCGTCGTCGAAGAAAATCTCTTTCAAGCCCGGGAAATTATCCAACGCATATTTGACTTCGTTGGCGATATCCTTGGCCGAGCGCAGTCTCCAGCGGTGTCCGGAGTGAGTCTGCGGCCACAGGCAGAAGGTGCACATGGCCGGGCAGCCGCGCGTGGTGTAGAAGGACAGGTACGGATACAGCAGGAACGGGACGTTGTAGCGCTTGAAATCCAGGTCGCGCTTGTACACCTTGGTCACCCACGGCAGCTCATCCAGGTTTTCGACGACCGGGCCCTCGGGATTATGGACGTTGACTCCGTTCTTGCGGAAGCTGACGCCGGGCAGATCCTCCAAGGGCACGCCATTGGAGTAGTCGACGATCTGGTGGTCGAACTCGCGCCGGATGATGAAGTCGATGGCCTTGGTGGCGTTCAACACCTTGTCCGGCTCGATGGTCACGGGCGGGCCCACGAAGCACACCTTCATCTTCGGATTGGCGTCCTTCATCATCTCCGCGATCTTCACGTCGACGTGAAATCCGGGCGAGGAAGTGAACAGCACCAGCACCTCGAAGTCCTTGGCCTGCGCCACCGTCTCTTCGATGGTCACGCCATGCGGCGGGGCATCCAGAACCTTGCTATCCGGCAGCATCCCCGCCGGGTAGCACAGCCAAACCGGGTACCAGTAGGATTCAATTTCCCGGGTGGAAGGCCAGCGCGACCCCGCGCCGCCGTCGAAGCCCTGAAAAGAGGGAGGGTTCAGAAATAAGGTTCTCATTGGGCGTTATTTGAAATGTTCGACGCAGTATTCCGATAGTTAGTGGCCATGAATCTCACTCGCTTTGCTGTTGCTTCAGGGGGCGTCCGCGATCTGCCCCGGATCTTCCCCGATGACCGGAGCGACTTTGCTGAAACGGATATTCAAATCCGCCCGCCCGGCAATGTGCGTGTCGACGTGGCATTCGATGCTCGACGGGATAGAGACGCCATCCTCAAGTGTATATTCATTCACAAACGAGATGCCCTTGATGAAGATCGAAGGAGATTTGACCAGGCTGCCCGATTCGCGCAGCGGCATCCCCGTGCCGGCATCCACCCACAGCTCGCCCTTGAACAATCCGATGTTTTTCTTCTTGGGTGTCAGCTCAAATACGTAGGTCCGGCTCTCGCCCTGCGTCATTTTGGTTTTGACGCGGAATTTGTAGTTGGCCGGAGTGATGGCAATGGAAGGGTTCGCAGAGTTCTCATTTTCCAGCGACAGGTACCGCTCGATCACCTCATGCTGCACCGTGCGGTCTCCCACAAACTCACCCAGCTTGCGGAACGTGATCTCCCCCAGGCGCGAGACCTTCCGCAAAACCTTCATCTTTCCGGATTCCTTGAGCTTCGGAAGCTGGGCGTCGATGTCGACCTCCATTTGTGTCCCGCGCAAAGCGTCCTGCTGCACCTTGGTGGCAGCTAAGAACTTGGTTACTAAGGGGTTGGTCGATTCTTGAGGATCGAAGGCGCTCCCGGATCCGGCGGTCAGCATCGCCAGAATTGCAATCCCGAGAATAGCTCTAGGTAGCCGCAAATCAAGCGTTCCTCTAGCCGACTATACAGTCCAGCCCCTAGGGTTAGTGTACCAAATCCGCCTGAAACGGATACCACGGAACCCGGTCCAAGTCCTGCCATGCCATCTGGTTGAACCACAGCTTCTGCCCGTCCGTCGAGACGGAAACCATTCCGTCAAGGTCGGTTCTGAGGATGGCGCTGTGAAGTGCAACCAGGCGCTTCAAAACGTCAGGGTGGGGATGGCCGAAAGAGTTCTCGTATCCTGCGGAAACAATTGCCACAGAAGGCGATACGGCGTCAAGAAAGGGCGGGATGCTGGAGGTCCTGGAGCCGTGATGCCCCACTTTGAGAACATCCGCATGGCCCGCCAGGCCGTCGGCAAGCGCGCGAGCTTCCATGGGGCGCTCCAGATCGCCGGTCAGAAGAAAGGAGCGGGCCCCGAAGTTGACCCGGAAGGCGAGGGAGTCGTTATTCCCCACCATCGGCGCCGCATAGTCGTCCGGCGGGGAAATGACCGTGACCGTGGCGCCGGAGAAGTAGAAGGAGGTTCCGGCGTGCCAGTCGCGAACCCGCACCCCCAGGCGGCGTGCGTGGTCCACAAGCTCCGGTTGCATATTGGCGCCGACCCAAAGTTCCTTGGGGCGGAAGTTGTCGAGGATGGCAGGAAGGCCGCCGATGTGATCCGCATGCGCGTGGGTGGCGACGACCACGTCGAGCGTCTTGATCCCACGGCTCCACAGATATGGCGAAACCACGTCCTCGCCGATATCGAGGTTGGTTTTGCGCACCCGTCCGAACTCCAGCACCCCTCCGCCGTCCACCAGCATGCGAGCCCCTTCCGGGAACAGCAGCAGCAGGCTGTCGCCTTGGCCGACATCGATGGCGGTGAGTTCGAACTGGTTGGGCTGAACTTCGGGAGGCCAGGGATGCCAGACCAGCAGCAGGAACAGCACCAGCACCACGGCGCCGGCGCAGGTCCAAAAAGCTTTGCGCCTGGGCAGAACGGCAAAGACGATCAATGAAACCGTGAGCGCGGCGGCCAGCCACAGCGGCGGGTCCGGCACCCGCCAGGAGGGTTCTAACGTCGCGTGCCAGCCGGCGATACGCGCGGAGATCTTCAACAGCCACCCAGCCAACGCGGCCAGCCAATGACAGTTGGTGAAGACTGCCGCGAAACCCAGCGGCACTACCGCTTCCAGCAACGGACAAATCAGAAGGTTCGCCGTTAATCCAGTGAACGAAACGCGATGGAAATACTCGGCCATAGGCAGAGCCAGGCCGATCTGAATCACGGTGGAGATGACCGCCATCTCCAGCGAAAACAATGTGAGCCGGGCGCACCACTCGACTGCGGATTCCGCGAACTGCTGAGGAACACGCGCCCACAGCCCTAGAGCCTCGGCGGCAAGCCGAAGCTCCACTCGAAATGACGCGACGTGCCGGTCGAGATGCACGTCGCGGGCGCTGTCGCTCAAGCCGCGGACTCCGCGAGCCAGCGGCGCAAGGCGCGGTTCCAGCAATGGCTGAGCGAGCGCTCCAATCGCAGCTACCGAGAGGAACGAAAGCTGGAAGCTGGCGTCGAACAATGCGTCCGGATCCCACAAAGCGTAGGCCAGCGCCACCGCGGCCAGCAGGTTCAGGATGCGCGTGCGGCGGAACAGAAATCGCGCGATCAGGAACAGGCTGAACCCGGCTGCCGCGCGCACCACCGGCGCGGAGAGTCCGGAGACCAGCGCGTACGTCCACGCGGCTCCCGCGGTCGCGCTGAGGGCTGCCAACTCCGGAACGGCGCACAAGCGCAACAGGAACAACAGCACTCCGGCTAGAACGGTGACGTGGACCCCAGAGATCACCAACGCATGGAAGGTCCCGGTGCGGCGGAAATCCTCGGTCCAGACCCGCTCCAGGCCGGAGGTCTCGCCAATCAAAATCCCCTCCATCATTCCGATCGCATAATCGTCTCCTGCATAGAGCCGGTCCAAACGCTCGAGCGCGGCGGTGCGCAGCGCGTACACGCCGGCGAGGAAACGCGAGCCGCAACGGCCCGGAAGAATTTGCGCTTTCGATCCGCGTGTCATGGTCGCGGTCCAGAAGATGTTCTGGCGCGCGAGATAGGCAGCGTAGTCGAAGCCGCCGGGGTTGTTGTAATTGTGCGGGCTGCGCAGGCGAGCTTCAATCTCCACACGCTGGCCGTAGGCGAGTTTTTGCGGCTCGGCTGGGTCGTCCAGGGCGAGACTGACGCGCGCACGGGCACGCCAATCAAGCTCGACGGTGAACTGTTCGCGCTCAGGCGAGAAAACGGTGGGCTCGACCACGCAGCCATCGACCAGTACGGTTTCGCGGAAGCCTGCGTCGATTTCCGGAGGCGGGAGCGGGCGGTGAAGAACGTAGTCCAGCGTGCCGAGGAAAACCAGCGCCAGATAGATGCAGGTCCGACGCAGCGTTGGCGAAGCCAGAGCGGCCAAAACCAAGAAAACCGCGATCGGCCACGCAGCTTCACTCGCGGTGAATGACAGCCAGCGTCCCAGCAGGATGCCGGCGACGATCGCGACGAGAGGAAAAACCAGGGGGTTCAAAAACCCCTAGTTGTGAACTGGGCGCGGAATTCTCAGCAAAAACCGCTTCCTCCGGTGGCGGCTCTGTTTACGCGGTCGCAGTAGCGGCGTCGGAGTAGCAACAGAGCCACGACCGAAGGGAGTGGACGTTCACCCCGGCCGCCGCGGTTCAGGCCTTTTTGCCGATGATGCCGATTTCCTTCTTCGGCAGTTGATCGATCTGCGCCTTGGAGATGCCGAAGTTGCTCTGCAGAATCGACACCGGGTTCCCGCCCAGCCAGTTGGTGAGCGAGATCTCCTGATACACGCCGCTGTTGAACAGGATCAGGATCTCGGTGGGTTCGTTGCCGAGCTGCTCGACGTAGTGCCCGTAGCCCTGCTTGATGAAGGAGACCTGGCCGGGCTTGAACTCCTCTTCCTTGAAGCGCCCGTGCGAGCCGAAGATGCGGACGCGGGCGCGGCCCTTGACGTAGTACTGCCACTCATCGGCGTGCGGATGCCAGTGCATCTCGCGCAGGGCTCCCGGCTGCAGCGTCATCTTGACCGCGGTGAGCGTGGTCTGCATCGGGAACTCCACCGAGGAGACCAGATGTTCAGTGCCGCCGGGGTAGACGCGCGCCGGAACGTGATCGAGCCGGTATTTGTGGTTGCCCTGCGCCGGCTGAATGTCGGCGTTGCGAAACGGCTCCATGTCCTGCGGAGGGATTGCGCCGGGCCCGATGTACAGTTCCTTCTTGGGGAATTGCGCGAAGGCCGCGGCGGGCAGGCCCAGATTGCGCGCCAGAATATCGGGCGGAGTATTGTAGATCCAGTCGGTGATGCTGAAGGTGCCGAATTCGGAGAAGTGGCCGTTGTCGAACACCAGCAGGAAGTGGCACGGACCGGGCCCCAGGTTCTGCAAGACGTGGCCGTGACCGCGCGGAAAATACCACGTGTCGCCGACGCCGAAATCGGCGATGTCGGCCTGGCCTTCGGGGTTGATCACGGTGGCGCGGCAGCGGCCTTCCAGCATGTAGGCCCACTCCGCGGCCAAAGAATGCCAGTGCAACTCGCGAATGGCCCCCGGTTCTAGGCGCATGGATACGCCCGCGATACTCTGCGAAACCGGAAACTCCTCCGCGGTGGCTTCGCGGGCAGATCCGCCGGGACCCTTCCAGTGATCCTGCGCCTCCAGGTCGTACTTGAAGTCTTCGAGAGGCTCGATTTTCTTGCCTTCTTGGGCTCTGGCGCGCTGCTGCAGGGGAAGGCCGGTGAGGGCGGCTCCGCCGAGGGCCGCGAGCGAGGCAGCATTGAAGACGCGCCGCCGGGACCAGCCAGTCTGGTTTTCCGCTTCCTGCGTGATCTCGTTTTGTTCGTCCGGCATGGGCACGCTCCTATGGCAAGTTTCAGTATACATCCGCACGAAACCGCGGCACTTCGCGCGTTTATCTCGATACCCACGCCTCCACTTGACAGACAAGTGAAGGGGGTGCATACTCGGCTGGTGGAGGTTCACTTGGATGTCTAGTGCGGCGGACGATTCGGACAAGATCACGGTATTGCAGGGCACCCTGGACCTGATCGTCCTGCGGACGCTGGAGAGCCTGGGGCCGCAGCACGCCTACGCCATTGCCACACGGCTTCAGCAGGTTTCCGATGACCTGCTGCGTTTGAACCAAGGCACGCTCTATCCGGCGCTGGTGCGGCTGGAGCAGCAGGGCAGGATCAAAGGAACGTGGGGCAAGACCGAGACCAACCGGGAGGCGAAGTTTTACTCGATCACCAAGGCGGGCGAGCGCGCGCTGGCCGAGGAGATGCGGCGCTGGCGCAGGATGTCCGGGCTGGTGGAGAAGCTGCTGGCCGAGGGTGCGTGATCCATGCGGCGGCTGTGGTTGCGATTCGCGAATCTGTTCCGCGTCAAGGAAGCCGAGCGCGAGATGTCGCGCGAAATCGAAGCGCACTTGGCGCTGTTGCAGGAGGACTTCGAGCGGCGGGGTATGTCATCGGAAGAAGCCGTGCTAGCGGCCAAGCGGGCGTACGGCGGCATCGAGCAGGCCAAAGAACTGCATCGCGAAACCCGGTCCTTGGTATGGATTGAACAGTGTTTCAAAGACCTGCGCTACGGCCTGGCGAATCTGCGCCGCAATCCGGGGTTCACCGCGACTGCGGTGATCGCGCTGGCGCTGGGAATCGGCGTGAACGCGACGGTCTTCAGCATCTACAACGCCGTCGCGTTAAGGCCGCTTCCCGTGGCCGATCCGGACCGCGTGGTGCGCGTCGAGCGCTGGTTCGCCAGCCACGGGCTCGGCAACGCTCAGTACAACTTCGCCTATACGGAATACCAATACCTGCGCGAGCATAGCAGCGTTTTCACGGACGTAGTGGCCGCGAAGTCGCAGATTACAGTTCTGGCGCTACCCGTGGGCGCCGCTTCAGAGGAACGCACCGCGCCGGAACGCGTAAATGGATACGCGGTCTCCTCCAACTATTTCTCCGGTCTCGGCGTGAAGGCGCTGATCGGCCGAACTTTCGTGCCCGATGAAGATCGCGTCCCGGGAGCGAACCCGGTGGTGGTGCTCGATTATCGCTATTGGCAGCGGACGTATCATGGGGATCCGAACATTCCCGGCCGGGCGATCAAATTGAACGGGGCTGTGTACACAATTATCGGTGTCGCGCCGCGGGAGTTCACGGGCACGGAATCTTTTCCGCTGGAATGCGCGTTTTGGGCGCCGCTTTCGATGCTCGATCAGCTCGATCAGGCGTCCGGCGCGGCCTCCCATCAGAACTGGCGGCAGCAGTGGCGCGATCCGTCGACGCAGTCGGGTTTTGAACTGCTGGCGCGATTGAAGCCGGACGTATCGAAGGCGCAGGCGCAAGTGGAGACCGACCAACTGATCCGGCAGTATCTGTCCGGTTACCAGCAAACAGATCGCACCACGGCGGTCACGCTCCAGCGGACAGCGTATTTCGGGAACACCGATGACATCCGCTTTCATGCGGCTGCGGCCGGGGTTCTGCTGCTGGTTAGCCTGGTGCTCTTAGTGGCATGTGCGAACGTGGCGAACATGCTGCTGGCGCGCGGCGTGGCCCGCCAACGCGAGATCGGCATCCGGCTGGCCCTGGGCGCAAGCCGCGGCCGCGTGGTCCGGCAGTTGTTGAGCGAGAGCCTGCTGCTCTCTTTGCTGGGCGGCGCGGCGGGAATTCTGCTGTCGGTCTGGGCGGCCCGGACGTTGTGGCTGTCGCTGAGCACGATTTTTCAAGGCCTCCACCTGAGCATGATCGAGCTGGATCTCACCCCGGATGCGCATGTCCTGGGTTACGGCCTGACGGTAAGCCTGCTGACGGGCGCCGTTTTCGGCCTGGCGCCGGCACTGCAAGCGACGCGCGCGGGACTCAACGCCGCGGCCAGGCAGGACGGCTCGCCATCCGGAATGCGGCTGGGCAAGTCGCGGTTAAGGGGGCTGCTGCTGGGAACACAAGTCACGGTATCGGTGTTGCTGTTGGTGCTTGGCTTCGCGACAGCGAACGCACTGGTCCGCTCGCACGCGGGCGATCTGGGTTTCGAGACGCGTGACACGTATTGGTTGCTGGTGGACGCGGGGTCCGCCAAAATGCAGGCGCTGCGGGACCGGTTGCAGACCCTGCCGGAAGTGAGGGGTTCCGCGATCGGACGGCCGCCGCTGAATGGCACCTACACGCCTCCCATGATCGTAGGGAAACTATATGCCAAAGCGCTGGCGACGTACGCCTCCGACGGGTATCTGGAAACGCTCGGCGTCGGCCTGCAGCGGGGGCGCAGCTTTACACGGCAGGAAGCGAAACAAAAGGCCCCCGTGGCCGTGATCACCGCATCCACCGCGAAGCATTTCTGGCCAGGCGAAGACCCCCTGGGCAAACACTTCGTGTTGGATCTGAATTTTCAGAACAAGTTCACGGATTTCGAAGTGGTGGGCGTCGCCAGGGACGCCCGCTTCGCCGACATCGCTCAGCCCGACCAATTGCACGTGTACCTGGCATCCACCGAGGATGCGCAGAGCGTTCTCATGTTTCGCATTCGAGGCGACCGCGGAAGGGCTTTGGCGGCGGTGCGTTCCGCGGTTGATTCGTTCGACGCAAACCTGGGACCGAGCCTGTTCATGGTCAGCCTGGAAGACGGCTTCGTGGCTATGCAGCGCAGCCTGCAGCGCGTGACGGCCTCGCTCGCGGGAACGTTGACTCTGCTGTCGCTCACGCTGGCGGGTGTGGGCATCTTCGGGGTGATGGCGTTTCTGGTGAGCCAGCAAACGCGGGAAATCGGGATTCGGGTCGCCCTGGGCGCGACCGCGCGCGCGGTGGTCACCAACATTTTGGTTCAGGGACTGCGGCCCGTGTTCATCGGACTGGCGCTCGGATTCTCGCTGGGCACTGTGACGACTGTGATCACACGCGCTACCCAAACGTTCCCGGATGCTCCGCTTGCGCGGGTCATTTTCGCCGATCCGATCATGTACGGCGCGCTCGCGCTGATGCTGGCGGTCGCCGTGCTGGCGAGCGTGATTCCGGCACGGCGAGCGCTGCGCGTCGATCCGGCCGTCGCCTTAAGGCATGAGTGAGAAATGAGGCATGAGGGAAGGTTCAAGACGCGCTGTTACTTCCCGCGCTGGGACCCGAGGCCACGCTGGGACCCGAGGCCAGGCCGGAACCGGAGACGAGTCGAAAGAAACGATGCGGCCCGTCCGAGCATTCCGCCGAGACCACCGACAACAAGGCCTGACGCCACAATGAGCGCGATTGGGAACCATATCTCCAAAAAGGAGCCCGGCCGCGGAGGGGTCGGAAAGGTCATGTCAAACAGCGCCAGCCGGCTTTCCACGAGCGGGTAAGGGCCTGGAGCCTTCGTGACCAGAGGGTGGAAAATGCCCAACGCCCAAAGGCCGAGAGCCACGACCTCCGGGAGATAGCCCAGCAATGCCGCCTTTGCCCCCGCTAGAGATGAGCTTGCCTTGGGGTTACGCTGGACCGTCAGCAACCCCGCCATAAAAATGAACAAAGACCATACGAGGCCGTACCAGCGGAAGCCCTGTGGAGAAAGCGGCCTGGTGTTGTTCACGAATATGCCTGCCATGGTGAATACAAAAAGAGCTGCGCCACAGATTTTCCATGCCGGTTCGATTCTCAGCCGTTCGCGAATGGCGCTGCGAACTACGTCGGCAAGAATGGATGGGGTGATGGTCCGGAGCAGGAGTAGCGCCTCGAGTTCGTGACCGTACTCGGCGCTCCATGAGGCGGGATACATCCGCAGAAGTCCCCGGACGATGCGTGGCTTGATGTTCATGCGGTTCGCAGCCTCCTCAAACCCACGTTCGCTAACTGGCGGATACCCTCGAGCTGGGCTTTGAGATGCTGAAGTCCACTGGAGGTAAGTTGGTACGGGCGCTGACGTCCACGCGCTTCCTGCGGCTTCACCCAGCCGTTTTCAACCAGACGCGTGATGGCGCTGTAGAGGGTGCCGGGACCGAGCTCGAAACCGGCGAAGGTGCGGACGTCCAGCATGATGGCATACCCATGCTTGGGTCCGGCTGCCAGACTGGACAGAATTAACAGCTCCGGGTCGCAGGCGGGACCACCGGCGCTCTTCCTTGCCATAGTACGAATTATGATATATCGCTTAGCGGCTGAAGTCCAGATGGGGGCGTCCTGATGGAAGTTCCTGGTGAGTGAACGGACACTTCGGCTGTAAGGCGTGGCGGCGGCCGGGGATTCCGGGGCGTGGTCTGTTTTAGCCGGTCGTACCGGCCGCCAATGATTCGAGTCGCCTCTCACGCGGGCCCCACGCGGCGGGATTAGCCGGGCGATTATCGCGCTTCGAGGTTCATGTCTTCCGATAGCACTGTTTCGTCCAACATTCGTTCTCTGCTTGTCCGCGGGCGGTCTCATCCGCTTGCGGAGTCTAAGGATCGATCCTCAAGTCTTCCGCCGATAGCAAACCACGCGACAGCGAAAGTTCAGCGTCATCGAACGCACACGCCTTCCTGGCCAGGAAGTCACTTACGCTCTGAGAATAGCCGCGGTGGGCCGGCCGAAGGGGGCGCGAAAATGTAAAGGATTGACGGCACGGGCGAAAAGATTTTAGCGCGTGGCGGACGTGGGTTCGGTGAACTCCAAGCGGTTGCCCCAGGGATCGTTGGCGTAGAAGCGTCTAACGCCGATGTCGACATGGTCCCAGACGCACGGGATTTGGACCGCGGCGAGCTTC